>NZ_RCIH01000004.1:0-300000 GCF_003675855.1 Halostella salina | reverse complement strand
GCGCCACCTCCAGTCGCAGGTCGTGGACGACGAGGTACGCCGTCCGGTCGCCCGGGAACCGGGCGACGACGCTCCCCACGCCGTCGCCGTCGAAGTCACGGTCTTCTGAGACGACGGTGGCGTTCAGGCGCTCGAAGTACGACCGCCACGCGGCCGGCGTCTCGGTCTCGACGGCGACGCGGTACGTGCCGTTCCCGAGGCTCCGCCGGTGATGCGTGACGTTCGACCGGAGGACGAGTTCCGTCTCGCCGTTGCCCCCGACTGACCCTGCCGAGGCGTTCAGCCGGCCCGCACCGACGACGAGGACGCCGCCAGCCCGTCGGCTCGCAGTAATCGGCGGCGGTCGGTACATCCGGGAGCCGCCGTCGTCGCCGCGGATGATAGCCCCCGAGAGGGTCCGGACCGTCCGGTCGCCGGACTCGTACACCAGCGCGTCGACGGTCGTCGTCGCCACGACGCCCGACGCGTTCAGCACCCGGAGGTCGCGGTCGGCCGTCGAGAACGTGCCGCTGGAGACGGCGACCCGGCCGCGGTGGTGGCCGGTCGCCTCGACCGGTCTGATCGCCTCCTCGAACCCGGCGGCGACGCGGTCGGCGTCGGCCGTCGCCGCGTTGCTCTGGACGACCGCGCCGATGCTCGCAGTCAGCGCGCCAAGCGCGATCACCGTGATACCCAGCAGGACGGCGACGCCGACGACGTTCGACTGGGCGCGGCCGGTCCGGGAGTCCGAGGTAACACGCCGGCGGGTCACGTCATCCCCACCCCCGCGAACACGAAGTACGCGACCAGCACGAGCAGGCCGGAGTGCAGCAGAGCGTCGTAGCGGCCGCGACTTGCCATGCCGGCGAACCAGCCGCTGGCCAGCATCGTCGCCTGCGTGACGACGTAGAAGCGGCGGCGCTCACGGGCCGGCTGGATGGCGTCCGGGTCGAACGTCGAGACGCCGGACACCGACGAGAGCTGTGCGAACCCGTCGATGACGTAGCCGTCGACCGCGACGACGATGCCGACGATGAGCAGCGCCGTCGTCCAGCCGACCGCGACGTAGACGAGCATCGCGTTCCGGAGCGCCTTCTTCTCGTGGTAGAGCCGCCCGACCTCGGTCTGGAGCGTGTCGAACACGTCCTCCGCGTCGCTGCCGGCCTCCAGCGCGCCGGTGACGAGCCCCATCGTCTGCTCGGCCAGCGGCGTCCCGACGCGGTCGACGAACCGGTCCAGCGCCGCCGTCCGGAGGTCGCCCTCGTACGTGGTGAGGTTGGCGTTGAACGCCAGGTCGGCCACGTCCTCGTCGAGCGCCCCGAGGTCCACGTCCCGGGCGACGACCGCGACGGCCTCCGAGAACGGGCGTCCGAGGCTGACGTGGCTCGACACCGCGTGGACGAAGTCCTTGATCTCCCTGTCCTTCGCGTCGTCGATCCGGGCCCGGCGCACGGCGACCAGCCCGACCGGGACCGCGAACGCGGCGTAACCAAGCAGCGCGACGTTGACCGGGTCGTACGACACGGTCCGGAGCAGTCCGGCGACGGCGAGCGCGACCGGTCCCAGAACGACCGTCGCGCTCGCGGGGTTGGTCGATGCGGAGCGCAGCGTCGCCAGCACGCCCTCGGGACGGCGATACCCCGGGAGCGACTGGCCGGGCGGCCTGAGCGCGCCCACCAGCCAGGCTGCGATCGCGCCGGTGGCGAGGACGAACCCCGCGCTCACGTACACCAGCAGCCCGCGGACGGTCGTCTCCCCGACCGGCGTCTGCACGGGGTCGCTCAGTTCGGGGGAGAGGACGCTCATCACGGTGAGGACGATGACGAGCAGCGACGGGAGGACGAGCAGGACGATGAACAGCTCAGCGAGCAGTTCCAGAAACCCCTCGGCCTGCTCGCGGGCGCGCTGCTGGCGGTGGGAGAGCATCCGGCTCTCCAGCCGCAGGTAGGAGGTCAGCTCCTCGGCCCCCTGGTCGGCGTGTTCGCGGAACTTCAGCAGGAACGGGGCCAGCGTGTCCCGCGAGGGCGTGTCGCGGGCGACGATCCGGAGCCCCTCGCTCAGGCTCCCGGTGAGCGCCGCCTTGTTCAGCGCCTTCCGGCACGCGACGGCCGTGTCGCCGTACGCGCTCCGGTTGTCCGCCACCTTTCGGAGCATCGCCCGCGGGCTGTCGCTCCCGGTCGAGAGGGCGTGGAGGTACCGGACCGCGCCGGGGAGGGTCCGGCCGATGTTCGACCGCCGGGAGCGGGCGAGCCAGCCGAGATACCGGCCGCCGAGCGCGACCGTGGCGCGTTTCCCGACCCCGCCGACGAACACGCCGCCGGCCGCGGCGAGGGCGACGCGGGGCACCGGCCCGACCGCGACCCGATTCAGCACCGGGACGCCGTCGTGAACGAAGGCGACGGCCGTCGACATCGTCCCGACCGGGACTGCAAGCAGGCCGGCGAAGCCGAGGGCTGCGAGCACGAGGAACACGAACCACGAGAGCCCGTACACCCGGGCGACGTACACGCCGAAGCTCACCCGCATGTCCGTCCCGCGGTACTGCTTGCGGTCACCAGCGTGGCGCGCCCCGTCGGCGTGTCTGGAGAACAGGGCGTACAGCAGGCGGTCGACCGCCGCGGTGGGCCGCGCCGCGCCCCGGAGCGACACGTCCGTCCGTGCGGAGGGCTCCGTCCCGGTCATCCCTCGCCACCGACGGGGCCGCGCTCGCTCGTCGCCCGTTCGACGGTCGCCGCCTCGTTGGACTCCAGGTCCGCGAGGAAGTCGAAGAGGGCGTCGAAGTCGCGGACGCCCTCGTCGACGAGGTACTGGACGTAGCCGTGTTTGCGGTGGAACTCCGCCTCGACGGCCTCGACCGGTCGGTCGGTCCGGGCCGCCAGCCGGTGGAACACGCGGACGCCGTTGTGTTTCGCCGTCGCGTCGGTCCCGGGCATATCCGGGTGGGCGTAGTCGACGCTGAACGACCCGTCGCTCTCGCGCTCGGCGACCGTGTTCCAGCAGACCGTCGTGTCGCCCTTCGCTATCGTCCCGCGGCCCTCGCCGCCGTCGAGGCGCTCGAACGCCTCCTCGCTCAGGAACTCGACGACCTGCCCGGCGTAGCGCTCGCCCCCGACGTGTTTCGGGAACACGACGAGGTCGATCTCGGTCAGCAGGTACGGCGGCAGCCCCTGCTCGACGACGCGGTTGACCAGCTTTTCCACGTCCTCGGCGTGGGTCGTCCCGATGACCCCGTGGCCGGTGTTCAGCGTCTCCGCGAACGTCTCGAAGCTCTCGGGCGTGTTGATCTCCGCGATCACCTCCACGTCGGGGTTGAGGTAGTTGCACTCGGTCATCAGGTCGGCCATCGACACCTGCTTGAACTCGTCCTCGTGGTCACGCGTCGTCAGCGAGACGCCGGTCTCGTGGGGGAGGCGAACCTCCCGGGACCCCTCGTCGATGCTGATCGGGCGGTCCTCGAAGGGAATGAACGGCATGTGCGCGTTCATCAGCGTCGTCTTGCCGACGCCCGTCGGACCGGAGAACAGCACGACGCAGTGGTGCTCGTACAGCATCCACAGCAGCGCCACCAGTTCCGTCGGGAGGCTATCGCGCTCCACGAGGTCGACCGGCGTCATCGCGTCGGGCGCTTGCTTGCGGATCGAGACGTGCGGGCCGTCCTCGCTGATCACCGGCAGCGCGACGGCACATCGGATCGTCACGTCGTCGTCGACGCCGGCGGGGCGCAGGTTCACCTTCGCGCTGGGGTTGCTGGCGTTGAGTTCGGTGCCGTCCGCGGCCGCCAGCTGCGTGACGACGTTGACGAACTCCCGCTCGTCCTCGAAGACGAGGTTCGTCGGGACCCGGCTCCCGTCGTCGACGCCGCTGCGCGGAACCACCTTGACGCGCTCGCCGACGCGGTTGGCCTCGATGTCCTCCAGGTTGGGGTCGCGGACGGGCACCGTCAGCTTGCCCTGCCCCACGAAGTCCCGCAGGACGTAGTACACCAGGTCCGACAGCCGGTCTTCGGCGTAGCGGTCGTCGACCGGCGGGACGCCGACGCCGTACTCCGCGAGGGCCGCCTTCGTGCGGTACGTGGCGGCGTCGAGCCACGCCCGGGTGTTCCGGGCCGTGAGCTGCCGCGAGAGGTACTTCGACGCCCGGTTACGGATGAACGCCTCGCGGGCATCCCCGTCCCCCGCCGGGGCACCGTCGATCACTTCGCCGACGTTCGCCTCCCAGACGCGCTCCTTGCACTCCTCGACCAGCGCCTCGTCGCCCGGCAGGAGGTCCGGTTCGACGACGGCGTACTTCGTCGTGAACGCGTCGTTGCCGAGCAGGTGCTCGCGGTAGAGGACGACGGGTATCTCGAACCCTCGGAACGGGACGGTGTACGTGTCGACGCGCTCGCTGACGAAGCGCTCGATGAACTCGGGGTCCGCGGGTAGGTCGGTCTCGGCCGGCGCGTAGTCGGCCGTGTGGACGACCAGTCGGTCGCCTGCGGTGTCGGCCACCTCGATGTCGTCGTCGAGCGCCAGCGGCGTCAGGTCGCCGAGACAGCGCACGTCCCGGAGGGCGACGTACCCGACCCGGCGGCGGGCGGCCGCGGTGCCGTCGGTCAGCCGGTCGATGGCGCGCCGGTACTTCGGCGCGAACCCCTCCCGCATGCGCTCGGCGGTTCCCTCCCGGGTGAGCGGCCGGCGGAGCGTGGCGCTCTCGAAGTGGTCGACGACCGACCGGACGGCGTGCCAGTCCGCGGCCGAGAGGCGCGGTTCGCGCACGTCGTACGCGAACGCGTCGTCCGCCTCCCGGACCGTCGCAACCACGTCCGGGCGGAGTTCGTACTGGGCCTGCACGTCGGGTGCGTACCACGCTTCCGGGTCGTCCGGCGGGAGCGGCGGCGGCACCGCGCCGCCGGCCCCGTCGCGGGTCCGTTCGGCCTCCGTCGCCAGTTCGAGCGTGGGTGAGTCGGACACGCCCGAGGTGTGGCTCCGCTTTGTATTTAAGCTTTGATAGAGGAATAGAATCAAGGAATTATCTCAGTTCTGTGTGGAAATTCAGGATCGCCGTCGCCGTCCGAACGAGCGCCGAACCGCGACCCACAGAACATATACGGCAAGCGCGAGATATCCCGGCCGAGCATGGACGAAGCACTCGAAGTCGTCGAACTGGTCGTCGACTCGGGGCTTGAACAAGCGATCGCCTGGATCCTCCGGCTTCTCGGGGTGCTCGCAGTCCTGGCCGGCCTGGGGCTGTGGCTCCTGACGGACTCGGGACTGCTCGTCCTGCCAGCGGTGCTGCTGGTCGTCGGCGTCGTGTTGCTGGTCGCGCCGTCGATCCTGCTCGCGCTGACCGAACTGGCATAGCGTGCGTTCGGCCGTCGACCCGGCGACACCCACGCGGTACACTTCTTTCCTGACACGTCCCGCCGATACGGAAAGCATAAGTGAGCAATGATGCAAGACCGCCTGTGGATAGAGATGCCCTCCGCCCTGTCCTGATCGGCATCGTCTGCGTGCTCGCCATCACGCTGGCGGCGTCCACGCTCACCTCTCCCGTCGACACCGGCGGGGGAGGTGGCGGTATCAATCCGATGCCGACCGATAACCCCTCCCAGGGAGGCGGCCTCGGTGACGAAAGCCAGCAGCCCAACACCACTGGCGGGGTACCGATCCCTCCCTGTATTCAGCTCTTCTCGGGCCCGGGACCGTATCTGGCTTTGGCCGCGATCCTGGCCGCCATCGCCGTGTTCTTCTACACCCGATACGGCGGGCTGACCGCGTTCGGGATGACGTTCGCGGCCGGGCTTCCGCTACTGATACTCGTGCTCCTGCTCACGGCCGGCTGTGGGATCGATTTTCAGGGAGGGAACGCCACCCCGATGAACATCACGTCGGGGTCGGGGCCAGGTGAGGGGAACGGGTCGAGTGGGCCGCTGGGTAGCGGCGGCGGCAGCATGACCGACCCGACCTTGCCGACCGCCCTCGTCATGCTCGTGCTCGGCGTCGCGGCGGTCGCCGTCGTCGGCCTGTACCTGTACAGCGATACGGGGGACGACGAGGAGGATCCGGACGACGAGGCCGAGACGCCGGCCGAGCAGCGGCAGGCGATCGGCCGGGCCGCCGGCCGGGCGGCCGACCGGATCGAGGACGACGTCGACGTGGAAAACGAGGTGTACCGCGCCTGGCGCGAGATGACCGAGCATCTGGACGTCGACCGGCCCGAGTCGAGCACGCCGTCGGAGTTCGCCGACGCGGCCGTCGACGCCGGGATGTCAGAGGGCGAGGTCGGCGAACTGACGCGGCTGTTCGAGGAGGTCCGGTACGGCGGCGCGACACCGACCGAGGACCGCGAGCGACGGGCCGTCGCCGCGCTCAGGCGGATCGAGGACGAGTACGCGGACGCTGACGACGCCGACGGAGGTGCGCCATGAGCCGCCTCCGCCAGATCGTGGGGGCGGTCGGGATACTCGCGGCCGTCGCCGGCTTCCTCGCGATGTTCGTCCCGGCGGTCGCGGCGGGGATCGACGCGACCCAGAGCCTGGTGACAGTCATCGGGATCCTGGCGCTGTTGCAGGGGTACCGCGTCGTGAGGGCCCGCCGGCGAACGTCGGTTCGGGAGTTCGAGACGCCGGACCCGGAGACACAACAGCCACTGCCGACGCCGGGCGACGACTTCGACGAGGCGATAACCGCCCGGCGGGGCAAACACTGGGCCGCCCGGAGACACCGGGTCGCGACCCGGCTGGAGGAGGCGGCCATCGACGCGATCACCTACGCCGAGGACTGTTCGGAGGCGGCCGCACACGATGCGCTCGAAGCGGGAACGTGGACCGACGACCCGGTCGCCGCCGCGCTGTTCTCCGACGGGGACCCGGAGAGTGCAACGGTGTGGTCGAAGATCAGGGATACGCTCTCCATGGAACCGGCGTTCGACAGACGCGCCCGGCGGGCCGCACACGCGATCGCCGACCTCCAGGGGGTGGACGCGGAATGACGGCAGCCGCGAGCCGTGCCGCCGACGGGGACGCGACCGTGGCGAGCGACGACGAGTCGGAGAGCGAGACGACAGCGGGGACGGAGACCAGGTCCGTCGAGACCGACACCATGCCGACACGTCGCTGGCGTGGCGTCAGCGCAATCGCCTTCGTTGCCGGCGGTTTCGGGATCGTCCTCTCACGCCCGTCGCTGTTGCTCGCCGCCGTCGTCGGCGTCGCTTACGCAGCCTACGCCAGGGCCGGCAGCGCGCCGGCGGTGTCGCTCGACGTGACGCGACGGATCGCCGACCGCGACCCGGACCCCGGCGACGAGGTGACCGTCTCGGTGACCGTCACGAACGCCGGGTCGTCGACGCTCCCAAGCCTCCGGATCGTGGACGGCGTTCCGGGGACGCTCGGGGTCGTCGACGGCGTGCCCCGGCTGGGGACGGCCCTGCGCCCCGGGGAGTCGGCGTCGTTCGAGTACACCGTCCTCGCGAGCCGCGGCACCCACGAGTTCGACCACCTCCTGGCCATCGCGCGGGGAATGAGCGGGGCGGTCGAGCGACGGAGCCGGATCCCGACCGACGACGTGGTCTCGTGTCAGCCGTCGTTCGACCCGGTGTCGGACGTCGCGCTCCGCGCGCTGACGACGCGCCACGCCGGCCGGGTCGAAACCGACGAGGGCGGCGAGGGGATCGAGTTCCACTCCACCCGGGAGTACCGGAAAGGCGACTCGCTCTCGCGGATCGACTGGAACCGCCACGCCCGCACCGGCGAGATGGCGACGCTCCGGTTCCGCAAGGAGCGGTCGGCGACGGTCGTCCTCCTGCTCGACGTGCGTGAGGAGGCGTACGTCCGCCCGGACGACGACAGCCCCCACGCTGTGGACCGTGGGATGACGGCCGCGACATCCGTGTTCCCGGCGCTGCTCGACGAGGGGAACCGCGTCGGCGTCGCCGCCTTCGGCCCGACGGAGGTGTGGCTCCCGCCGGGGCTGGGCACCGACCACCGTGCGAGGGCACAGGACCTGTTCACCTCGAACGACGCGCTCTCGCCCGAGGTGCCCGACGAGCCGTTCTACTTCTCGGTCCGGTTGCGACGGCTCCGCAAGCGCTTCCCCGACGACGCGCAGGTGATCCTGTTCTCGCCGCTCGCCGACGACCAGGTGGTCCGGCTGGCTCGCCTGCTCGACGCCCACGGCCACCTCGTCACGGTCCTCAGCCCCGACCCGTCGTCGACGGAGACGGCGGGCAACCGGCTGTTTGGAGCCGAGCGCGCCGCCCGGATCACCGGCCTCCGGGAGGCCGGCATCAGAGTGGCCGAACTGCCCGCTGATATGAGCACCGAGGCGGCGCTCGCCCGCGCCGGGAAACGGTGGTCACAATGACGGCGGAGATAGACCGGCGTCCGCCGGTTCACAGCGGGGTCGCGGCGGTCGTCGTCGCGAGCCTCTGTACGGCGGTTGTCGGGCTGTTCTCGCTGTACGCCACCCCCTTCGCCGCGCTCGCGATCGTCACCGCGACCGTGACGACGTTCGCCGGGTGGCGGCGGGCGGCGGCGCTGACCGGCGTCCTCCTGTTTCTCGCCGCGATGGTCGCCGGGTTCCTGAGCGCCCCGGACGCGGTCGTCGTGGTCATCGCCGGCGGGGCGGTCGTCGCCTGGGACCTGCTGGACAACGCCATCGGTCTCGGCGAGCAGGTCGGTCGGGAAGCGGACACGAGCCGGGCGGAACTGGCCCACGCCGCCGGTAGCGTCGGCGTCGGCGTGGTCGTCACGGTCGTGAGCTACGGGCTCTACCGGGTGTCCGGCGGCGGTCAGCCGCTGTCGGCGCTGGTCCTGCTCCTGCTCGGTGTCGTCGCGCTGACCTCGCTGCTGCGCACCTGAGACGGGTGCGACTGCCGTCCGGTGTTACTCCAGCGTCGGCACCGGCACCTCGTCGAGGACGCTCTCGACGACCGCTCGCTTCGACACGTCGTTGACCGTCGCGTCCGGCGTCAGCACGAGGCGGTGGGCCAGCACCGGCTCGGCGACGCGCTTGATGTCGTCGGGCGTGACGTACTCTCGGCCGGCCAGCACGGCCTCGGCGCGGGCCGTCTCGAACAGCCGCTGGGTCCCGCGCGGCGAGACGCCGACCTCGACGCGGCGGTCCTCGCGGGTCGCGCGGGCGACCTTGGCGACGTACTCCAGCAGTTCGTCCTCGACGCGCACGGACTCGGGCACCGACCGAAGCTGTTTGACCGCCTCGTCGGTCAGCACGCGCTCGGCCGACGGGCTCTGCGTGTCCCGGGCGCGCCGCCGCTGGAGCAGTTCGACTTCGCCGTCGAGGTCGGGGTAGCCGAGGCTGGTCTTGACCATGAAGCGGTCGACCTGCGCCTCGGGGAGCGGGAACGTCCCCTCCTGCTCGACGGGGTTCTGCGTGGCGATGACGAAGAAGGGGTCGGGGAGGTCGTGGGTGTCGCCGTCGACGGTGACCTGTCCCTCCTCCATCGCCTCCAGCAGCGCCGCCTGCGTTTTCGGCGGCGCGCGGTTGATCTCGTCGGCCAGCACGATGTTGGCGAAGATCGGACCCTCGTTGAACGAGAACTCGCCGGTGTCCTCGTTGAACACGTGCGTGCCGGTCACGTCGGCCGGCAGGAGGTCCGGCGTGAACTGCACGCGGCTAAACGAGAGGCCGAAGGCCGTCGCGAACGACCGCGCGGTGAGGGTCTTGCCGGTGCCGGGGACGTCTTCGAGGAGGACGTGGCCGCGGGCCATGACGCCCAGCAGTACCGTTTCGAGGAACTCGCGGTCGGCGATGACGGCGTTGCCGACCGTGTCGAGGATCGCCTGTGCTTCCTCGTTCGCATCGGGGACTTCCATGGTTGCCGTCCGGACGGGGTCCGTTTATTTGTAATGATCGACGGACCGCGGCGGCCGGCGCGCCGGAACCGAAATCCATAAAGTCGCAAGCGATGAACGGATGAGTAGAGCCGAGGTAGCCTAGCCTGGCCAAGGCGGTTGCTTCGAGAGCAACTGTCCGTAAGGACTCAGGAGTTCAAATCTCCTCCTCGGCGCTTTTCGGCGAACAACGGCGAGGAGCGGAGCGACTCGCCCGTTCGCCGAAACGACAGCTGGAGATTCGAAGTAGAGGACGGCGTCGCCGACCGCGTGGTTCAAATCTCCTCCTCGGCGCTTTTCGGCGAACGACGACGGGGAGCGGAGCGACTCGCCAGTGCTCGGTTGGGCCGTGCCGGGGCGTCGCCGGCACACGTCAGAACAGGGGGTCGAGGTCCTCGCCCTGCTCGCCGATCAGCTGTTCCTCCGCTTTCTCCTCGCCCGTGCGCTGCCCCTCGATGTTGTCCTGGGTCTCGTTGGCGATGATCTGGAGCTTCTTGATCCGCGGGACCTCGGTGACCCCCGAGAGCAGGACCGCCGCGGCGACCGAGTCCGAACCGGTCGGGTAGTCGCCGCCGCGGACCTCCATCGAGCCGGTCTCCTCCTCCAGCCAGCGGCGGCCCTCCTCGATCCCCTTGCGGCTGAGCTGGGCGGGCGGGCCGGCGACGACCGTCAGCGATCGCTCGGCGCTCTCGACGTCGCAGGGCAGGGTCAGCCGGCCGAGCGTCGCCTTGCGGACGAGGCTCGTGATCCGGTTCGTCGCTTCGCTCGGGTCCGGTTCGGACGACGAGCCGCCGGTGAAGCGCGACAGCAGGCCGCCCTCCTCCTGGGGAGCGAGTTCCTCGGAGGCGTAGCCGACGGCGGAGACGCCGCTTGCCTCCAGGGTGTTGACGATCTCGCTGGCGTCGACGACGCTCTCGGCGACGGTCTCGTCGCCGGCCGTCTCGCCGGCCGAGAACAGCACGCCGAAGCGGCGGGCGATCTCCTCGTTGATCGCGTCGTAGCCGGCGGTCAGCGTCTCGCCGGACTGCCGCCAGGCGTCGTTGTCGAACACGAGGAGGTTGTCGACCTCGCGGACGAACGTCTGAAACGACCGGGCGGCGTTCAGCGTGTAGATGCCGCCCTCGTCGGTCGCCGGGAGGACGCCCAGCCCGTAGACGGGCGTCGAGTACACGCGCTGGAGTTCCTTGGCGATGACCGGTCCCGCGCCGCTCCCGGTGCCGCCGCCGAGCGCGGCGACGACGAGGAACGCGTCGATGTGGCTGACCGGGACGCCGTCGGTCGCCGCGACGACCTCGGTCGACTCCTCGGCGGCGATCTCCGCGCCGAGTTCGTTGTCCGCGCCGACGCCGTGGCCGCCGACACGGGACTGGCCGATGAGGACGCGGTTGTCCTCCGGGACGTACTGGAGTCCCTGCAGGTCCGACCGGGCCGTGTTGATCGCCGTCGCGGCCGTGATGAAGTCGGCGTCGGCCCGCTGCTCGTAGGCCAGGAACTCGTCGACGATCTTTCCCCCCGCCTGCCCGACTGCGATGAGTGCTAACTGCATGTGATCCCTCGTCGGAGGTGCCAACATCGACGCGTATGATAGTACGTCACAAGAAGCGACCAGTCGGTTGCAGGGTAGTTACCAGTCGACGGGGACCGGCCGCTGACGACCGCCCACCGGTCGCGCACGCCACCCCCACAGCGTTTAGTGACAGACGTTGCAGGACACGCCGTGATTCCGCCGATAGCGAACCAGTTCGTCGCCGGAGAAACGCCGGAGGGAGCCGTTTCGCGCGCGAGACAGATCGCCGGACGCGGCCTCAACCCGATGGTCAACCGCCTGGGCTCCCACGAGGACGAGTGGGCCGCGGTCGAGACCAGCGCCGGGGAGTACCGCAGGCTGGTCGACCTGTTCGGCGAGGCGTCGTTCGACGCTGCCGTCACGATCAAGCCGACTCAGGTCGGTCTCGAATTCGGCGAAGACGCCTTCCGGGAGACGGTCGACCGGATCGTCGACCGCGCCAGCGACCGGGGCGTGTTCGTCTGGTTCGACATGGAGGAACACGGGGCCGTGGACGCGACGCTCGACGCCTACGAGACCCTCGCCAGGAAGCACGGCGGCGGGGTCGGCGTCTGTCTGCAGGCGGACCTGAAACGCACCCGCCGCGACGCCGAACGCCTCGCCGACGTGCCCGGGAAGATACGGTACGTCAAGGGCGGTGCCTACGACCGCCCCGACGGCGTCGCGTTCGAGCGGGGCGCACGGATCGACCGTGCGTACCGCGACCTGCTGGCCGACGCGTTCGATCGGGGCGACGACGGGATCGCGGTGACGACCCACGACCCACGGATGATCGAGTACGCGCGGACGCTCTCGGACCGTCACGGGGCCGACTACGAGGTGCAGATGTTGATGGGCGTCCGGGAGAACGCTCAACGCGCCCTCGCCGATGAGGTGCCGGTGTGGCAGTACGTCCCGTACGGCCCGCGCTGGAAGCGGTGGGTCATGAACAGGACGAAAAACGACGTGCGCTTTGCCGCCCGGGCCGTCGCCGGCGCGGTCGCCGGCCGGTAGCTACGTCGAGTACATGTCGTACGCGCTCCGGGCGGCGTTGAGCGCCGACAGCGCCGGGGCGGGATGGCCGCGCTCCCAGGTGACGACCGGTTTCGCGTCCGCCCCGAAACCCTGCTTGAAGCAGAACACCCCGTTGCGGAAGTCCGGGAGCGCGCCCCGGAGTTCGTACGTCGCGTACCCCTCGTCGATCCCCCACCTGATCGCGTGCTCGTGGAGGAGTTCGGCGGCGTGGTACTCGAACTGCGCCTCCGTGACCGCGGTGAACAGATGCTGGACCGTCGACTGCTCGTCGTCCAGCAGGTGGAGGTACTGCCCGCGTTCCGTGCCGTCGACCCGGAGCGTGAACAGCTTCAGCCGGTCGGCAAAGGGCCGGAGTTCGAGCAGGAATGACCGCGGCAGGGTTGGCTGGTCGACCCGCTCCATCACCGTCGCGTAGTCCTCGTAGAACGACGACAGCGCCGCCGCGGTGATGGCTTCGTCGACGACCTCGACGTCCTGTTCGTTGCCCCGTCGGATCCCCCGTCGTCGCTCGCCGTCCATGTCGTCGAACAGCGCGTCCCACCCCCGTGTGAGGTCGAGCGTGAACCGACAGGAGAGGATGGTCTCGTCGTAGCCGTGTGCCCTGAGCAACTGCCGGTAGCGGACGTAGTTCTCGTCGTACGTCCTGATCGCGCTGAACAGTGTCCGGCCCGCACAGATATCCCTCACGGCGTCGAGCAACAGGTCCAGAGACTCCGCCTCGTCGGTTATGGCGACCGGTCCGCCGTACCCCGGTTTGATCGACGTCAACTGTTCGACGGGACCGAAGTCGGTGGCGAAGTTCGGGAGGACGGCCACGGGATTCCCCTTCTTTCGGACGACGAGATGCTGCGGGTCGTACGTCGTGCCGGCTTCGACGGCACGAAGCCACCCGTAGCGGTGGTACGCACAGCCGAGGTCGGACTGCTCGACGAGGTTGTTCCACTGGTTCCGGTTCGCCGCTTCGATACTGCCGATGGCGTTTACTTCAAGCGACATTTAGAGCGGCCGAACGAGCTACCACGTACGGTCCGTTAAACGGCGGGGTGGACCGCGGTGTGACGGGTGAGTCACCCGGAAAATCACGACCCCGTTCGCGGCACGGTCGGCACCGACAGGGACGGCGGGCGCACTGGCGGACTCGTTCTCGCCGGCCTCGAAAAATCGCTGCGCTCGTCTATCGAGCCGACGAAGACGACTCGCTTACGCGTCGTCGTCCAGTTCGAAAACGCTCACTTCGCTCGCTTTTCCAGACACGGAAGCGTCGAGACGCTTCCTACCTTCGGTCGTTCGCTACGCTCACTCCCGAAGACGCCGGGAGAACTTCGCTCTCCCGAGCGGACGAGGACTGTAAGGACGAGTCCACGTCCACGTCACCAGAACGTGCAGCGTTCTGGTTGGCTCAGGAGGACGACTCCTCGTCGTCCTCCTGAACGTCCTCGAAGTCGGCGTCGACGAACTCCTCGTCGCCGCCAGCGCCGCCCGCGGCACCGCCGGCCGGGCCGCCGCCCATGCCACCAGCGCCGCCTGCCGCGCCGCCAGCGCCGCCAGCGGCACCGCCTGCGCCGGCCTGGGCCTGCTGCTGGTACATCTGCTTGCCGATCTCCTGCAGTTCGGAGCTGAGGCTCTCGGTCGCGTCCTCGATCTCCTCCTTGCTCGCGTCGTCGTCGTCGAGGACCGCCTCGACGTTCTCGATCTCGGACTCGATGGTCTCGCGGAGGTCGTCGTCCACGTCCTCCTCGTTCTCGTCGAGGAGCTTCTCGGCGCGCTGGACCGCCGCCTCGGCCTCGTTGCGGGCCTCGATGCGCTTGCGGCGGCGCTGGTCCTCCTCGGCGTGCTCCTCGGCCTCGGCCTGCATCTGGTCGATCTCGGCGTCGGAGAGGCCGGCACCGCCCTCGATGGTGATCTCCTCGCTCTCGCCGGAGCCCTTGTCCTCGGCGGAGACGTTGACGATGCCGTTCTCGTCGATGGAGAACGTCACCTCGATCTGGGGCGTTCCGGCGGGGGCCGGCGGGATGCCGGTGAGGTGGAACTCGCCGAGCAGTTCGTTCTCCTCGGCGATCTCGCGCTCGCCCTGGAACACGCGGACCTGCACGGAGGTCTGGTTGTCGGCGGCCGTCGTGAAGATCTTCGACTCCTCGGTCGGGATGGTGGTGTTCTTCTCGATGAGGCGCTCGAAGATGCCGCCCTTGACCTCGATACCGAGCGACAGGGGCGTCACGTCGAGCAGGACGATGTCGTCCACGTCGCCGGAGAGCACGCCGCCCTGGATCGCCGCGCCGAGCGCGACGGCCTCGTCGGGGTTGACGTTCTTCTTCGGCTCCTGGCCGGCCAGCTCCTCGACCTGCTCCTCGACCTGCGGCATCCGGGTCGAGCCGCCGACGAGCAGCACCTCGTCGATGTCGTCCTTCTCGTAGCCGGCGTCCTCGAGGGCCTGCTCGGTCGGGCCGACGGTGCGCTCGATGAGGTCGGCGGTGAGCGACTCGAACTTCGCGCGGGTGAGGCTCTGCTCCAGGTGGATCGGGCCGTCGTCGGTCGCCGTGATGAACGGCAGGTTGATCTCCGTCTCCTTCCGGCTGGAGAGTTCGATCTTCGCCTCCTCGGCGGCGTCCTTCAGGCGCTGGAGCGCCTGCCGGTCCTCGCGGAGGTCGATGCCGTGCTCGTCCTGGAACTCGTCGGCGAGCCAGTCGATAATGGCCTGGTCCCAGTCGTCGCCGCCGAGATCGTTGTCGCCGTTGGTGGCGACGACCTCGTAGACGCCGCCGCCCAGATCGAGGATGGAAACGTCGAACGTCCCGCCGCCGAGGTCGTACACGAGCACCGTCTGGTCGGACTCGTCGTCGAGGCCGTACGCCATCGAGGCGGCCGTCGGCTCGTTGACGATGCGGTCGACCTCGAAGCCGGCGATCTCGCCGGCGTCCTTGGTCGCCTGGCGCTGGCGGTCGTTGAAGTACGCCGGCACCGTGATGACGGCCTTCTCGACCTCGTCGCCGAGATACTCCTCGGCGTCGTGTTTGATCTTCTGGAGGATCATCGCCGAGATCTGCTCGGGCGTGTACTCCTCGTCGTCGATCTCGACGGTGTAGTCCTCGTCGCCCATGTGGCGCTTGATCGACTGGAACGTCCGCTCGGGGTTCTGGACGGCCTGGTTCTTCGCGGGTTTGCCGACCAGGCGCTCCCCGTCGTCCGAGAAGGAGACGACTGAGGGGGTCGTTCGCTCGCCCTCGCTGTTGACGATGATCTCCGGGTCACCGCCCTCCATCACTGCGAACGCGCTGTTAGTCGTCCCCAGGTCTATTCCGAGAATCTTGTTACTCGCCATCTTGAGCGTTGTTTGCCGGTTCGGCGGTATAACTCTTGCTACACGGAGTGAACGGCCCGAATAAAACTACGCGACCGGCGCTGGATGAAAGGAAACCTCGGGGCGACAGCGGCGGCGGATTTATAAGCTCCGTGTCGACGGGCCGGTCCGTCGCCGGCAGTCATCGATCCGGTTCGGGTGGCCGCCGAGAACCTGTTGCGATGGTGCCCGTCAGGCGTCGGTCGCGGGGTCGCCGTCAGTCGTCAGTCGCGGCGTCGTCAGCGTCGTCCTCGTCGGCCGCGTCGTCGACCTCGCCGTCGAGTTCGATCGCCTCGTCGTCGCCGTCCGCATCGGCCTCGTCCCCGTCGCTCTCGGCGTCGTCCTCGGCTTCGTCCCCATCGGATTCGGCGTCGCCGGTGCCGTCGCTGACCGTCACCTGTGCCGTCCGGAGCACCTTGCCGCTCATCTCGTAGCCGGGCGTGTACACCTCGGCGATCGTGTCGGCGGGCTGGTCGCTCTCGACGCGCATCATCACCTCGTGGCGCTGTGGGTCGACCGCCGTCCCGGGATCGGGGTCGACCTCCGCGACGTCCTCCCCGTCCAGAACACGGTCGAACTCCGACAGCGTCATCTCGACGCCCTCGCGGATGCTCTCGACGTTGTCGTGGTCCTCCTCGACGGCCCGCTTCAGGTTGTCCCGGACGTCGAGCAGGCGCTCGACGAGGTCCTCCGTCGCCCGGTCGCGGATCTGGTCCTGACGCTTCTTGGCGCGCTTCTTGTAGTTCTGGAAGTCGGCCTGCTTGCGCTTCAGGCGGTCCTCGAGGTCCTCGACGTCCTCGTCGCGGTCGTCGAGTTCGGCCTCCAGTTCCTCGACCCGGTCCTCGTACTCGTCGCGCTCGGCCTCCAGCTCCTCGACCCGGCGGTCGAGTTCGACGGCCTTCTCCAGCAGCCGGCGCACGTCCGCGCCCAGCTCCTCGTCGTGCTCCGACACGGCCTCCGGGAGCTGTTCGCTGATCGTCCGTCGCTCCTCGTCCGACGCCGACACGTCGGCCGTGGCCTCCGTCTCGGGGTCGCCGTCGGCCTCGGCGGCGGCGTCTTCCTCCGGGGCCACTGCGTCCGTGCCCTCGTCCTCGCTCATAGGAGAGGGAAGCCGGCCGGCGGGTTTAGTTTTTTTCAACCGTCCGTACCGCCTCGCGTCGTCGCACCGACGGAGTTGCCCCCGTCGGGGAGAGCCGACCGTCCGAAGGGGGAGCGATAAATGCCCGGCCCACCAACCACGGCGCGTGACCGGTCTCACGCTCCGCTTCGAGGACGGGACCGTCCGCGTCGACGGCGAGGGCGACTGCCCGTCGTTCGTCGAGCGCGACCCCCGGTCGGGGACCCGCCGGGCCTCGGCGCACCGCTACGCCGACCTGCGGGACTGGCTCGACGAGCGCGGCGTCGCCTACGACGACCGCGTCCTCGACGGCGAGTCGCTGTCCGGACTCGACTCCACGTACGAACTCCGCGAGTACCAGGCCGACGCG
The DNA here is from genome assembly GCF_003675855.1 of Halostella salina. Taxonomy (NCBI): domain Archaea; kingdom Methanobacteriati; phylum Methanobacteriota; class Halobacteria; order Halobacteriales; family Natronoarchaeaceae; genus Halostella; species Halostella salina. Next base: position 282,784 of record NZ_RCIH01000004.1, on the reverse strand, counting down.
CTCGACGCGTGGCGCGACGGCGGGAGCGCCGGCGAGGGAGCGACCGGGACGGCCCGCACCGGTCCGCACAGTGGCGTCCTCGAACTGCCGACCGGCAGCGGGAAAACCGTGATCGCCATCGCGGCCATGGAGGATCTGGCGACGTCGACGCTCGTCGTCGTCCCGACGATCGACCTGCTCCAGCAGTGGCGGGCCGAACTGGAACGGGAGTTCGACCGACCCGTCGGCCAGCTGGGCGGCGGCGAGCAGCGGGTCGAGGCGCTGACCGTCTCGACGTACGACTCGGCGTACCTCCGGAGCGACGACCTGGGCGACCGGTTCGGGCTCGTCGTCTTCGACGAGGTCCACCACCTCGGCGGCGAGGGGTACCGCGAGATCGCCCGCCTGCTCGCCGCGCCGGCCCGGCTGGGGCTGACCGCGACGTTCGAGCGCCCGGACGACGCCCACGAGGTGGTCGAGGACCTCGTCGGCCCGGTCGTCTACCGGATCTCGGCCGACGAGCTGGCGGGCGAGCATCTCGCGCCGTACGACGTGAAACGGATCACGGTCGACCTGACCGACGACGAGCGCGAGGCCTACGAGCGCAACCAGGAGACGTTCACCGACTACCTCGCGCGGTCGAACGTCGAACTGCGGAGCGGGAGCGACTACCAGGAACTGGTCAAGCGCTCGGGCAACGACCCCGAGGCCCGCGAGGCGCTGCTGGCGAAGCAGCGCGCCCGGGAGATCATGATGGGCAGCGAGAACAAGGTCGCCCGCCTCGCCGACATCCTCGACGACCACCGCGACGACCGCGTCATCGTGTTCACCGCCCACAACGACCTGGCGTACCGCATCTCCGAGCGGTTCCTGATTCCCGCGGTCACCCACCGGACGAGCGCCGCCGAGCGCCGCGAGGTCATCGAGGGGTTCCGCGAGGGCACGTACTCGCGGATCGTCACCTCGAACGTGTTAGACGAGGGCGTCGACGTGCCGGACGCCAACGTCGCCGTCGTCCTCTCGGGCAGCGGGAGCGAGCGCGAGTTCACCCAGCGGCTCGGCCGGGTCCTCCGGCCGAAAGAGGACGACGGCTCCGGACTCGGGGAGCGGGCGCTGCTGTACGAGGTGGTGAGCGCAGATACCGCCGAAACGCGAGTCGCGTCTCGCCGCCGGTGAGCCGTCCGGCGGCCGGCAAACACCGTCGGGAGACTACGCCTCGTCCCCACCGTCGACCGGCTCCCAGCGCGGGCTGATGCTCCGGCTGTCCGCCTCCGAGTACTCCGTCCGGGTGAGGTCGAACACCAGGTCGTATGTCACCTGCTCGGCGGGGTCGAGGCGGACGGTTCGGCGTTCGGCGTAGATGGTGCCGTCGACGGTGATCTCGTACACCAGCACCGCCGACTGGGGCTCGTTCGTGACGTTCTCGACGGTCGTCGTGACCGTCATGTACCCGTCCTCGGTCTCGCCGTACTCCGTCCCGCGGAAGGCAAACCCCTTCCCGGGGTTGGGCGTCGTGGTGAGGCCGATGTCGCCGAGGTCGAGGTCCCTGGAGGTCGTCACCGTGGGGTAGTCGCCGGACTCGGGCGGTCCCTGCCGACGGTCCCACCCCTCCTCGTTGCGCCCGCAGCCGGCGAGACCGGCGAGACCGAGCGCGGCGAGCGTCCGGAGGAGCGTCCGCCGTTGCATATCCGGCAGGTCGGGGCAGGGGGACGTATGTCTTGTGACATCCCCCGACCGCTTTTGTCGCTGGAACGGCGACTCCCGGGGAGATGCTGACGAAGGACCTCCTGCGCGTCTCGCGGGCCGGCGGCGGCTACCACCCGCAGTTCGCCGGGCGCGAACACCGGCCGCTGGCGGCGAAGGCCCTCGGGACGTTCCAGGGCCACGTCGGCGAGGAACGCGGCGACCTGGACGACGCGCTGGAGGCGCTGGAGCGCGAGGGCGACGACTTCAAGCTCGTTCGCGGGTTCGCGCACCTGCTGGAACGGGAGGCCCGGTTCGAGACCCGCGCCGGCGTCGACCCGGAGCGGGCGCGGAAGGAGGCGTTCGCCGCGGGCGAGGCGGTCGGCGTCGTGACCAACGCCGAGCGCGAGACGGCGCTCTCGCGGGCGGCCGACGCGCTCGGGACCGACCCCGGCACCGTCGAGACGGCGCTGTACGCCGACCGGGAGGACCGGCAGGTGCTCGCCGCCTTCGACGCGCGCTGGTCGCCCGACGAGCTGGTCGCGCAGTACAACCTCTCGCTGGCCCAGACCGCGCTGTTCGACGCGACGGAGATCCGCGCGCGCTCGTCGGACCCGAAGGCGCTCGTCTCGGCGGTCAAGCGCCTCCGGCTGATGTACGAGATCCTGCGGCTCGACGGCGGCGAGCGCGAGGTGGTCGTGACGGGACCGACGCGGCTGTTCCGCGCGACGCGGCGCTACGGGACGCGGTTCGCCCGGCTCCTGCGGACGCTGGCGAAAGCGTCGGAGTGGCGGCTCACGGCGACCATCGACGACCGCGGTACGGAGCGCGAACTGCGCCTCTCCGACGACGACCCCGTCAGGGTGCCCGACGCCGAACCGGTCGCGGAGGTGAGCTACGACAGCGGCGTCGAGGCCGACTTCGCGGCACGGTTCGAGTCGCTCGGCCTGGACTGGAATCTGGTCCGCGAACCCGAACCGCTCGCCGCCGGGTCGCGGGTGATGATCCCCGACTTCGCGTTCGAGTACGAGCACGCGGACTTCCGCGTCTTCTTCGAGATCATGGGGTTCTGGACACCGGAGTACGTCGAGAAGAAGCTCTCGCAACTCGACGCCGTCGAGGACGTGGAGCTGCTCGTCGCCGTCGACGAGAGCCTCGGCGTCGGCGAGGAGATCGTCGCCCGCGACCACCGCGCCATCCCCTACTCCGGGAGCGTCCGGATCAAGGACGTGCGCGACGCGCTCCGGCGCTACGAGGACGACCTGGTCGCCGAAAGCGCCGCCGCGCTCCCCGGCGAACTCGCGCCCGAGGACGACGCCGTGACGCTGGCCAAACTCGCTGAGCGTCATGGAGTCAGCGAGGCCGCCGTCGAGGCGAAGGCGTTCCCGGAGCACGAACTGGTCGGCCGGACGCTGGTGCGGCCCGACGTACTGGACGCGCTTGCCGACGAGATCGAGGCGGAGATGTCGCTCTCCGAGGCCGAGGCCGTGCTCGATGGGTACGGGATCGACGACGCGAGCGCGACGCTATCGCGACTGGGCTACCGCGTCGAGTGGGAGGGACTGGGCGGCGGGACTGTCCGCGAACGGGAGGGGTAGCCCGTCGCTACGACCGGTAGCCACGCAGCACCGAGTAGCCGCCGAGCAGCAGCATCACGCCACCGATGCCCATCGCCGTGAACGGCCCGTCGGACTGCTGTTTCCGGAGGAAGCCGTCGCCGGGCGACGACGGGACCGTGTACGCCGTGACCGTGCTGTCGACCTCGTACTCGTCGACGACATCGCGCGCGGCGGATTCGGTGTCGTACGACTGCCGTACCGACGCCGGGTACACGTCGGTCGACGTGTACCGTTCGCCGTCGTACGTGTACTCGAACCGGACGGTGGGGTAGTAGTCGACGTCCGTGCTCGACCCGGAGCTGTCGGAGTCGACGCCCGTCTCCAGGATCGTCGCGTTCACCGGCTCCGCGTCCGCGACCGCCTGTTGCTGCTGGTAGTAGTCGAAGCCGCCGTACCCGATGACCGCGACGCTGACCAGCATGACCAGTAGCCCGCCGCGAACGGGGTCGATCTCCCGGTTCCCGACGGTGATGCTCGTATCCGGGGACATGTGCGATAGTTGTCGGAAACGCCGGATATGCGTGTCGAAACCCGTCCGTGCTCGCCCGGGGCGTGCATCCGGCCCCACGGCCGTCCGAACGCGACCGGTGGCGGTCAGAACTCCCGCCGCCGTCCCTTGGGCACGCGCGACCGGAGTTCGCCGTGGACGTACAGGCCGACGCCGAGCGGCGCGTCCGCGCCCGCGAGTTCGTGGGCCGCGATCAGGTAGCCCCAGTCGCCGTCCCAGTCGAGTGCCTGGTCCTCGCCGGCGACGAACCGCTCGGCCGCCTCGCGGGAGAGGCTGATCACGTTGCGCTCGGCGCGGTCGCCGAAGCGCTGGACGGCCTCGGTCGTGGGCTTCCAGTGCTCCTGCCGGGTGCGCATGAACGTCATGCCGAGGCCCTCGATTTCGACCGGCGAGGGGGTGTCGCCGGCGAATATCCAGATCTTCCCCGCGCCCTTCTCCCAGAGCGTGTGGTCGTCGAACGTCTCGGGCGGGACGCCGAAGCGCTCGTCCCACCAGTCGAGGATCTCGCGGCGCGAGGCGCGCCCCTCCACCTCGCGGTCGTCGGGGGTCGCCGAGAGGCGGTCGAACCGCTGGCCGACGTTGGTGGGGGCGTCGCCGCTCATGCGCCCACCTCCAGTTTCGCCACGAAGAAGCCGCCGGTGTCCTGAAAGTGCGGGTAGATCCGGGCGGCCTTGCGGACGCTCGGGTCGTACGACTCGCCCTCCCACTCCGTGACGCCGGGGGCGCAGTCGACCGGGAGACCGTGGTCGACGATCCGGCAGTCCGCCTCGCGGAGCACGTGGTCGAGGACCGCCTCGTTCTCCTCGGGGGCGAACGTGCAGGTGGAGTAGACGACGGTGCCGCCCTCGCGGGTCGCCTGCACGGCGCGGCGGAGGATCCCCTTCTGGACGCCGGCGACCCCGCGGACGTGGTCCAGCGACCAGCCGTCGAGGGCGTCGGGGTTCTTGCGGATCGTCCCCTCGCAGGAGCAGGGTGCGTCGACGAGCGCACGGTCGAACTCCTCGCCGCCGAACGGCTTCAGCGAGAAGTTGCGGGCGTCCTGGTTCGTCACGGCGACGTTCGTGACGCCGAGGCGCTCGGCGTTCGAGCGCAGCGCCGAGAGGCGGCCGAGGTTGCTGTCGTTGGCGACCAGCAGGCCGCGGTCGTCCATCAGCGCGGCGAGGTGGGTGGTCTTGCTCCCCGGCGCGGCGCAGGCGTCCCAGACGCGCTCGCCAGGGTCCGGGTCGAGCGCGCTCGCGGGCAGCGCCGACACTTCCTCCTGCCCGTGGAGCCAGCCGTGGTAGTACGGCCACGTGTTGCCCGGGCGGTCCGTGTCCACCGTCATGACGCGGTCGTTCCAGGCCGCCCGCTCCCAGCCGACGCCTTCGGCGTCGAGTGCGGCGGTCGCCCGCTCGACGGACGCCTTGATCGTGTTGACCCGGACGGCCGAGGGGAGCGGCCGCCGGCAGGCGTCGAGGAAGGCGTCGAAGTCGTCGACGAGGGGGCGGTACCGTTCCAGCGTGTCCATTACCCCGCCGTTCGCCCGGCGGTCGCTTGTGGGTTTCGGAGCGACGGCGGGTCGCCGATGGAGGGGGTGACGACCGTGCCAGCCAGTTCACTCACCCCCACGGTTAAGCCCTCGCCACGGGATTATCGGGACATGGCGCACGTGAAACTCCGCGGGGACGGCGTCGACCTGGACGAACCGTGGCTGGTCGAGGGGATGCCCGGCGTCGGGCTGGTGGGGAAGATAGCGACCGACCATCTGGTCGAGGCGTTCGACATGGAGTACTACGCGAGCGTCCACTGCGACGGGATCCCCCGGATCGCGGTGTACGGCGACGGCGACCGGTCGGTCCGCCCGCCGGTCCGCATCTACGCCGACGGGGAGCGCGACCTGCTCGCGCTCCAGAGCGACGTGCCGGTGTCGGCCGACGCCGCCCACGAGTTCGCGGCCTGTGTCACCTCGTGGATCGCCGACAACGGCGTCACGCCGCTGTACCTCAGCGGCCGCCCGGCGGAGAAGGACGGCGTCCCGTCGCTGTTCGGCGTCGGGACGGGCGACGGCGGCGCGCTGCTGGACGACGAGGGGATCGAGACCCCGCGGGAGAACGGCGCGGTCGCGGGCCCGACCGGAGCGCTGGTCGCGCAGGCGGCGGAGGTCGACCTCGACAGCGTCGCGCTGGTCGTCGAGAGCGACCCGCAGTTCCCCGACCCCGAGGCCGCCCGGGTGCTGATCGACCACGGTATCGGGCCGCTCGCCGGCGTCGACCCGTCGGTCGACGACCTGGTCGACCGCGCCGAGGAGATCCGACAGCAGAAGGAGGAACTCGCACGCCGGATGCAGGAGGCCGGCGAGGCCGAGAGCTCGCAGGCCCAGCCGCTCCGGATGTTCCAGTAGCGCCGGGTCGCCGCGGGACGGGCCGTTGCCGGTCGCCGTCGACCGACCCGCCTTTCACGCTGGCGGTCGGACGGGGAGCCATGAGCGAACTCGAAACCGCAGTCGAGGCGTTTCTCGACGAGGCCGACACGGTGTACGGCGAGTACGAACAGGGGTACATGGACGCCGACGCGGCGCTGTCGCGGCTGGAGACCCACGTCGAGGAGCTGCGCGAGGCCAGCGAGTAGCGAGGCCGATCGGGGAAATCGGTCGACGGCCCGACAGCCGCAGTGACACCGACGACCGCCGACCATCAAGAGTTAACACGGCGGCGGTGCCGGTAGTTCACATGACGGACTTTTCCCGGCGAGTGGAGCAGGTGTCGATCAGCGGCATCCGCGAGGTGTTCGAGGCGGCGGGCGAGGACGCGATCAACCTCGGCCTCGGCCAGCCGGACTTCCCGACGCCCGAACACGCCCGCGAGGCTGCGGTCGACGCGATAGAGCGGGGCGACGCGGACGCCTACACCTCGAACAAGGGGACCGAGTCGCTCCGCGAGGCGATCGCGGCGAAGTACGACCGGGACGGCACGTTTTCCGTCGACCCCGAGAACGTCATCGCCACCGCCGGCGGGAGCGAGGCGCTCCACCTCGCCATGGAGGCCCACGTCGACCCCAACGAGGAGGTGATCTTCCCCGACCCCGGCTTCGTCTCCTACGACGCGCTCACCCGCATCGCCGGCGGGACGCCGAAGCCGGTCGGCCTGCGCGACGACCTGACGATGGACCCCGCCGCGGTCGAGGACGCGATCACCGAGGACACCGCCGCGTTCGTCGTCAACAGCCCCGCGAACCCGACCGGGGCCGTCCAGAGCGAGGCCGACATGCGCGAGTTCGCCCGCATCGCCGACGAACACGACGTGCTCTGCATCTCCGACGAGGTGTACGAGTACATCGTGTTCGACGGCGAGCACCACTCGCCGATGACCTACGCCGAAACCGACAACGTGGTCGTCGTCGGCGCGTGCTCGAAGAGCTACTCGATGACCGGCTGGCGGCTGGGCTGGGTGACCGGCTCGCACCGCCGGACCGAGCGCATGCTCCGCGTCCACCAGTACGTCCAGGCCTGCGCCAGCGCACCGGCCCAGTACGCCGCGGAGGCCGCACTCAACGGGCCGCAGGACCCCGTCGACGAGATGGTCGCCGCCTTCGAGGAGCGCCGCGACGTGTTGCTCGACGGCCTCGCCGAGGTCGGCCTGGAGACGCCGACGCCGGAGGGCGCGTTCTACGCCATGCCGAAGGTGCCCGAGGGGTTCGTCGACGAGTGCATCGACCGCGGCGTCGTCCTCGTCCCCGGCGGCGCGTTCGGCGACGGCGGCGAGGGGTACGCCCGCATCTCCTACGCGACGGACATGGAGACGCTGAAGGAAGCGCTCGAAATCATGGGCGAGGCGGCCGCGGCGGTGCGGTAGGCACGAAGCGACACACCGGAGCGACGCAGGCGAAGCTGAGCGACGAGAGTCCCGTCGCTCCCGCCCCGAACGTTATACTCGTGCCGTCCGTTACGTGATTCCATGCCACTCTCGCGCCGCGGACGCGGACCGGAACCGGCGCTCCGTGCCCTCCTGTCGCAGGTGCATCCCGTCTTCATGCTCCCGCCGATCGCCGCGTCGCTGTTCGGCGGCGTGTTGGCGGGCGCGTTCGACCCCACGACCGCCACCATCCACGCGACGGCCATCTTCGCGGCGGTGTACACGGCCCACGTGAAGGACGGCTACGTCGACTTCCACGTCCGCGGCGAGGACGACGACCACCCGCTCACCGAGCGAGGTTGTCGGCTCGCGCTGGCCGGGTCGACGGCGCTGTTCGCCGCCTGCCTCGCCGCGCTGTGGTCCCTCGCCGGCGTCGGCGCGGCGCTGATCACGCTCCCGACGTGGCTCATCGGCTACGGCCACGCGCCGCAACTGGACACGAACCCCGTGACGGCGACGACGGGCTACCCGCTCGGCATCGCGCTGAGCGTCGCCGGCGGTCACTACGTCCAGGCCGGGGCGGTCGGCGCGACGGCGCTCGCCTTCGCGGCCGTGTTCCTCGTCCTGCTGTCGGGTGTGAAGGTGATCGACGACGCGCAGGACTACGCGTACGACCGCTCTATCAGCAAGCGCACCGTCGCAGTCGTACTCGGCCGGCGGCGTGCGCGGACGCTGGCGTACCTGCTCATGACCGCCGCGCTCGTCGCCGTCGTCGCGTTCGCGGCGGTGCAGCTCTTCCCGCCGTCGAGCGCGCTGTCGGTCGTCGCGTTCGGCGCGGTGGCGCTGGTCGCCCGCCGTGCCGACCCCGAACTGGCGACGATGCTGCTGGTCCGGGGGTCGTACGTGTTCCTCGCGGTCCTCGTCGCGGCGGTGTGGTTCGAGCCGCTGGCCTAGTTCCACGGCGCGGCGTCGAAGTCGACCTGCCGTTCCCGCCGGTCGATGGCGTCGATCCGGGCCAGTTCGTCGTCGCCGAGCGTCAGGTTCCGCGCCGCGAGGTTCTCCCGGATGCGCTCGGGCGACGACGACTTCGGGATGACCGCGACGTCGCGGGCCAGCAGCCACGCGAGGCTCACCTGCGCGGCCGTCGCGTCGTGTTCCTCGGCTATCTCGACCAGTTCCGGCACCTCGGTGACCCGCCCCTTCGCCAGCGGCGAGTACGCGACGAGGCGGTAGCCGTGTTCGTCGGCGTGCGCCCGCAGGTAGTCCTGCGGGAGCAAGGGGTGGCACTCGACCTGGTGGGCGAAAAGCGGCGCGTCGAGGCGGTCGAGCGCCTCGTCCAGCTGGTCCGGCCTGAAGTTCGACAGGCCGACGTGCCGAACCACGCCGCGGTCGTACAGTTCGTCGAACGCCGCGAGCGTGTCGTCGGGGTCGTACGTCCGGATCGGCCAGTGGACGTACAGCAGGTCGACGGCGTCGAGGCCGAGGCGGTCGAGACAGCCCTCGGCACTCGCCAGGGCGTCGTCGTACGCGAGGTTCTCGGTGTCGATCTTCGTCGCCACGAAGACGTCCTCGCGGTCTACGTCGGCGCGGGCGATCCCCTCCCCGACGGCCGCCTCGTTGCCGTACATCTCGGCCGTGTCGACGTGGCGGTAGCCCGCGTCGAGCGCGGTCGCGACGCTCTCCGCGCAGACCTCGGGGTCCGTGTTCTCGTAGGTGCCGATGCCGACGGCCGGGATCCGGTCGCTCATGCCCTCCCGTTCCCCCGCGGGGACCAAGACGGTTTCCGGGAGCGCGCTTCCGTAACCGGACCGACAGGTGTGGCGGACGTGTAAGAAACGCTACGAAAATCGCGTTCAGCGTGTGCTTTAGTGGGTGTACCCGTAAGTGAGGGACACGATGGAACGCGACACCCACGTCGTGGCGGTCTGCGGCAGCCGCCGCGACGCGAGCCGGACGCGAGTCGCCCTCCGCGCGGCGCTCAACGTCGCCGACGCGGCCGGCGCGACGACGGAACTGGTCGACCTCCGGGAGTACGACCTGCCGCCGCTGGACCCCGACGCCCCGACCCCCGCCGACGTCGAATCCCTCTCGGACACCGTGGCGGCAGCCGATGCCGTCGTCCTCGGCACGCCGAACTACCACGGCTCGTACGCCGGCCACCTGAAGAACGCGCTCGACCACCTCGGCCGCGACGAGTTCGGCGGCAAACTCGTCGGCCTGCTGGAGGTCGCCGGCGGCAGCTACCCCAAGCCCGCACTGGCGCATCTCCGGGCCGTCTGCCGGACGCTGAACGCGTGGACACACCCCCTCGAAGTCGGCATCCCGAACGCCTCCTCGACGGTCGGCACGGACGGCATCCGCGACGACGCGGTCCGCGACCGCGTCCGGGAACTGGGCCGGGAGATGGCCGAGTACGCCGGCGTCGAGGAGTACCCGGAGCTGGCCGCCCGGCGATCGGACCGGCCCGGCCCCGTCGCGGGCGCGCCCGGCGAGTAGCCATGGACCGCGACCGCTACCTCGAACGGATCGGTCGCGACCCGGCCGCCGACCGTCCTCCCACCCGTGAAACGCTCGCGGCCCTCCAGTCCGCCCACGTCCGCTCCGTGCCGTTCGAGACGCTCGCCGTCGCCGGCCACCCCCACGCCGACTGCGGCGGCGCGGGCGTCACGGTCGACCCCGCGACCTGCTACCGAAAGGTCGTCGAGCGCGAACGCGGCGGCTTCTGCTACGAACTCAACGGCGCGTTCGGCCGCCTGCTCGACGCGCTCGGGTTCGACGCCGCCCGCGTCCCCGCGATGGTCGTCGGGAGCGACGGCGACGCCGGCCCGCCCGCGAACCATCTCACGCACGTCGTCTCGCTCGACCGCCGCTACGTCGTCGACGTGGGGCTCGGCACGCCGCCGATGCGCCGCCCGCTCCCCCTCGACGGCACGGTCGTGGACGACGCCGCCGGCGTCGCGTGGCGCGTCCGGGAGAGCGACCGGCCCGACTCCGACTTCGCGGTCCAGCAGCGCCCGCCCGGGGCCGACGACTGGCGCGTCCGCTACGTGTTCGACGACCGCCACCGCGCGACGGCGTACTTCGAGGCCAGTTGCGACTACCTCGCGACCGCGCCGGAGTCGCCGTTCACCGGGGATCCGGTCGTCTCGCTGGCGACCGAGCGCGGGTACAAGAAGCTGCAGCCGGAGGCGCTGACTCGCGTCGAGCGCGGCGACGAGCGGACGCACGACGTTGATTCGGCGGCGTGGGACGACGTGCTGGAAACGGAGTTCGGGATCCGTCTCGGATAGCCGTCGGCCCACCGGCGTCGGTCGGCCGGCTCTACGTCGCCGTGCTGACGATCTTGATCACGTCGCCCTCCTCCAGTTCGTACCCCTCGCCGACCTCGCGGTCCGTCCGGCCGTTGACCGCGTGGAGGTAGCCGTCGCCGATGTCGCTGTGGACGGCGTAGGCGAGATCGACCGGCGTCGACCCGCGGGGGAGCAGGAAGGCGTCGGGGAGCACGTCGCCCGAGGCGTCGGTCCACTTGCCCGCGTCCTGTACGGGGTAGGCGGTGACGCGGTCGAGCAGGCCGTAGACGGCCTCGTTGAGTGCGGCCTGAACGCCGGTGCCGCCGTACTCGGTCATGGTCTCGCGGAGGCCCTCCAGCGCGTCGCGCTGCTGGTCGCTCACGTCGCCGACGATGTCGAAGTCCGCGTCGCCGGGGTCGTAGTCGACCGCGCCCGCGTCGGCCGCGTTGCGGAGCGCGAGTTCGCCCTCGGCGGTCGTCGGGACGACGGGCTTGTCCAGGTCGAGCAGGCGCTCGACGTTCTCTTCGGGGGCCACGTCGATCTTGTTCGCGGCGACCACGATCGGCTTGGTGCGGCGGCGCACGTCGCGGGCGAGTTCCTCGCGATGCTCGTCGGTCCACTGCTGGGGGTCGTCGGGGTATTCGAGCGACCGGAGGCTGGCGGCCACGTCGGCCTCCGTCGCGCCGAAGCCGGTGAGCATCTCCGCGAGCGCCTCGTCGATGTCGAAATCGGGCGAGCGGGACTTGCGCGTCACCGACTCCCAGTTGCGGTCGACGATGCCCGCGAGCCAGAGGTCCATCTCCTCCTCGACGAAGTCGATGTCGTCCATCGGGTCGTGCTCGCCGACCTCGACGGGTTCGCCCTCCGCGTTCGTCGCGCCGCTGGCGTCGACGACGTTGATGATCGCGTCGGCGTTGGTCAGTTCGTCGAGGAACTGGTTGCCCAGCCCCTTCCCTTCGTGTGCGCCGGGGACGAGGCCGGCGACGTCGAGCAGTTCGATCGGGACGTAGCGCGTGCCGTCGCGACAGCGGTCGCCGCCACAGCGTTCCTCGCGAGTGAGGCAAGGGCAGTCCGTCCGGGCGTGGCTGACCCCGCGGTTCGCGTCGATGGTGGTGAAGGGGTAGTTCGCCATGTCGACGTCGGCCCGGGTCGCGGCGGTGTAGAACGTGGACTTGCCGGCGTTTGGCTTCCCGGCAAGCGCGAGGGAGAGCATAGGGGGTGTACCGCCGACGGCGAAAACTGCCTTTCGGTCCGCCGTCGGGTGTGAACGGTTGTCAATCACTAATGTACATGGAGAGCAATACCGCGTCGCCTCACACCGGCCGAATGACGGCCGATTTTGGGGGATCGGTACCCCGAAATCCGGAGGTTTTCGCGGGGACGACAGGAACTGATAATTGCACTACCAGCGCAATACCGGCGAAAGGTTTAAGTAGCTGTCGGTCGTGTGTACAGACACAGGAAGACGTGGCTTCCGGGCTTCTTCGGGTTTTTCCCCACCGGTAGTCCTCGCCCTCTCACGGTGATACCAATGACTGATACGAGCATCCGAACGACCGAGCAGGGGAGCGTAACGGCCCCCGAACGAACAGAGGAGAAAACGGACGAGCGAGAGCAGGAGCAGGAGCGCGTCTGCCCCGAATGTGGCGGCGACCTCGTCGCCGAGGGCGGCGAGACCATCTGTACCGAGTGTGGCCTCGTCGTCGAGGAGGACGAGATAGACCGCGGGCCCGAGTGGCGCGCGTTCGACGCCAAGGAGAAAGACGAGAAGTCCCGCGTCGGCGCGCCGACGACGAAGATGATGCACGACGAGGGCCTCTCGACCAACATCGGCTGGCAGGACAAGGACGCCTACGGCAACTCCCTGTCCTCGCGCCAGCGCCAGAAGATGCAGCGCCTGCGCACCTGGAACGAGCGGTTCCGCACCCGCGACTCCCAGGAGCGAAACCTGAAGCAGGCGCTCGGCGAGATCGACCGCATGGCCTCCGCGCTCGGGCTCCCCGAGAACGTCCGCGAGACGGCAAGCGTCATCTACCGCCGCGCGCTCGAGGAGGACCTCCTGCCCGGTCGCTCCATCGAGGGCGTCGCAACGTCCTCGCTGTACGCCGCCGCCCGGCAGGCCGGCACGCCGCGCAGCATCGACGAGGTGGCCAACGTCAGCCGGATCGACGACCAGGAGTTCAAGCGGACGTACCGCTACATCGTCCGCGAGCTGGGGCTGGAGGTCCAGCCGGCCGACCCCGAGAGCTACGTCGGCCGTTTCGCCAGCGACCTCGACATCTCGGACGAGGCCGAGCGTCGCGCCCGCGAGCTGCTGAAGAACGCGAAGGAGGAGGGCGTCCACAGCGGCAAGTCGCCGGTCGGCCTCGCGGCCGCCGCCGTCTACGCCGCGCCGCTGCTCACCAACGAGCAGATCACCCAGCGCGAGGTCAGCGACGTGGCCGATATCAGCGAAGTTACCATCCGCAACCGCTACAAGGAGCTGCTGGAGGCCGAGGGCGCTATCGCCCCGGCCTGATACCCGCCGCGTCGGCAGCGTCACACTTTCTCTGAAGTCGTCCGTACCCGACCGCCGGCAGCGCCGCGACCGGCGATCGAAGGTCGCATCGGTCCGTCGCTGACGTCGGCCGGCCGAGAGGTTCCCCGCCCGCTTTTGTCCGCGTTCGTCGTGCGTCCGGTGGGGGAGACCAATGGATTACAGCGAGTTCATCGGCGCGGTCCAGCACCGGCTCGAACTCGGGCGACAGGGCGAGGCTGTCCGTGCCTGTCGGGCGGTTCTGACGACGCTCGGCGAACGCCTCCCCGAGGGCGAGGCGACGGACCTGGCGAGCCCGCTCCCGATGGAGATAGACTGGTACGTCGAGTCGGCCGACTCCGGCCAGCGGTTCGACTGGGACGAGTTCCTCGACCGGGTCGCGGAGCGCGCGAACGTCGACAGGTCGGACGCGAACTACTACGCGAAGGTCGTGGTGGCCGTCGCCGGCGAGAGCGTTCCGGGCGGGGAGCTGGCGGACGTGCGGGACAACCTCCCCGAGGAGTTCGACGGGCTGTTCGAACTCGTCAATTCGGAGTCGTAGGAACGCGCTCGCTACTCGACTTCGCGGCCGTCGGGCCGGAACATCCGGATCTCGCCGCTCGCCCGCATCGTCCCGTCGACGGCCGCGCCGTCGGCGAGTTCGAGCGAGCCACAGGAGACGTCGCCGAGCACCTCGGCGTCCGGCGCGAGTTCGACCTGCCCGTTGCGGGTCGTCACGTCGCCGTGGATCCGGGTGCCCTGCCCGACGTGGATGTCGCCGCGGGCGCGCAGGCTGCCGAACACGTTGTTGTCCTCGCCGACGGTTATCTCCTCGGCGCGGATGTTGCCGTGGATCCGGCAGCCGTCGCCGATCGTCGCGGGCGTGGAGACGCGCCAGGCGTCGTCGCTCACCGTCGCGGAGTTGGGGATCACCAGCGGCTCGTGTTCGGGGTCGCCGTCGTCGAACACCTCGCCGACCAGCTCCTGTGCGGCCTCGTCCTCGCCGATCCGGAGGAGCTGAGAGAGGTAGACGAAGAGGAAGACGATCGTCGGCATCGGGTTGCGGATGACGATCCAGCCGTTGGCCTCGAACCCCTCCTCTATCTCCACGTCGTCGCCGATGTCCAGGTCGCCGCTGACCATCAGCTGGCCGCCGACGTGGACGCGTTCGCCGAGGTAGGCGTCCTCGCCGACGAGCACGTTGCCGGCGGCGTCACACCACATGTCCAGCCGACAGTCGCCCTCGGCCTCGATGTCGCCGCCGAACTCGACGCCCTCGCCGGCGAGGACGTTGCGGCCCCGGACGCCGAACTCGACGGTACTGCGGCTCCCGACGACCACGTCGCCGTCGGTCACGAGGTCGTGCTCCTCGACGGTCGTCCCGTCCGGGACGGCGAGTTCGTCGAGGGGCGTCGTACTGAACGGCACGTGATACTATCGCCGTTGGGCGATAATAAACCCCTCGCGAGCGTCTGACGGGCGTCAGACGCCCGGCGCAGCGCCGCCGCAGCCACCCCGTCTCGCGGGGTTTTTATTCGACTGTGGCGTATCCGGCGGCATGACGACGCTCTCCTTCGACGAAACCGGCGTCGACGTGGTGTACGAGGGCACCGAGTTCCGCCTGGAGAAGGCGCTGATCGAGGAGGCCATCGACAAGGAGTACCACGAGACGACCGACCACGAGGTGCTGAAGATAGTCGAGAAGAACCCGGACCTGAACGGCGAACCGCGGCGGATCGACGACATCCTCCGATAGCGAACGGGCCGACCGCCGCGCAGGCCGGACGGCCACAGCGCGGCGGATCAGACCAGCCGTTCGCCCGCCAGCACGCGCCCGACGGCGTCGCCGACCACCCCGCCGACCGCGCCGC
The DNA here is from genome assembly GCF_003675855.1 of Halostella salina. NCBI lineage: Archaea > Methanobacteriati > Methanobacteriota > Halobacteria > Halobacteriales > Natronoarchaeaceae > Halostella > Halostella salina. The sequence goes on along the minus strand of NZ_RCIH01000004.1, from coordinate 267,489 downwards.
CGAACAGGTGAACTGGGAGGAAGGGACCGACGAACAGCAGTGGCACCACGACGACGTCGTAGGCGGGCGGCGGCACCAGGCCGACGAGCAGGTAGTACGTGAGGTGGTAGGCGGCGTACGCGAGGTAAACTGCCGCGAGCCCCCAGCCGCCGGCGCGAGCGCCGGCCGGGAGGCCGTAGTCCCAGCCGTCGCGGACGAGGTAGCCCGCGACGAGGCCCCCGAGCGGCCCGCCGAGCAGGAACAGGCTCCCCAGCCCCTCGGGATCCTCGAACGCCGCGATGCCGGTGGCCTCGTACAGCCATGCGCTGGCCGCCCGCGTCGAGAGGACGAACAGGCCGACGGTCACGGCGAACGCCACGAATCCACCGACGAAGACCGGACTGCGAACGCGCTCACGGAGCACGACGGCCGGGTTCAGCCGCCCGGCGCTTCAACCTACTGGTCGTACCGGTCGGCGGCCGACTCGAACCCCAGTTCTTCCTGCTCTCGGCTCCGCCGGCCCTCGGCGGCCGCGACCGCCTCGGGGTCGGGCGCGGCGTCGTCCGTGATCCGCGCCCACGAGTCGTGAACCTTCGCGTGGCACCAGCGACAGAGGTACACGGTGATCTCGTGGGAGAGCGTCTCGCCGGCGCTCGCGTAGGAGAGGTGGTGTTCCTCCAGCAGCGGCCGCTCGTCGGAGTGGGCCATTCGGCGCTCTTCGAGCCCGCAGCGGACGCACTCACGGTCGTGGTTGCGCGACCGGAACTGCGGGCAGTCGTCGCCCTCCCCGTCGCCGCCGTCGTCGGCCACGACCGGACAGCCGAACTCGTCCTCGCGGCGCTCGCGGGCGAACTCGCGGTCCTGCTCCGGGTGCTCGAACGCGAACCGGCAGCGGCCGTCGTCGGTGAGGTGGTCGCAGACCTCGACGTGCTCGTACGGGTCGTCGACGCCGACGGAGGTCCCGGAGGGCGTCTTCTCCATGGGCGTGGATCGGCGCGGACGGGCTTCAATCCCGCGCCTGCGGTGGGCGGGCTTCGACCCGGCGGCGGGCGAGCGGAGGGTAACCCATTTGCCGCCGCCGCGTCTCCACTCGGCCGTGCGACTGGTCCACGAACCCGCCGATGGGGGTGACGAGCGAACGCTCGCCAGCGACGTGGAGCGTGCCGACTCGTGGCTGGCCCGGGCGCGCGGCCTGATGTTCCGGCGCGAGGTGCCGGCGGACTACGCGCTGGTGTTCCCGTTCGGGGCGGCGAAGCGCCGCGGGATCCACACCGTCTTCGTCCGCGTCCCCATCGACGTGGTGTGGACCGACGGCGAAACCGTGACCCGGGTCGAGACGCTCGCGCCGTGGCGGAGCGTGGCGACCGCGAGGGCCGACACCGTGGTCGAGCTGGCGGCCGGCGGCGCGGACGGCGTCAGCGAGGGCGACACCGTCCGAGTGGTCGACTGAAGGCCGACAGCAATATCTGTCACAAAGGACGGTTTATACCGGCGTGGCTCGTAACGAGTAACTGGTTACTCATGACCGGTGGCCGATTTATTCGGGGTTCCTCCCGAATCAACTAATCTCACAGACGGTGCCGACGTACAGCTTCTCGACACGACGCTCCGGGACGGCGAACAGGCCCCGGGTATCTCGCTGACGCCCGAGGAGAAAGCGGAGATAGCCGCGGCGCTGGACCGGGCGGACGTCTCGACGATCGAGGCCGGGAGCGCCTGCACGGGCGAGGGGGAGCGCCGGACGATCCGGCGCGTGACGGACCTCGGTCTCGACGCACGGATCACCAGCTTCGCGCGGGGCGTCCGCAACGACATCGACTTGGCGATGGACTGCGGGGTCGACGGCGTGAACCTCGTCGTCCCCGCCAGCGACCGCCACGTCGAGACGAAGATAGACACCACCCGCGACGAGGTGGTCCGCGACGCGGTCGAACTCGTCGAGTACGCCACGGACCACGGCCTCTGGGTCGAGGTGATCGGCGAGGACGGCTCCCGGGCCGATCTCGACTTCCTCGAACGGCTCATGGAGGCAGTCCTCGACGCCGGCGCGGACCGGGTCTGCTTCGCGGACACGGTCGGCCACGCCGGACCGGAGCGCTGCGTCGAGGCGGTCTCCCGGCTGGCCGAACTCGGGCCGGTGAGCGCGCACACCCACGACGACCTCGGCCTCGGCGTGACGAACGCGCTGGCCAGCGTCGCCGCCGGGGCCGACCTCGTCCACGCGACGGTGAACGGACTGGGCGAGCGCGCCGGCAACGTCGCGCTGGAGGAGGTCGCCATCGCGCTGGACCACGCCTACGACGTGGAGACGCTCGACACGACGCGGCTCTACGAACTCGGGCAGACCGTCGCCCGGACGACGGGCGTCCAGACCGCGCCGAACAAGGCCGTCACCGGCGACAACGCCTTCACCCACGAGAGCGGCATCCACACCGACGGGACGCTCAAGGACGAGGCGATGTACGAGCCGTACCCGCCCGAAAAGGTGGGCCGCGAGCGCCGGATCGTGCTCGGCAAGCACACCGGGCGTGCCGGCGCGCGGGCCGCGCTCCAAGAACACGGCCTCGACGTGAGCGACGACGACCTCACGGAGGTCGTCGAGCGCGTGAAAGCGATCGCCGACCGCGGCAAGCGCGTCACGGACGCCGACCTGCTCGCCATCGCCGAGGAGGTCACGGGCCGTGACCGCGAGCGCCGGGTCGAACTGCTGGACCTCACGGCGGCCAGCGGCGGCGGCACGCCGACTGCGAGCGTCCGCCTCGAAGTCGACGGCGAGGAGCGCGTCGCCAGCGGCACCGGCTCCGGGCCGGTCGACGCCGCCGTCACCGCGATGCGCGAGGCGCTTGGCGCGGCGGCCGACGCCACGCTGGAGTCGTACCACGTCGACGCGATCACCGGCGGCACGGACGCCGTCGTCACCGTTGAGGTGGAGATGACCCGCGGCGACCACAGCGTCGCCGTTGCGGCCAGCGACGCCGACATCACGAGCGCCAGCGTGCAGGCGATGGTCGACGCGGTCGACCGCCTGCTCACCGTCCACGGCGAGGAGCGGCCGGCACCGGCCGACGACTGAGCGACCGTCACCGACCGGCGACTGAGCCGGCCGGGCAGCCCGGGGAGGACCCCGGATTCAGCCGGCTCGTTCTCGCAACGTGCGGACGCCTCTGCGGCCGATCTGCACCGCGCCGAGCGCGGTGAAGACGACCGCTCCTGCGACGACGCCCTCGAAGACGCCCGGGAGTGTCGGGAACGGCGTGAACCGCCCGGCGACGTGGAGGACGACGGCGACGAGCCACAGGACGTACAGGGACACGGCGGCGCGGCGGAGGCGGACGCGCATACGTGGCTCGTCGGGGCGGCGGGAGTAAGGCCTGTCGCTCCGAACGGTGCCGGACCGGGGCCACGTCGGAGGCGCGCCCGAGCCAAGCTTTTCAAGTAGTTCAACCCAGTACTGTGGCATAACTGATGAGCGAGGATTTCTACGACGTTCTCGGCGTGAGTTCGGACGCGTCCGAGGAGGAGATACAGCGGGCCTACCGGGAGATGGCGAGCAAGTACCACCCGGACGTGAGCGACGACCCCGACGCCGAGGAGAAGTTCAAGAAGGCGAAGAAGGCAAAGGAAGTGCTCACCGACGAGGAGAAGCGGCAGGCGTACGACCGCATGGGCCACGAGCGGTTCGAGCAGGCCGAGAAACGCGGCGGGTTCGACGGCGGCCGCGGCGGAGCCGGCGGCGCTGGCGGCGACCCGTTCGGCGGCGGCGGGCCGTTCGGCGGGGGCGGCGGTGCCGGCGGGATGGGCGACATCTTCGAGCAGTTCTTCGGCGGCGGGGGCGGCGGCGGTGGCCGCAACCGCGCCCGGCAGGGGTCGGACCTGCGGACGCGTCTCCGGATCGACCTGGCGGAAGCGTACGAGGGTGCGGAGAAAAGCGTCACCGTGCGCCGCCCGGAACGGTGTGACACCTGCGACGGCTCGGGCCACCCGCCCGGGACCGACGCCCGGACGTGTCCGGAGTGTGACGGCCGCGGGCAGACCACGCAGGTCCAGCAGACGCCGCTCGGCCGGGTCCAGCAGACCGGCACCTGTCGTCGCTGCGGCGGCGAGGGCGAACTGTACGAGGAGACCTGCAGCGACTGCGGCGGCGAGGGGCAGGTCCGTCGCGAGGCAACGCTCTCCGTCGAGATCCCGGCGGGGATCCAGGACGGCCAGACGCTCCGGATGGAGGGCGAGGGCGCGCCCGGCGAGAACGGCGGCCCCAAGGGCGACCTGCTCATCGAGGTGTCGATCACGGACCACCCCGAGTTCGAGCGCGACGGCGACGACCTGCACCACCGGCACGCGATCAGCTTCCCGCAGGCGACGTTCGGCGACACCGTCGAGGTGCCGACGATGGACGGGTCGGTCGAACTCGACGTGCCGGCCGGCACGCAGAGCGGCGAGACGTTCCGCCTGCAGGGGAAGGGGATGCCCCGCCTCCGCCGACGCGGCCACGGCGACCTCCACGTCACGGTGCAGGTCGTCACCCCCGACGACCTGAACGAGGAGCAGCGCGAGGCGCTGGAGGCCTTTGCCGAGGCCGGCGGCGAGGAGATCGAGGTCGAGCAGGGGTTCTTCGAGAAGATCAAGAGTTCGCTGTAGGACGACCGGCGGCCCGCGGGAGCCGGCCGTCGTCGACCCGGCGGGCTTTTTCCCTGCCGGCCCCAAGCCGCGACCATGGAGACGGTAGACGACCTCGTCGCCCGCGACCGGCGGAGCGAGGCGACGGCGCTGTCGGTCGCAGGGGGAGCGACCTACGACTACCACCGCTTTCTGACGACGGCCTGGAAGACGGGCAACTTCCTGCGACACCACGGCGTCCGGGAGGGCGCGACGGTCGCCGCCGCCGACGACCGGGCCTCCCAGCCGCTGTTGACGTTCCTCGGGACGGCGATGCTCGGCGGGGTGACGCGCTTCGTCGACCCGGCCGAGTCGCACGACGACGCACAGGCGGTGGTGTATCCGGCGACGGACGCCGACGCCGCCGAGGTCCCGCCCGGAACGAACCGCATCGGCTACGGCGACGAACCCGACGATCCGGCGGTCGCCCACTTCGGCCGGGACGTGTGGAGCGAGAACCCCTCGTTCCCGCCGGTCGAGCGCGACCCGGACTCGCCCGTGCTGGCGGCCGACGGAGCGACGTACTCCCATCGCGACCTACTGTCGGCGGCGGAAGCAGTTGTCGAGGACCACGACCTCAATGCCGAGGACCGCGTCGCGCTCCGCACGCCGCTGGCGCACCCCGGCACCGTCGTCGCGGGCGTCGTCGCGCCGCTGCTCGCGGGTGCGGCGATCGTGTTGCCCGACGCGGACAGCCCGGACGCGGACGCGGCGGGCACAGTCGCGGTGACGGCCGGGGACGCCCCCGAGCCGCGGCGGATCGACCCGGACGACGCCGCGCCGTAGCGTGCGAATGCGTATCAGTCCCGCGGAAGGAATTTAGGCCCCCTTTTCGATCTGGGTGACATGCCCGGAGCAGTGTTTCGCCGCGGCGACCGTGTCACCCTCCGCACGGTCGAACACGAGGACGCCGAGTTCGTCCAGCGCGGCCACAACCACCCGGAAGTCGGCGTATCGCTGGGGCTGGACCGCCCCGAGAACGAGGCCGAGGCGGAGGCCCACATCGAGGGCAGCGAGGACGACCCGCTGAACGTCAGCCTGCTGGTCTGCTTGGAGGACGGCGACGACCCGACGCCGATCGGGAAGGTGTCGCTGATGGACCTCCACCACACGCGGCCGGAGATCTCCTACTGGATCCTGCCGGAGTACCACGGCGAGGGGTACGGCACCGAGGCCGTCGGCGTCCTCGTCGACTACGCGTTCGAGTCCCACGAGATCCACGGCCTGCAGGCACAGGCGTTCGCGCCGAACGAGGGGTCGGTCGGCGTGCTGGAGAACCTCGGGTTCAGCCACGAGGGGACGCTTCGGGACGCGCGCTTCCGCGACGGCGAGTACGTCGACGTGGTGTGGTACGGGCTGCTCCGGGAGGAGTGGGAGGGTCGCTGATGCCCGGTCCCATCGTCGAGACCGGCGACGACCTCGTCCTGCGGACCGTCGAACGCGACGACGCCGATTTCGTCCAGCGCCTGTACACCGACCCGTGGGCGCGGACCGGCTTCCACGAGCACGGCCACAAGAACTGCGCGGAGGTCGAGGACGTGCTAGAGGACGAGTTCGAGGAGCGCGACACGGCGGCGTACCTCGCCTGTGTGGACGAACCGGACGCCCCCTGGGACCACCCCGACGAGGACGAGGCGACGCCGGTCGGCCTGGTCGTCGCCACCCACGTCGACCGCGACCGCCCCGGATTCGTCCACTGGGTCGCCCCCGAGTTCCGCGGCGAGGGGCACGGCGTCGAGGCGCTCGAACTCGCCGTCGACACCGTGTTCCGGACGTACGACCCGAACAGCGTCGGGACGGAAGTCGTCGCGGGCGACGAACGGCGGCACGAGCGCGTCGAGGCGGTCGGCTTCGTCGACGAGGGGCGCAACCGCGAGGTGACCTTCGTCGAGGGCGCGTACCGTGACGTGACGCAGTACGGTATCCTCCACGAGGAGTGGGAGGGTCGCTGATGCCCGGGCCAGTCCTCAGGTCCGGCGACCGCCTCGTCCTGCGGACCGTCGAGCGCGACGACGCCGCGACGATCCAGCGGTCGAACACGGATCCCCGGATCCGGTTCCCGTACGGCGCGATGTACCCGAGCAGCCGGGCGGAGCAGGAGGAGGGGATGGAGGAGTGGCTGGAGACCGACGCCGTCGCCGCGTACCTCGCCTGCGTCGACGACCCGGACGCGCCGCCGGGCCAGCCCGACGAGGACGACACGACCGTCGTCGGCGCGACGACCGCGCGACACCTCGACGGCGACCGACCGTGGCTGGCGTACTGGCTCCTGCCCGAACACCAGGGCCAGGGGTACGGGACGGAGATGGTTCGGCTCGCCGTCGACGAGCTGTTCGCCTCGTACCCGATCCACGGGATCAGCGCGGGGGCGTACGACTTCAACGAGGCCTCGCGCGCCCTGCTGGAGTCGCTCGGCTTCACCGAGGAAGCGCGCCAGCGGGAGTCGCGCTACGTCGACGGCGCGTACCGCGACGAGATCCAGTACGGCCTGCTGCGCCGCGAGTGGGAGGACGGCTGATGCCCGGCCCCGTCGTCGCCGCCGGCGAGCGCGTCGTCCTCCGCAGCGTGGAGCGCGACGACGCCGAGTTCCTCCAGACGGCCGCGACGGACCCCCGTGTCCGGCACTCACTCGGGATGAAAGTCCACCAGACCGGGGCCGAAACGGCGGAACGTATCGAGGACGACACCGAGAGCGAGGGGACGCTGGGCTTCCTCGTCTGTCTGGACGAGTCGGACGCGCCCGCCGGCTACCCCGACGGTGACGAGACGACGCCCGTCGGATCGGTTCACGCCCGAAATCTCGACGGGGAGCACGCGTGGCTCGGCTACTGGCTCGCTCCCGAACACCACGGCGAAGGGTACGGCAGCGAGGCCGTCGAACTGGTCGTCGACGAGATATTCCGGTCGCATCCCGTCCACGGCGTCAGCGCGGGCGCGTTCGGCCACAACGAGGCATCACAGGCCCTGCTGGAGTCGCTCGGCTTCACGCGGGAGGCGCGCCTGCGGAACGCGTGGTACGTCGACGGCGCGTACCGCGACGGCGTCCAGTTCAGCGTCCTGCGGCGCGAGTGGGAGTCGTAGCGTGGCGCGTTCGCGGTGGAAATCAGAGCGTCGACGCCCCTACCGCGCGTCGGCGATCCGGTCCAGCGCGTCGGGGTTCTCGATGCTGCTCATGTCGCCCAGGTCCTCGCCGGTGTACGTCGCCTCGATGGCCCGGCGGATGATCTTCCCGGACTGGGTCTTGGGGAACTCGTCGACGAACAGCACCTCGCGCGGGCGGAACGGCTTGCCCAGTTCCGCGCCGACCTGTGCGCGCAGTTCCTCGCGCAGGTCGTCGGTCTCGTCGACGCCGTCCTCGGTGATGACGTAGGCGACGACCGCAGTGCCCGTGGTGTCGTCGGGCGCGCCGACGGCGGCCGCCTGGTTCACCGCGTCGTGGTCGATGAGCGCGCCCTCGACCTCCGCGGGACCGACCTTCCGCCCGGCGACGTTCAGCGCGTCGTCGGCGCGACCGTGCAGGAACCAGAAGCCGTCCGCGTCCTGCTGTGCCCAGTCGCCGTGGTCCCAGAGGTCGTCCCAGTTCGACCAGTACTCGTCGAGGTAGCGCTCGTCGCCCTCCCACAGCGACTTCGTCATGCTGGGACAGGAGTCCCGCGCGACGAGGAAGCCCCGTTCGTTGTCGTCGGCGACCGACTCGCCGGCGCTGTTCACGATGTCGATGTCCATCCCGAGCCCGGGACCGCCGAGCGTGCAGGGCTTGAGCGGCTGGGTCGGCATCGGCATGAGGAAACAGCCACAGATCTCCGTCCCGCCGGAGATGTTGACGATCGGCGCGTCGCCGCCGCCGACCGTCTCGTGGAACCACTTCCAGGACTCGGGGTCCCACGGCTCGCCGGTCGACCCGAGGATGCGAAGGCTCGACAGGTCGTGGTTCTCGACCCACTCGTCGCCGCGCTTGCGGAGCGAGCGGATCGCCGTCGGCGAAATGCCGAACACCGACAGGTCGTGGCGGTCGATCATCTCCCAGAAGCGGTCCGGCTCGGGGTGGTCCGGCGCGCCCTCGTACATGAACACGGTGCCGCCGAAGTGATGGTTGCCGATCAGCGTCCACGGCCCCATCATCCAGCCGATGTCGCTGACCCAGAAGAAGCGGTCGTGGTCCTTGTGGTCGAAGCCGAAGTAGATCTCCTTGGCGCACTGCGTGAGCACGCCCGCGTGGGTGTGGACGATCCCCTTCGGGCGGCCGGTCGTCCCCGAGGAGTACAGCAGCATCGACTCCTGGTCGGCGGGGAGCTCCTTCGTCTCGTACGCGTCGTCCGCGGTCGCGACGGCGTCGGCCCACCACTCGTCGCGGTCATCGTCCCACGGGATCGACGCGTCGGCGTCCGGATCGCTCGCCCCGAGGCGGTCGTAGACGATCGTGTGCTCGACGTGGCCGGCCTCGGCGACCGCCTCGTCGGCGGTCCCCTTCAGGAACACCTCGTCGCCGCGGCGGTAGAAGCCGTCGCCGGTGAACAGCACCGACGGCTCGCTGTCCTCAATGCGTGTCGCCGTCGCGTCGACGCCGAACCCGGAGAAGATCGGGACCGCGATCGCGCCGACCTTGAAACAGCCGTAGAGGATGCTGACGACCTCGGGCACCATCGGCATGTACAGCCCCACGGTGTCGCCGGTGCCGACGCCGCGCGCTTCGAGGGCGTTCGCCACCTTGTTCGACTGCCGGTGGAGTTCGTGGTAGGTGACCTCCCGCACGTCGCCGGGTTCGCCCTCCCAGATGCAGGCGACGCTGTTGCGCGTCCCGCTGTCGATGGCGGCGTGGCGGTCGAGCGTGTTGTGCGCGATGTTCGTCGTCCCGCCGGGGTACCAGTCGGTGAACTGCGGCCCCTCGGAGTCGTCACGAACGGTATCGTACGGCTCGAAAAAGTCCACGTCGAGGTAGTCGACGATCTCGTCCCAGAACCAGTCGACGCCCGAGGCCTCGACACCCTCGACCTCGGTCGTCGTGCGCCGGATCAACTCGTCGTAGTCGTCGATGCCGTGCTCGCGCATGAACTGCGTGACGTTCGCTGACTCGACGAACTCCTCGCTCGGCGTGTGGACGACCTCGTCCACGTCGGCAAGTGATTCCATGGGCACGTTGGCAAGTCTTGCAGGATCAACCAAGAACGTTCCGAGGTCGGAGCACTGCACACGCTTTTTACCGCGGGGATCCAAGCCGTGCTCATGTACGTCCGGGATGCGAAAAACAGGGAGGAGGTGTGGTTGCTCGACCACCTGGAGGCGATGGGGCTGGACGAGACGGCGTTCCGGTCCCGCGACTACGTGATCGCCCTGGACGAGGAGAGCGGCACGAAGGCCGGCTTCGGCCGGATCCGGATCCACAAGACCGAGGGGGACGACGACGTCTGCGAACTCACCAGCATCGGCGTGCTGGACGGCTGGCGGGACCAGGGCGTCGGGGCCCACGTCGTCGAGCGCCTCGTCGAACACGCCCGCGACGAGGGGTTCTCGTTCGTGTACGCGCTGGTCGACGAGCCGTCCTACCTCGCGCAGTTCGGCTTCGAGCGCATCGGGGAGGGGGAGCTACCGGACGCGCTCCACGCACGCATGGAGGGGAAGCGCGAGGGACGACCGGATACGGTCCCCATGCTGCTGTCCGTCTCGGAGTTCGTGATGCCCGACCGCCTCCGCCAGCGGTTCAAGGGCGCGGCCCCCGACGAGGACGAGGACCCAGAGGAGTCGGCGGAGGACTTCGGCATCGACCCGGACAGCGCGTCGTACAAGTACGACACCGGAGAATGAGGAGGGAGGCGCTCATCGCGGGCTCCAGCCGGACATTCATATAGCCGTGGATCCGAGTATACGACAGGGATGAGCAAATCAGTGCGGGTCTCCGAGGAGTTCCACGAGTTCATCCGAGCACACAAGCGCGACGACGAGACCATGGAGGAGACGCTGCGACGGCTCATCGGCGGTCCGCATCCGGACGAGGTCGCGGGTATCCTGTCGTCCGACACCGCCGAAACGATGCGTGAGCGGCTGGAGGCGAAGCGGTCGACATCGTCGGACGGAAAACGCGAACTCCGGGAGCGATTCGAGTGATCCTCGATACGTCGTTTCTCATCGACCTCTTCGACGGGGAGCCGGGGGCGTTCGAGAAGGGGAACGAACTCGTGGACGGGGGAACTGTACAGCGGATCCCGTCGCCCGTCGTTTCGGAGCTTTCGTACGGCGTGGCGTTCGGAACCGACGACGAGCGCCGTCAGGTCAGAAACGCGCTCCGAATGTATCCGGTCGTCGAGCAGGACGCATCGCTGGCACGCAGAGCGGGCGAGTTGCTTGCACAGGCGGATATGGAGGCCGACGGCGAAAGCGGGATCGACAAGGTAGATCCGATGGTCGCCGCCGTCGCGGACGCGTACGGGGAACCGGTCCTCACCGCGAACGTCGAAGACTTCCGGTCACTCGGCGTGGATGTCGAACCGTACTGAGACACCCCGTCGGTCACGCTACTCCCAGGCGCTCTCGTGGTCGTACTCGCCGTCGACCGCGTCGTCGCGCTCGTGGACGAACCCGCCCTTGAACGCGACCCAGCCGATGACGCTGATAAAGAGGATCGGCGGGAGGATCGCAAAGCCCCACAGCGGGTTGACGCCCCAGGTGAGGATGAGCAACAGGTTCCCGACCCCGAGCACCACGAACGGGGCGATGTACAGCGCCGCGCGCTTGCGGTTCCCGTCGCCGCCGTCGTCCGGGATCGGCGAGTCGTCGGTGGCGGCCGAGTCCTCGTCGGGGATCGGCGTCGACATACCCGACAGTGAGGCCCCCACAAGCAAAAACTGACCGGTGGACGTTTGCCCGGTCTCCACGTAGGGGGACACATGGACGACACCGAGCGGGTGTGGCTGGTCGAACGGACGTACTCCGACGACGAGCAGAACATCATCATCCTCGTGTACGCGACGCCGGACGGGAAGCGCTACCTCCGGAAGGAGCGCGCGCTGACGAGTTTCGACGGCACGGGCCCGGAGACGCTGGCCGCGCTCGACGTGGAGTCCGAGCGACTCGGCGTCGTCGACGACCCGGAGACCGAGACCCGCTACGCCGCGGAGGCCGACCGGATGGCGGCCACGCACGACCCCGACGACGCCGTGTGACCGTCGGCGCACTGGTCGAGGCCGTGCCCCCGGCGCGTTCCGTCAACGATTAAGTCCCCGGGAATCCTCGTTTTAAATAATGTTCGACCCGGACGACCTCGAATCGATCCGCGAGGCGAAAGCCGAGTGGGAGGCCGAAGACGTCGAGCCGACAGTCGATCGGTTCGGGGAGCGCAAGGCGGAGTTCACGACCGACACCGGCGGTCGAACCGTCGAGCGACTGTACACCCCCGCCGACGTGGCCGACATGGACTACGAGGAGGATCTCGGCTTCCCCGGTCGGGAGCCGTACACCCGCGGCGTCTACTCGACGGGCTACCGCGGCCGCCTGTGGACGATGCGCCAGTACGCCGGCTTCGGCACGCCCGAGGAGACCAACGAGCGGTTCCACTACCTGCTGGACGAGGGGCAGACGGGCCTGTCGATGGCGTTCGACCTGCCGACGCAGATGGGGTACGACTCCGACGACGCGATGGCCGCCGGCGAGGTCGGCAAGTCCGGCGTCGCCATCGACACGCTGGACGACATGGAGACGGTGTTCGACGGCATCCCGCTGGACGAGGTGTCGACCTCGATGACGATCAACGCGCCCGCCGCCGTGCTGCTGGCGATGTACATCGCCGTCGGCGACGAGCAGGGCGTCGACCGCGCGGAGCTGCGCGGCACCATCCAGAACGACCTGCTGAAGGAGTACGTCGCGCGCAACACCTACATCTACCCGCCCGAGCCGTCGATGCGGATCATCACGGACATCTTCGAGTACTGCGCGGCGGAGACGCCGAAGTTCAACACCATCTCCATCTCGGGCTACCACATCCGCGAGGCGGGCGCGACCGCCGCCCAGGAACTCGCCTTCACGCTCGGCAACGGCATCGAGTACGTGCAGGCGGCCGTCGACACCGGGCTGGACGTCGACGACTTCGCCCCCCAGCTCTCCTTTTTCTTCAACGCGCACAACGACATCTTCGAGGAGGTGGCGAAGTTCCGCGCCGCCCGGCGGATGTGGGCGAAAATCATGGACGAGCGGTTCGGCGCGGAGGACCCGAAATCGAAACAGCTCAAGTTCCACACCCAGACCGCCGGGTCGACGCTCACCGCCCAGCAGATCGAGAACAACGTCGTCCGGGTCGGCTACCAGGCGCTCGCCGCCGTGCTCGGCGGGACCCAGAGCCTCCACACCAACGGGAAAGACGAGGCGCTGGCGCTCCCGACCGAGGAGAGCGTGCGCACCGCCCTGCGAACCCAGCAGATCCTCGCCCACGAGTCCGGCGCGGCCGACACCATCGACCCGCTGGCCGGGAGCTACTACGTCGAGAGCCTCACCGACGAACTCGAGGCCGAGGCGTTCGACATCCTCGACACGGTCGACGAGAAAGGCGGGATGCTCCGGGCGGTCGAGGAGCAGTGGGTCCAGCGCCAGATCCAGGACACCGCCTTCGAGCGCCAGCAGGAGATCGAGGACGGCGACCGGATCATCGTCGGCGTCAACGAGTTCGAGACCGACGAGGAGCCGGAGATGGACATCCAGGAAGTGACTGAGGAGGACGAGCGCCGGCAGATCGATCGGCTGGAGTCTGTCAAGGCCGACCGCGACGACGAGGCAGTCGAGGCCGCGCTGGCCGCGCTCCGCGAGGCCGCCGAAGGCGACGAGAACGTGATGCCGTACATCGTCGACGCGGTGAAGGCGTACGCGACGGTCGGCGAGGTCTGTGACGTGCTCCGCGACACGTTCGGGGAGTACCACCCCGGGAGCGCGCTGGGCTGACGCCGGACCGAACGGCCCCACGTTTTTATCGGAAGCCGCGGCCAGCGCCGCCGTGCCCTGACCGCGGGCGCGCGGCGGCCGAGGCGGGTGCGCGACGCACCGCCGTGCGTGCGACGACGCGTCGCCTGTTCGCATCTTCTTAGTGATCGGTCCGCGTTGGTCCGCCCATGCAGTTCGACCACGCCGGGATCGCCACCGACGACGCCGACGCGCTCGCCGACCTGTACGCCGACCTGTTCGACGCGCCGGTCGCCCACGAGGAGCGACTCGACGACCTGCGAGTCGTCTTCCTCGACCTGGGCAACGGCTACTTCGAACTCCTCGAACCGACCGGCGACGGGACCGTTGCCAGCTACCTCGACCGAAACGGGCCGGGCATCCACCACGTCGCACTGGCCACCGACGACATCGCGACCGCGCTCGACGCCGCCCAGAACCATGGCGTCGACCTCGTCGACGAGCAACCGCGCCCGGGCGCGTGGGGCCACGAGGTCGCCTTCCTCCACCCCAAGTCGACGGGCGGGGCGCTGGTCGAGTTCGTCGAGCACTGAGCGTCGCCCGCCGAACTGACGGCCGTGCGGCTAGTTGGGAGACTGTACGACCGGGTCATCGACGTCCCGTCAGCGAGAAGCCGTCTCCGTAGCGGTCGCCCACGATTCGACGCGGGACTGGACGCTCGGGTGGACCGCGTCGGGCGGCGCGGACCACCACTTCGCGTCCGTCACGGTGTCGCCGTCGGCGGAGGGATCCCCCGACTCGTGGTACGCGTCGAACAGCGTCCAGAGGGTGTGCAGCGCCCGGTCGTCGCCGTCCGCGGGCACGACCTGCCGACGGCGAACCCGACGGAGGTCACGGACGGAACAGCGAACGTCGGCGGCCTCGTCGACCGCGCGGACGGCTGCCGTCTCCAGCGTCTCGTCGTCGTCGGTCATCGTTCCCGGAACGCCCCACAGGTCACCGGTCTCCCGGGTCCGGACGAGAAGCAGGCGGTTGCCGTCGAACACACAGGCGCTGGCGCTCCCGATCCGGTTCGCCCGGGCCCGTTCCCGGGCGTGTTCGTACTCCGCCCGCGGCAGTTCGACGGTGTCGCCCGACAGGCTGAACCCCTGGTACTCCTCCCGAAGCCTGGAGACGCGCTCGTTGACCGCCCGCCGCGTCTCCTCCGTCAGAGACATGTAGAATTTCCAATGGCCGTTCGGCACTTAGTTCCCGGCGTTCTTTCACCACGTCGCATTCCGGTGGTTTCGGGGGAAAAACGGTCAGCCGAAGTTCTCGACCTTCGCGTCGTCCGGGTCGCCGCCCGCCGCCTCGACCGCCGCCAGCGCGTCGTCGACGAACTCGCGGAAGCCGAACACGTACACCTGCCCGTTCCCCGTCGCCTCGGCGACGCCGGCGGCCAGGTCGTCGGTCGTGAGAACGACCGTCGCGCCGCCGGCGGACAGCGCCGCGAGGCGGTCCTCGTGTGCCGGCGCTTCGTCGCGGTACACGACCGCGACCTCGTGGCCGTCGGCCAGCGCGCGCTCGGCCATGCCGACCGCGGGACCGACGCCCGGGCCGCCGGCGAGCAGGACCACGTCGGTGTCCTCGTAGAACACGGTCCCGAACGGTCCCTCGACCGTCACCGTCTCGCCGGGCGACAGGTCGGCGAGCCAGGGGCTGAGGTCGCCGTCCGGGTCGACACCGACCGTGATCTCGAACGTCTCGTCCACGTCGGGCGAGGAGAGCGTGTAGTGACGGGAGACCTCTTCGCCGTCGACGGTCGCCCGGAGAAGGACGAACTGCCCGGGCCTGGCGTCGAACTCGTCCGGCGTCTCCAGTCGCAGTGCGACCGTGTCGGGACCGACGGAGCGAACGTCGCGGACCGACACCTGAGTTGCGTCCATAGGCTCCGGTAACGCCGGCCGGGACAAATGCCTTCCTTTCGGGCCTGGTCCCGGCGTTCGGGGGGTCAGTCGGTCCAGCTATCTTTCATCATCGACCTGTACGGTAGGGGTTTCAGAAGGCTTTTGATTTGGTGGGGGCTACTCCCACGTCAATATGGCCGAGGACCTGAACTGGGCGATCGGTGGGGAAGCCGGCGACGGCATCGATTCCACCGGCAAGATCTTCGCGCAGGCGCTCTCCCGAGCGGGACGCCACGTGTTCACATCGAAGGATTTCGCGTCCCGTATCCGTGGGGGGTACACCGCGTACAAGATCCGCACGTCGACGGATCGCGTACAGAGCGTCGTCGACCGACTCGACATTCTGGTGGCGCTGACCCAGCGCACCATCGACGAGAACGTCGACGAACTCCACGACGGCAGCGTCGTCATCTACGACGGCGAGCGCTCCTGGGACGCGGAGATCCCGGAAGGCGTGGTCGGCGTCGACGTCCCGCTGAAGTCCCTGGCGGAGGACGCCGGCGGTGCCATCATGCGCAACGTCGTCGCGCTCGGCGCGGCCTGTGAGATCGCTTCCTTCTCCATCGAGAACCTGGACGAGGCGCTCGCGAAACGGTTCTCCAGCAAGGGCGAGAAGCTCGTCGAGAACAACAAGCAGGCGGCCCGGCTCGGGCAGGAGTACGTCCAAGAGCACTACGCCGAGGACATCCCCGAGTACAGCCTGGAGGAGACCGACGAGGACTACGTCCTGCTGAACGGCGACGAGGCGATCGGCATGGGTGCGATCGCCGCCGGCTGTCGGTTCTACGCCGGCTACCCGATCACCCCGGCGACGGACGTGATGGAGTACCTCACCGGGCGGATCGACCAGTACGGCGGCCACGTCGTCCAGGCGGAGGACGAGCTCTCGGCGATCAACATGGCGCTCGGCGCGGCACGCTCGGGCGCACGCGCGATGACGGCTACCTCGGGGCCGGGCATCGACCTGATGACCGAGACGTTCGGCCTCGTCGCGACCAGCGAGACGCCGCTGGTCATCTGTGACGTGATGCGCTCGGGGCCCTCGACCGGAATGCCGACCAAGCAGGAGCAGGGCGACCTCAACATGGCCCTGTACGGCGGCCACGGCGAGGTGCCGCGGTTCGTCCTCGCGCCGACGACCATCGCGGAGTGTTTCCACAAGACGGTCGAGGCGTTCAACCTCGCCGAGAAGTACCAGCTGCCGGTGTATCTGGTCTCGGACCTGGCGATGGCCGTCACCGAGCAGACGTTCAGGCCCGAGGAGTTCGACATGGACGAGGTCGAGGTCGAACGGGGCAACGTCGTCGACGAGGACGACATCGACCAGTACCTCGACGAGCAGGACCGCTTCCAGCCCCACTACGACGCCGCGGACGGCGTCAGTCCCCGTGCGTTCCCGGGCACCGAGGGCGGCGCACACATGTCCACCGGGCTCGAACACAACGAGCTCGGCCGCCGGACGGAGGACACCGAGGAGCGCGTCAAACAGGTCGACAAGCGCAACCGCAAGGTCGAGACGGCACAGCGCGAGGAGGCGTGGGACTACCGCGAGTACGGCGACGCGGACGCCGACACGCTCGTCATCTCGTGGGGGTCGAACGAGGGCGCGATGGTCGAGGCGATGGAGTACCTCGACGACGAGGGGGTCGACGTGCGCTTCATCTCGGTGCCGTACATCTTCCCGCGGCCCGACCTCACCGACGCCGTCGAGGCGGCCGAGGAGGTCATCGTGGTGGAGTGCAACGAGCAGGGACAGTTCGCCGACCTGCTGGAGCGCGACACCCTTACGCGGCTGAAGCGCGTGAACAAGTACACCGGCGTGCGGTTCAAGGCCGACGAACTGGCCGACGACATCAAGGCAGAACTCGAAGCGGAGGTTACAGCATGAGCTCAGAGGTTAGATTCACCGACTTCAAATCGGACAAGCAGCCGACGTGGTGCCCCGGATGCGGGGACTTCGGCACGATGAACGGGATGATGAAAGCGCTCGCCGAGACCGGCAACGACCCGGACAACACGTTCGTCTGCGCCGGGATCGGCTGCTCGGGCAAGATCGGGACGTACATGCACTCGTACGCCCTCCACGGCGTCCACGGGCGTGCGCTCCCGGTCGGCACCGGCGTCAAACTCGCCAACCCCGACCTCGAAGTGATGGTCGCGGGCGGCGACGGCGACGGCTACTCCATCGGCGCGGGCCACTTCATCCACGCCGTCCGACGGAACGTCGACATGACGTACGTCGTCATGGACAACCGCATCTACGGCCTGACGAAGGGCCAGGCGTCGCCGACCAGCCGCGAGGACTTCGAGACGAGCACCACCCCCGAGGGGCCGAAACAGCCCCCGGTCAACCCGCTCGCGCTCGCGCTGGCGGCCGGCGGCACGTTCATCGCCCAGTCCTTTTCCTCGGACGCCCAGCGTCACACGGAGATCGTCAAGCGCGCCGTCGAGCACGACGGCTTCGGCTTCGTCAACGTGTACAGCCCGTGCGTGACGTTCAACGACGTGGACACGTACGACTACTTCCGCGACTCCATCGTCGACCTCGACGACGAGGACCACGACCCCTCGGACCGCGATGCGGCCAAGGAGAAGATCCTCGACGCCGACAAGGAGTACCAGGGCGTCATCTACGAGGACGAGAACTCCGTTCCCTACAGCGACCTCCACGGCCTCGACGCGAACATGTCGGAGATCCCCGACGGCGCGCCCGAGGACGCGATGGACCTCGTCCGCGAGTTCTACTGACTGCGACCGTATTCCCGCTCAGCAGGACCCGCTCGGTCGCTCCGTTTTCCCGTCAACGGTGTGCCGGAGCCGTTACTCCGCCAGTTCCACCGACTGCATCAGAAGTTCGACGTTGAACTCCTCCTCCGGGCGCTGGGTCGGGTGTGCGCCCATCAGCACGACCCAGTCGCCGTCCTGCTTGACCTTCGTGACGTAGACTGCCACCTCGATCTCCCGTCCCTGAAACTCCGCCGTGCCGGTAAAGCGCGTCACGTTGGCCTGCTGGCCGAGGACGCCGCCGACGGTTTTCGACCCGGCCGGACTGAGTTCGACATCGCGGTACTCGGGCGGTATCTCCGACTGGAATCGCTCAACCAGTTCGGCGTTGGACTGGTTGCTGATCGGGTTGAACGACCGGTCCGCGATCTGGACCTCGGGCACGGACACGGCGGCAAACATCCCGACCTGCTGTCGCCGGTCGAGGAACTCGTCGCTTTTCGTGTAGAGGTTCGCGTGGCCCTCGACACGGACCGTGCGGTTGCCCAGATCGTCGAGGGTTCGGTTCTCGACGACGGTGCGCGACTCGTTCAGGCCGTAGCCGGTTTCTGCCAGCGCGTCCTCGCTCGCCGTCGCGTTCGCGGCGGTGAACTCGGCCGGCGCGTTGCCGAGGACGAAACCGATGCAGCCGCTCGTCGCCAGCAACAGGGCGACCACGACGGTCGCCACTCCTCTCCGGGTCGACATGTCCGCCCCGATGTGATTCATTGTTGATAGCCAGTGGCCCGCTGGCGTATAGACTTTCCGCCCGTCCCACCCCCGCCGCTGCGACCGTTCCCGTCTGTTTTTTATGAAATGACCGTTAACTGGCGACAACTATGGCAGCGACTTACGACATCGTCGTCGTGGGCGGCGGGACCGCCGGCTGTTTTGCGGCGGCGACCGCGGCCGACAGGGGGGTCGGACACGCCCCACTCGAACGGAACGTCGGGGAGGCGGACCACGTCGCCTTCGGGGACGGGAGCACGGGGAACCGAACGTCCCCGGACGCGGGAGACCGAGCGAACCTGAACGAGGCGTCGTTCCAGAGCCCCTGCCATGCCTGAACGCTACGACGTCGTCGTCGCCGGTGCCGGCCCGGCGGGGGCACAGTGCGCCAGGGACCTCGCACAGCGGGACTACGACGTGCTCGTCCTCGAGGCCGAACCCGAGGATGGGTTCCCGCGCCAGTCGAACAAATCGACCGCCGGCACGTTCGCGTCGATGACCGGCGCGTTCGGGATCCCGGACGACATCGTGATGAACTACACCGACGAGGTCGTTCTGGAGTCCCCGAACAACCACTTCGTGCAGACCCAGCCCGGTGCCGTTCTGGAGTTCGCGGAGTTCAAGCAGTGGCTGGTCGCGTCGGGCCGCGAGCACGGTGCGGAATACCGCTTCGACGCCCGGGCGAACAACCCGATCACGGAGAACGACGAGATCGTCGGCGTCCAGTACGCCGGCGACGAGGAGGTGTACGCCGACATCGTCGTCGACGCCACCGGCCCGGCAGCGCCGCTGGCGAAGAAACTCGGCGTCACCGGACTCGAACGCGAACACCAGGCGGTCGGCATCGAGTGGGAGTTCGAGGGCGTCGACGTCGACCACCCCGACTTCGCGGACCTCACTGACGCGATGATGCTGCGTCTCGACCACGACCTGGCCCCCGGCGGCTACTCGTGGATCTTCCACACGGGCGGGGACACCGCGAAAGTCGGCCTCTGTTACATCCAGAACGAGCGCTACCAGCGGTACGGTGACTCCTCGCGCAACATCGACGACCACCTCGAACACTGGCTCGACGCCGACCCGCGGTTCGCGGACGCCCAGCGTATCGCCGATAAACAGCAACACCGCGGCTCCGCGCACATCCAGATGCCAGCGAACCTCAGCACGGACAACTTCATGGCCATCGGCGACACCGTGCCGACCCTCGACCCGCTGTGGGGGGAGGGGATCCACAAGTGCATGGAGTCGGCGCGGGCGGCCGCCGTCACCGCCGACCGCTGCCTGATGGGCGGCGAGACGGACACCTCGGCGGACGCGATGTCGGTTTACGACAAGCTCTGGCACAGCCGCGTCGCGCCGGACATGCGCCGCCGGCTGGCGATGACCCAGCTCCTCTACCTCGCGCCGAACGAGCGCTACGACCGCCTGATGGACGACCTCAACGCGATGGACGTCGAGACGCTCAGCGAGGCCAACGACGGTGGCCTGCGCGGCATCTCGAAGCTCATCCACGCCTCCGACCTGCCGCTACTTGCCCGGTTCGCGAAACAGCGCCTCGCGGAACGGTAGCGACCGCACTCGCGGCGAGCGCTCGCCGGATTCACAACCCCTTTTGCCGTCACGGGCCAATTCGGAGGCGAGATGACTCAGCAGCAGCTATCACCCGACAGCGTGCCGCGAGCCGACGAGATGCCGATGCTCGGACTCGGAACGTGGCAGAACACGGACGCCGAGCAGTGCGCCGAGAGCGTCCGGACGGCCCTGGAGACCGGGTACCGACACGTCGACACCGCACAGGCGTACGACAACGAGGTGTCCGTCGGCGAGGGAATCGCCGAGGCGGACGTCGACCGCGACGACGTGTTCCTGGCGACGAAGATCTGGACGAGCAACCTCGCGTACGACGACGTGGTCCACACCGCCCGCGAGAGCCTGAACAAGCTCGGCGTGGAGTCCGTCGACCTGCTGTACGTCCACTGGCCGGCCGACGAGTACGACCCCGAGGACACGCTGGCGGCGTTCTCGAAGCTGTACGACGACGGCCTGATCGAGCGCGTCGGCGTGAGCAACTTCACGCCCGAAGGGCTCCGGGAGGCGACGGAGGTGTGTGACGCGCCGATCTTCGCCAATCAGGTCGAGATGCATCCGCTGCTCCCACAGGCGGAGCTGCGCGCGACCGCCGACGAACTGGACGTGAACCTCGTCGCGTACTCGCCGCTTGCCCGCGGCGAGGTGTTCGACGTGCCGGAGATCGAGTCGGTCGCGGAGAAGCACGACGCGAGTCCCGCGCAGGTGAGCCTCGCGTGGCTCCGCGAGAAGGGCGTCACGGCGATCCCCAAGGCGACGAGCGAGGGGCACATCCGCGACAACTGGCGGAGCCTCGCGCTGGAACTGGACGCGGAGGACGTCGAGACGATCGACGGGATCGACGAGCGACAGCGACAGGTCGACCCCGGCTTCGCGCCCTGGTAGCGCCGCCACGGTCGGGACGGCGGCCGTTCGGACGGTCGAGCAGGCCGGAAAATTGAAACCCGCAGATCCTGTCTACGTGGATATGGCTACCGGGTCAGGAAGCGGGGGGCTCCTTCGTGCGATAACGGTCGACCTGCGGCGGCTACACGAAACCTGGATGGAGATCGTGTTCCCGCGCCAGCGCGGGTCCGCCCACTCGGTGCTGGGCAAGTGGACGCCGAACACGACGACGGGGTGGGTCGGCTATCGGCTCTGGGGGGCGCTCGGGATGCTCGCCGTCGCCCTGCTGTACCCGCTCGCGCTCGTCGGGTTCATGACGCGGTTCTACGCGCGGAAGGCCGACGGCACAGCGACGCGGATCGGGATCCTCGGCGTCGTGGCGGTGTCGGTCGTGGTGTGGGGCGCGCTCACCGTGTTCGCCCGACTGCGCTTTTCCTTTACCGGCTTCGTCGCCGTCGCGGCGGCCGGCGGTGTGGCCACAGTCTCGGCGGTGCTTGCCGTCGTGTTCTCGCGGGTGGGCGGCCGGAAGACGACGGTGTTTCTCGGCTACCCCTTCGGGATGACCGCCATCTTCCTCCCGCCGGTCGTGGCGGCGCTGTACTCGCCGGTCCTCGCGGACACGATCTTTCCCCAGAGCGAGTCGCTCGCGATCTGGCTGCTCGACAACGTGCTGTACGTCGGCGGGATCAACGAGTACCTGCGCTCGCAGTACTCGCTGTCCGGCGTCGGCTACGTCGGCATGTGGTTCGGCATCGCGGTCCCGCTGGGCTGGCTGCTCGGCGGCGTCGTGACGCTCGCCGACCTGATCCGGCCGAAATGACGGTCTGACACTCGCGCTTTCGCTCGGTTCTGTCCCGTACCAGTTGCGAACACAGCGCAGCTCGAATTGTAGAACATAAATCTTTCCCTGAATTTGCATCGCAAAGTATTAGTCTGGAGAGAGCGATCTGCAAAATGAGGATGCCCAACGAAACCCCGACCGCCTCGATACCGCAGTCGCCGTCCGCGCCCTCGCCCGCGGCCGACGCCGGCGGCTGGCTCCGGCAGATGCGGGCGTTCACCGAACGGTACCTCCGCGTGCTCGCCCGGAACCGGATCGTGCTGTTCTGGTCCGTCGGCTTCCCGGTCGCGTTCTACCTGCTGACCGTCGAACTGTTCCTCGACCTGAGCGGCGTCGACCCCGGCGTCGTCGCCGTCACGAAGGCCGTCACGGCGATCAGCTACGGCGTCTTCGGCGCGGTCGTCGTCTGCCTGTCGGCCTTCGCGACCCACCTCGTCGAGGACATCGACGCCGGGCGGTACGACCAGTTCCGCTCGCTCCCGCTGTCGCCGAGCGCCGACCTCTGTGGCCGCCTGCTGGCGGGCTACCTGTTCGCGCTCCTCTCGCTGGGTGCGGTGCTGGTCGTCGGCGTGGCCACGGGTGCGGCGTTCACGCTCCGGTCGGCGCTGTCGGTCCCGGTCCTCCTCGCCGTGTTCGCCGGCTTCGCCGTGACCTGGATGACGCTCGCGGTGGTCGTGGCCGTCCTCGTGCAGGACGAGAACTACGCGAACATCGTCGCGGTCAGCGTCGCGGTGATATCGTACTTCGTCACCGGCTACAACGGCACGCAGGTCGCGACCTTCGCGGGCGACCCGGCCCTGCTCAACCTCCTGCCGAACACGCTCGCCGCACGCGTCATCACCTATCACCTCGTCGACGTGGCGGACTGGACACAGGCCGGACTGGCACCGCCCGCGATGCCGAGCGGTCCGGCCGCGCTCGCGGTCCTCGCCGTCTACGGGGCAGTCACGCTGCTGACCGGCGTCGCCGTCGTTCGCGCCGCCGTCTACGACCGCGGGGTGGTCGCATGAGCGCTCCCGCGGAGGACGGCGCGACGGCGCTTCGCGCCAGCGGGGTCCGGAAGTCGTTCGGCGACGGCGGCGTCCTCGACGGCGTCGACCTGACGGTCCGCGAGGACGAGACGCTCGCCCTGCTCGGCCCGAACGGCGTCGGGAAGACCGTCCTGCTGTCGTGTCTCGCCGGGGCGATCACGCCGAGCGAGGGCGAGATCGAGGTGTTCGGTCGGCGGCGCTCGGACTGTCCCGGCGAGTACACCAGCTTCCTCCGGCAGGAGTCGCTGACCGTCCCGTCGCTCACCGGCCGCGAGAACGTCGCGTTCTACCGCCGGATCCACCCCGGGTTCACCGACCGCTGGGAGCGCTACGTCGAGGCGCTCGGCGTCGCGGACGCGCTCGACGACCGCGTCGCGACGTACTCCGGCGGCATGCGCCGCAAGCTCGAACTCGCCATCGTCCTCGCGGTCGACGCGCCGGTGTACCTGCTCGACGAGCCGACCGCCGGCGTCGACGTGTCGATGGTCGAGCGCGTCCACGACCTCGTCCGCGAGCGCCGCGAGGCGGGCGCGACGGTCGTCCTCAGCAGCCACCGGCCCGCGGACGTGGACCTCGCGGACCGCGTCGCGTTCGTCCGCGACGGTCGGATCGGCGCGGTCGACGCCCCCGAGGCGCTGCTCGACGCCGTCCCGTCGGTCGTCCGGGTTCGTGGCACCGCCGCCGCGAGCGCCCTCGCCGAGTTCGTCGTCGACGGCGAGGTGTTCGAGGAGGGCGGCGACGTCCGCGGATTCATCCGCCCGGACGCGTCGGTCGACGCCGTCGAGCGGGCGGTCAGTCCCGCCGGCGTCTCCGTCGCGGACGCGACGTTCACCGACCTGTTCAACTACCACGTCCACCTCGACGCGACCCGCCCCGCTGACGCGCCCGCCCTCCCCTGACGCAGGCCGCCCGAACTCCCCGCTGGCGCTTCGACAAGCACAACCGACTTACCCCACCCCGGCGAAACGTCGCCAACCCACCACCCCACCACACATGTCACGCGAGAACGTCGATCCGGCGGACCTGCGCGAGGACATCGAGACCATCAAAGAGGCGATGGGGCTCGAGGAGCGCTACGAGGGCGCGGCGGTCCTCTGGCTCGTCTTCGGCGGCCTCGTCGCCGTCGCCGCCGGCCTCAGCCAGTACGTGTTCCTCGCGGAGCTGTCGGGCTGGTACCACGCCGGCATCTGGGTCGGGCTGCTGGGCGGCGGCGGTGCCGTCGCCAACCGGGTCGTGGGCGAGACCGGAGACGGGTGGCGGCGCGACGACGCCCCCAACCCGTACCTCCAGATCGCGGTCCTGTACGTCGTCGCGTTCCCGATCATCGCCATCCAGCGCTCGGCCGCCGACCTCCCACGGGCCGCCGCGAGCGCCACGACGCTCGCGACCATCGTCGTCCTGATCGGGGCGGCGTATCTCGTCGTCGGGAACACGCTGAAGGCATACCGGATCCGCGCCCGGGACCGCTACGCGTTCTACGTGGGCGGCGCGTTGCTGGTCGCGCTCGGCACCCTGATGCCGTTCGTCGAGGCGCTCCTGACGTGGCATTACGCCGCCTTCGGCGGGGTGTACCTCGCCTACGCGCTCGCAAGCTACGCCGTCCTCGCACGCACCTGACGATGGACTTCGACAAGCTCGTCCACCAGCAGACGCGGCTCCAGATCTTCGCCTACCTCTACCGGCACGGGGAGGCGACGTTCCCGGAGCTGCGGGAGGAACTCGACCTCACCGAGGGGAACCTCTCCAGCCACCTCGGGACGATGGAGGACGCCGGCGCTGTCTCCGTCGAGAAGGCCTTCGTCGACCGCACCCCGCAGACGACGTACGCGCTCACCGACCTCGGCGAGGAGAAGTTCGAGGAACACGTCGCCGCCCTCGAAACGCTCATCGACGACATCGACTGATCCCGGCCGCTCTCGGAACCATTACGGGTCGCGGGTCCTAACCGCCGAGCGTATGGAACTCGATCCCCTCAAGACCGCAGTCGCGTTCGTCGCACTGATCGTCGCCGGCGTCGGCGGCCTGCTCGTCGCGCCGATGATGACCACCAACACGGTGCTGACGATGGTGGCACCATCGATGGTCGTCTTCGGACTGATCTGCGTCGCCATCGGCGTCGCCCACGGCCGGTACCGGGCGACGCACTGACCGGCGTCCACCGGCTCCTCCCCCGGATCACGCTTCTCGATTCACCGTCCGAGTAGTCCGGCCGTTTCGATGCAACTGTTCTGTCGCGACCGTTTTGGTTGCAACCGATGTGGTTACCAATGTGGTCACCGGATCGGTTCCCGAACCGATGGATGGGAGCGGCACCACACCCTCTACGGCCGGCGCGAGCGTGCGGCGCTCTCACGCGCCGCAGGCGAGCGTTCGGGGAAGGGCAGGCCGTCGGAGAAAAGCATCCGCGCGAGCGAAGCGAGCGCGGTTCGCCGGACGCGACCGCAGGGAGCGTCCGGGGTTTTTCATCGAAGTTTTTGCGTCGAGTGGTGCGCCTGCGGCGCACCCGAGACGGAAAAAGTTCGTCTTACATGTAACCGAGGTCGCGCAGGCGCTCCATCAGGTCCTCCTTGTCCTGGGCGCGGCCCGCGCGCTCGGTCGTGTTGTCCAGGTCCTGCTGCCAGGCGGGCTCCTCGGCGGCCTTGTCGGTGGAGACCTCGCTACCGAGCGAGCGGAAGCCGGCGAAGTACTTCGGGGAGACCGGGATGTCCTCCTGCTCGATGTCCTCGGGCAGGTCGTCGTCGGTCTCGGGGACGTAGCCCTCGTCGGGGTAGCCCTCCACGGTGTCGGGGACCACGAAGTTCCAGAACGCGTCCCAGACGGCGGCCTCGTCGAACTGGAGGATGGTCTGGATGCGGTCGTGGGGCGGGTAGATGTCGGGGTCGTGGCGCGGCGAGAAGAACGTCTCGTCGGCGCGGGACTCCTGCTCGTCCCAGCGGATGCCGGAGATGATGCCGTCGACGTCGTGCTCCTCGATGGCGTCGTTGAGCGCGACGGTCTTCAGCAGGTGGTTGCCGACGTACGTGTCGAGCAGGAACGGGAACTCCGCTTCCTCGTACTCCAGAATGTTCCGGACGTGGTGCTGGTTGTGCTCGGACAGCTCGTCGATCGGGATGTCGTCGCCCGGTTCGAGGCCGTGCTCGTCGACGTACTCGCCGACGTCCTCGTTGCGGGCCCAGATGACCTCCAGGTCCCACTCGTCGGCCCAGTGCTCGACGAAGTCGATGAGCTCGTCGAAGTGCTGGTAGTGGTCGATGAACACGACCGGCGGCACCTCCAGGTCGAAGCGGTCGGCGACCTCCTTGACGAAGTACAGCGTCAGGGTCGAGTCCTTGCCGCCCGTCCACATCACGACGGGGTTCTCGTACTGTTCGAGGCCCTCCTTCGTGACCTCGATGGCCTTCTCGATCTTGTGGTTGATCGACGGGTAGTCGGCGGGGGTCTCGCCCTCGCCCTCGTCGTAGTCGACGTCTAGGTAGTCGGGGAAGTCTGCGGACATCGTGTAATTAGATATAATTACCAGCGGTAAAAGTCTAGTGGACTCCGACGGCAGATCGCGAGGTAGCGTGTCACACGATGCCGAACGACGCGGTTCGCGGATCGCTCGTCAGTCGCTGATGAACTTGTTGTCGCGCCAGTTGACGCCGCTCTCGCCGTTGCCGTTCTCCCCCGGCCCCTCGACGACCTCGATGGAGGCGGGGCGGTCGTCGCCGTCGACGATCCGGGTCGCGTGCAGGTCGTCGTCGCGCTCGGTGATGGCCGTCAGCGTCCCCTTCTCGGCTTGCCGGGCGATGTCACAGAGGACGAGGAACATCTCGTACTGGAGCGTGGAGTTCTGGAGCACGGTCTCGCGGTCGCCCTTGAACGCCGCGTACTCGACGAGTTCGGACTCGATCTCCTCTTCCTCCTCCTCGCCCCACTGCGGGCCGGCGGCGCGACGCTCCTCGGGGTCCTCCTCGTACACGCGGTTCTCGGTGACGCTGGCTTTCAGCTGGGCCGTCGGGGTGTACTTGCTGATGCTCTTGTCCTCGGCGACGGCTTTCAGGATCAGGGTGTTGTTGCGTCGCGTGATGTCGATATCCTCGATCGCGTCCGGAAGGTCCGCGTCCTCGAAGAAGTCGTGGACTGTTTCGAGTGGCAGTTCGAGCGTCGAGTGAAGGCGATAAACTTGGTTTGACATATCTGATGATGATCTGCTGTCGAGGTACCGCGACGGCCAATCGCTTACCCCTAACTACGGCACCGCCGCTTATATGGACTGCTATTTTATTCTCGATCGCAGCCGTCGGAACGTGGATTTTCCGCCGGACAGCGTGGGAATTAGTGACACAGACTGCGGCGGTCAGCAGGCGGCCTCACTGCTCCTCGGAGCCGACGCGGATGACCTGCAGCAGCGAGTAGACGGGGACGCCGTCTATCTCCTCGACGCCCTGCTTGTCGGCGAGCACGACACAGGCGACCGGCTCACCGCCCTGGTCGCGGATCGCCTCGACCGTCTCCGTCATCGTGGTGCCGCTGGTGATGGTGTCGTCAACGACGTAGCACTCGCGGTCGCGGATCTGGGCGAAGTTGCGGGAGAACGTGCCGCCCAGGTCCTCGATGTCGCCTTCCTCCCACTGATGCTTTCGGGGGGCGTACGTCCCGAGGTCGGTGTCGAGTTCGCGCGCGACGGTCGTCGCCAGCGGCGCGCCGGCCTTCTCGATGCCGATGGTGAGGTCGACCTCCTCCCCCTCCTTGATGAGCAGATCGGCCATCGCGGAGCCGACCGCGCCGAGACGGGCGCTGTCGCGGCCGACGGCGCTCCAGTCGACGTGGATGTCGTGGGGGCCGCCGGAATCGGCGTCGGACGACGTGGGTTTGGCCGTCGCGGTCGTGCCGCTGCGCTCGACCAGCCAGCTCGCCGTCTCGCGGGAGACGTTCAGTTCGTCGGCGATCTCGCCCTTCGAGAGACCCCGGTCGGCCAGTTCGGCGGCCGACTCCATCAGGTCGTCAACGTTTTTCATATGCGGCCAGTTCGACCGCGGTTTTTATAGTCGTGTCGTCGTCGTCAAACGCGCGGTCGAGGTCGTCCAGCCCGTAGACGCCGGTGACGAGGTCGTCGAGGAACGGGTCCGGCAGGGCGGCGAGCGTCTCGACGGCCGACTCGAAGTGGCCGACGTGGGAGTTGACGCTGCCGACCAGCGCCTTGTTGTGGAGGACGAACTCGTTGTGGAGCTTGCCGCCGTCGATTTCGAACTCCCACGACTCGGGGACGCCGAGCAGCGCCCCGACGCCGTTCGGCGCGAGCGCATCGATCGTCTGGTAGGCGTGTTTCGCGTAGCCGGTCGCCTCGTACACCAGATCCATCCCCTCGTGAGCGTCAGCCACCTCGTCCACCGGCGTCCGCCGGGAGTCGACGTACGTCGCCCCGAGGTCCTCGATGATGTCGATGGTCGGGTCGGGACGGTCGCGCCGGCCGAGGCAGTAGGTGCGGTCGAACCCCTCGGTGTGTTCGAACATCGCGAGCGTGAGCAGGCCGAGGCTCCCGTTGCCGAGCACCATGGCCGACTCGGGCTGCCAGTCGAACGCCGACCGGGCGGCGTAGGCGTGTTCCAGTGCCTTCTCGGTGATGCTGACCGGTTCGACGAGAAACCCCAGATCGGCCAGCTCCGGCGGGATGGAGACGAGAGACTCCGCCGGGCTGGTGAAGTACTCCGCCATGAACCCGTGGGCACCGACGATGCCGCGCTCGTGGTACTCCCCCTCCGGGGCCATGTCGGGTTCGCCGCGCTCGAAGTACTCGTTGCCGCCGTCGGGCGCGCGCCGGACCGTCGGGACGACGACCTCCCCCTCCGTCAGGTCGGTCCCGTTCGGGTCCGCGACGACGCCGACGGCCTCGTGGCCGAGCACGAGGTGGTCCTCGCCGTCCGGAAACCCGCCGTGTGCGCCGCTTAGCACCTCGTGGTCGGTCCCGTCGACGCCGACGCGGAGCGTGCGTACCAGCGCCTCGCCCGCGTCCGGGTCGGGACGGGGCTTCTCGACGATCGTCGGGTTGGTCTCGCCTTTCCGTACTGCGACTGCCTTCATGAGCGTGCCAACACACCGGGGGTGCAAAAGATTTATTCTACATTGAGTAAACACTCTCGTGCTCGGGCAACTGACCGGCAGCGTCCCCGCATCGCCGGGCGTCGCCTCGTTGCGCCTTCGGCCACGCTTATGACGCTCCCGCGACGCCTTCGGGTATGGAACGGTACGACCTGCTGTATCGGCTGTACGACGAGTTCGACGCGGCGACGCTCCGCGAGTACCAGGAGTTCGTCGACGTGTTCCCCCCGGTCGACTCGCGGGTCGCCCTGGAACACTGGCAGAACGCCAGCGACGAACTCGCCGACCGGAAAGACGAGATCCGGGAGGGGTTCGCCGCGGGCGAAACGTTCGCGGAGGTCGCCAGCCACGCGACCCGCGACCAGGCGTTCACCGCGCTCGACCTCCACACGAAGTACGGGCGGGCCGTGAACGCCCTCGTGCTCGACGTGGACGAGACGCTCCGCTCGGCCGGCAGCACCGACAACGAGATCCCACGAGAAACGCTCCACCTGCTGACCGAACTCCACGAGGCGGGCGTGCCGATCGTCATCTGTACGGGCCAGACGCTGGAGAACGTCAAGGGGTTCATGATCCAGGGACTCGGCTCGGAGATCGTCCACTCCGGGGACCTGAGCATCGTGTACGAGGCGGGGACCGGCGTGTTCACGCCCGGCCACGGGGCCGACACCAAGCAGTTGCTGTACGAGAACCTGGACCCGGAGATCGTCGCCGTGTTCGACGCGGTACGCTCGCGGATCCTGCCGGACGCGCCGGAACACCTCCGACACGGCTGCCACCTCCAGGGCAACGAGTTCAACGTCACGCTCAAGCCCAACTTCGAGATCGGAAGCACGGAGGCCCGCGACGTGATCGACGACGGGCTGGTGTACGAACTCGACCTGCTCGGGGACGCCGTCGCCTGCGAGGTAGTGCCGGATGACGGCGATACTGAGGGCGACGCCGCCGACGCCGGCGAGTGGGCACGCGCCTTCTACGCCGCCCAGGACCCGGAGATCCGGGGCGTCCTCGAACGGCAGGGCGAGTTCCCGACGCTCGATGCCGACGACGTGCCCGAGGCCGTCGCCGACGTGTTCGAGCGCATCGACGTGGCGTACTACGAGGCCGACGCCGCCGAGATCGGCAGCCTCGAACTGAACAAGGTGGCCGGCGTCGAGGCGGCCTACGACGTGCTCGGCATCGACGACCCGTTCGCGCTGGTGATGGGCGACAGCAAGAGCGACCTGCGCGTGATGGAGTGGGCCGAGGCGAACGACGCCGGGATCGCCGCCGCGCCGGAGCACGCCTCGCGGGACACGCTCGACCACGTCCTCTCGACCGACGAACTCGTGTTCGACCGCGGGAAAAGCGCCGAAATGCTCCGCGTCGCGTACGCGCTGAACCGGCTCGCCGCGCTCGACGGGCGGGCGTAGCGCCGGCAGTATTTTCGGCATCGCGGGAAGTCTCTCACCCCCGAACGGTATCTCAAAGCTTTACTGTGGAGTGAGTGAATTGGCTATCATGGGCATCGATTACTCGGACCTGCACGACCCCAACGCGGAGTACACGATGCGGGAGCTGTCGGCGGAGACGATGGACGCCACGCGCGAGCGCGGCGGCGGCCGCGACGTGGAGATCACGGACGTTCAGACGACGATGGTCGACGGGAACTTCCCGTGGACGCTCGTCCGGATCTACACGGACGCCGGCGTCGTCGGCACCGGCGAAGCGTACTGGGGCGCGGGCGTCCCCGAACTCATCGAGCGGATGGCGCCGTTCGTGATCGGCGAGAACCCGCTCGACATCGACCGCCTCTACGAGCATCTCATCCAGAAGATGTCCGGCGAGGGCTCCGTCGAGGGCGTCACCGTCTCGGCCATCGCCGGCATCGAGGTGGCGCTGCACGACCTCGCGGGCAAGATCCTGGAGGTGCCGGCCTACCAGCTGCTCGGCGGCAAGTACCGCGACGAGGTGCGCGTCTACTGTGACTGCCACACCGAGGAGGAGGCCGACCCGGACGCCTGCGCCGACGAGGCCGAGCGCGTCGTCGAGGAACTGGGGTACGACGCCCTGAAGTTCGACCTCGACGTGCCGAGCGGCTTCGAGAAGGACCGCGCGAACCGCCACCTCCGTCCCGGCGAGATCCGCCACAAGGCGGAGATCGTCGAGAAGGTGACCGAGCGCGTGAAGGACCGCGCCGACGTGGCGTTCGACTGCCACTGGACGTTCTCGGGCGGCAGCGCCAAGCGCCTCGCCGAGGCGATCGAGGACTACGACGTGTGGTGGCTCGAGGACCCCGTGCCGCCGGAGAACCTCGAAGTGCAGGAGGAGGTCACGAAGTCCACGACGACGCCGATCACCGTCGGCGAGAACCGCTACCGCGTCACCGAGGAGCGCCGCCTGATCGAGGACCAGGCGGTCGACATCATCGCGCCCGACCTCCCGAAGGTCGGCGGCATGCGCGAGACCCGAAAGGTCGCCGACGTTGCGAACCAGTACTACATCCCGGTCGCGATGCACAACGTCTCCTCGCCGATCGCCACGATGGCCTCGGCCCACGTCGGCACGGCCGTCCCGAACTCGCTGGCCGTCGAGTACCACTCCTACGAGCTCGGCTGGTGGTCGGACCTCGTCGAGGAGACGGTCATCGAGGACGGCTACATCGAGATCCCCGAAAAGCCCGGTCTCGGCCTGACGCTCGACCTCGACACCGTCGAGGAGCACATGGTCGAGGGCGAGACGTTGTTCGACGCGGCTCCGTAAGCCGCGTCGAACCGGCGAATCTTCGATTCGACACGTTCGACGAAGCGTAGCGAAGCGCCCTCCACAGCCGAATACCGCGTTCTGCCGCTGTACCGTGTCGAACGGCGGCGTTCCGGAAGGCTTTTCAGTTTTTAGGTGAGCCTAAAAACATGGTCGAACGCGATCTGACGCGACGCGACACGCTCCGGGCGACTGCCGCCGCCGTGGCCGGCGGCGCGACGGCCGGCTGCACGTCGTACAGCGGTACCGACGACGACCCGACGGGGGACGATGGATCGACGGCGACGGGCGAGGACACCGGTCCGCACTCCGTGACGATGGAGCCGGTCGGCACCGTCGAGTTCGACGAACCGCCGGAGACCTGGTTCCCCTACACTGGCGACTACGCCGACATGGGCGTCGCGCTCGGGCAGGCCGACGGCCTCGAAGCGATCGGGATCCGCCGCCGCTTCGGCTCGCACCACTACGACGAACTGCCCGGCGTCTCCGTGGACAAGGGCGAACTCACGCAGCTCTGGCAGGACGGCACCGACAGGGAACTGTTCTACGACATCGACGCCGACGTCCACCTCATCGACCCGAACTTCATGATAAACCGGATCCAGTGGGACCGGGATGACGTCGATACGGTCGGCTCGCGGGTCGCCCCCTTCGTCGGCAACACGGTGTTCTCGGGGAGCTACGGGTGGCACGACTACGAGCAGTACACGCTGTACGAGGCGTTCGAGAAGGTGGCCCAGGTGTTCCAGGAGCAAGAACGCTACGAGGCGTTCGCCGAACTGCACGACGAGGTGCTCTCGGACGTGGACTCCCGGCTTCCGGACGAACGGCCCAGCGTCGCGGTGCTGTTCCCCAAATCCGTCCCGCCGGAGGCGTTCTACCCCTACGTCATCGGTTCGGGCACCCAGTCCAAGCACTGGCGGGACCTCGGAGTCGACCGCGCGCTGGCCGAGAGCGACGTGGCGGACTTCCACGCCAGCCGCGGGACGATCGACTACGAGACGCTGCTGGAGGTCGACCCGGACGTGATCGCCATCCGCCAGCAGGGCGAGGTGACCGAGGCGGGGTTCGAGGCCGACTTCGTGTCGCACATGCGGAACCACGACGTGGCGAGCGAACTGCGGGCGGTCCGGAACGACGATGTCGTCTACGGCGGGATGACCTATCAGGGACCGATCATCAACCTGTTCCAGACCGAGCGGATCGCCGGGAGCCTCTACCCCGACGAGTTCGGCGGGGAACAGCTGTTCGACCGCCAGCGCGTCGCAGACATCGTCACCGGGGAGTTCTGATCCGCGATGGACGACCGACAGTCACACGACGCGGACCACGACGTCGTTATCGTCGGCGGCGGCCCGGCCGGCTGCTCGGCCGGCGTGTTCACCGCCCGGTACGGGCTGGACACGGTCGTGTTCGACCGCGGAAACGCGGCGTTGCCGCGGTGTGCGTACCTGGAGAACTACCTCGGCTTCCCGGCGGGCGTCGACGTGGACGCGTTCCAGGAGCTGATGCACGCCCACGTCGAGGAAGTCGGCAGTACCGTCGTCCCGGAGCTCGTCGAGTCGGTCGAGCGAGCGGACGGCGACGCGCGGTTCACGGTCGAAACCGACGAGGGACGCCGAGTCGTGGCCGACTACGTCGTCGCGGCCGCGTGGTACGACGGCTCCTACCTCCGGGCGCTTGACGAGCCGACGATGTTCGAGCAGCAGGAGCACCACGGCGAGGTCGAGGAGCGCTTCGACCCCGACTACCCGGACGCGGACGGCCGGACGCCGGTCGCGGGGCTGTACGTCGCGTCGCCGGCCGGCCAGCGGAGCGCGCAGGCGGTCGTCGCCGCCGGCAACGGGGGCCACGTCGCCCGGTGTCTGATCGAGGACCGCCGGCGGGAGCGCGGGTTCCCCGAGGGCGTCGCCCCGCACTACGACTGGCTCCGCCCGGAGACGGAGTTCTCCGGGGAGTGGGACGACCGCGACCGGTGGCGCGAGTGGTTCGAGAACGAGGTCGGCGACGACCACGACCTGGACGACGACCGGTTCATTGAACTCCGGGAGGCGTACATCGACCGGGCGTTCGGGACCCGGCGGTCCGAGTCCGAAATCGAGGCCCGTTCCGACCGGGGCGTCCGCAAGCTGGTCGAGGTGCTCGGCACCGAGCGCGTGCTCGACGCCGTCGACGACGAGGCGCTACGAAACTACGTCGCCGAGACCGACGCGGACGCCCAGTCCTGAGGGGCGCTGCTCGTCCGTCGGCGTTTGACGAGGCGTAATCGAAGTCAAACACGTGAAGCTATGCTTCACGGCGTTCGACGAGGCCTCAACCGGGTGCGGTCGCTCCCTGTGGGGAGCCGAACCGATGCGGAAGCGGGGGAACCGGGTCGCTTACGCCTCGGTGGCGTTGACCGTGAAGACTTCGTCGACCGTCCCGTTGGTCACCGAGACGTCGAGCTCGTCGGTCGCCTCGACCGGCGTGAGGGTGACCGACCGGTCGACCTCCTCGACCTCGACGGTCGAGACGTTCCCGAGCGTGAGGGTAGTCGTCTCACCGTCCAACAGGTCGACGGCGGGGAGCTGTTTCGTCTCCGACTCCGACGCCGTCCGGACGTTGTTCAGTTCCTCGACCTCGGTCACGGTGCCGTCGTCGAGAGCCACGTCGGCGACGACCTCGGGCGGCGCGCCCTCGTCGGGCGCGACGTACACTTCGAGGTCGCCGTCGACGGCCTCGACGTGGAAGTGAACCGGACCGCCGTCGAAGTGGTCCCGGACCGCGTCGTGGTCCCAGGCGGTTCGCCACGCACGCTCGACGTCCCGATCGCTCAGTTCGTCGTCCGGGTCGACGACTTCGACGGTGTGGTTGGAGGGCTGTGCGACGTCCGCGGCCGACCCGTCGCCGGGTGCCGGCTGCGGACTCGTCGGTGCCGCGGCGGCGACGCCGCCCGCGCCGAACGCGAGCAGCGCCGCGACCGCGACGGTGAGTAGCTGTCGTTGCATGGGTGTCGTGGCGGCTGCCGGGGCGACGGTGACGATTCGTCCGCGCGGGTTCGGCGGGGACCAGCGCCACCGTCGCCCCGTTCGCCGCGGTACACCGTTGTGCGAAAGCCCTCAAAGCCGTTTATTGGAAACCCCTCAGGAACCGGTTCGGAACCGTTTCACGGCCGCGATCTGCGCTCCAGCAGGTGGACCGTGTTGCCGATCCCGCTGCGTTTGCGCTCGACCAGCCCCCGGTGTTCGAGGTTGTCCAGCGTGCGGCTGACCGTCGCCTTCGAGAGGTCGGTCCCCTCGACGAGCGCACGCTGTGGGATCTCCCCGTCGGCATCGAGGAGCTTCGAGAAGACGGTCGCCTCGTTGCCGGCCAGCCGGTCGAGCGTCTCCGCCCGGCGTTCGCGGAGGTCGACAGGCTGGTCGTCGGGCGAGTCGTCTCCGCCGTCACGGGCGGTGGACACGTCGTCGCTGGCGTCGACTCCGCCGGTGGCGGCCGGCCGCCCCGCGGTCCCGTCACGCGCGCTCGCCGGTTGCGGATCCGCGGATGAGGTGTCTCGGCCGCCCAGCACGAGGTACGTCCCGCTCGCGCCGCCGGCCAGCGCCGCCGCGGCGACGACCGCTACCTCGCCGTAGGTGAAGTACTGGCCGACCTGCATCGTCTCCGCGCCGCTCTCGCCGACCGACACCACAACGGGAGAGGGCGTGATCAACTGCACGGCGAGGACGAGCACGGCGGCGACGAAGACGGCGGCTGCAACGAGGTGGGCGGTCCGGAGGGCTCGGGCGTCCATGCGCGAACGTATCCGCTGAATAGGACTTCAGTGTGTTGGTCTATACGGCCCGCAGCGGCCGTGAAACGCCGTGAAACGCGTTTCCAACTGCTTCCGAACGCGTTTCCAATGAACGGTTATTGGGGCTTGCAGCGAACACGTCAGTATGGGAAGCCACGTCCGCGTGCGCCTCGCTGTCCTGCTCTGTCTCGCCGCGCTCGGCGTCGGGCTGGCGGGGGTCGGAGCCGCGGTCGGCGTGACCGAACCGATCGGGGCCGGGGGCACGAGCGGGGAGTTCGTCGTCGCCGGCGATTCGGTCACGTTCTCGGACGGCGCGGGGAACGTGACGGTCGTCGAGAACACGGCGAACGTCACCGCGATCCGGGTCGAAGAGACCGCGCCCGGCCGCTTCACGGTCGAGACGGAAGCCGAGCGGCCGCTCTCGGCCGCCGAACGCGACCGCGCCGTCGAGATCGCCCGAAGCAACGCCACCGTCCGTGCGAAACTCGACCGGCTGGACGGGTACGAACTCGGCGTCGATCCGGTCTACCGGGTGACCGCCGACCGGATGCGGAGTTACAACGTCACCATCGACGCGGACGGCGTCACGAACGGCAGCGGCAACCAGACGTACGTCTTCACCGGCAACGTCTCCGCCGAGGACCGGGACGACGCGGTCGTCGTCGAGCGCGACCCGTCCTACGTCGAGGACCGTGCGGTCGTCAGGGTCCGGCAGCCGAGCGCGGACGAGCGCCGCGACCTGCGATACAGCGTCGACGTCGACCTGGCGAACGGCACCGTCACGGGGATCACGGACTGGGCGGCGATCCGCGAGGACTCGACCGTCGAGGTGTCGGCGAACGCGACCGCCACTACAGCCGAGAGTAGTAACTGACGAGGTCACGCGTCCCCGGCCGCCAGAGCCGCGGGGTCGACGCGTCGGCCAGCGAGCACCAGCGTCCCGAGCAGCAACAGCCCCCCGACCGGGACCAGCCACGCGAACGCCGTCAGGAGGAGGCCGCTGGCCTGGATCCCGAGCAACAGCAGGATGACCGGGCCACAGCAGGCCGTGCCGGAGAGCAGCGCCGGGAGCGACGCCGCGAGACCCGCCGTCGGGGACAGTCCGCAAGCCCGCGGCTGTCGCACCGCGAGGTAGGTGAGCGCGAGGTTCGCCCCGACGAGCGCGGCGAGCGCGCCGCCGACGAGGACGTTGCCGGGCGAGAACAGCAGCCGAACGACGTGGACGTCGACCAGCGCGACCGCCTCGAACGTTGCCGGACCGACGCGGCGGAACGCCGTCGTCAGCGGCTCCCGGGCGACGACGAGGTCCGTTCCGAGACCCGGCCGGACCGCCAGGTCGCCGAGCGCGTACAGGTACGCGAGGAGATAGGCGAGGCCGGTCGTCGCGGCGACGGCTGCGCCGTCACGGCGGCCGAGCGCCAGGCGGACCACCGCCGCCGTGTGTCGGAGCGCGTCAGTCATGGAGCGCCGTCGACGGGTAGAACCCCGCCCACGCGAACCACATGGCGTGGTACGAGAGGGACCGGTCCAGCGGGAGGTCGGCGGGGGCGTACTCGTCCCCGTCCGGCCCGACGACCGCGCCGTCACGGCGCTCGAACGTCGCCCCGTCGGGGTTGCGGTACACGTATCCAACGTCCAGTTCGGGGTCGTGAACCCCGAGGAAGCGCGTTCCGTCGGCCGTCGCGTCGACGACGCCCGCCTCGCGGAGCGACGCCTTCCGCACCGCGAGGACGCCGTCGGTCGTCCGCGTCCCGACGACGACCGACTTGGCGTCGAGGCGGTCGTCCGTCGCGAGCGTCGGGAACAGCGACAGGCCGCTCTCGTAGTACCCCTTTCGGGGGTTGTAGTTCCCGTAGGGGTCGTCGCCGTAGTCCCGGACGTGGCCGGTGTCCTCCGTCAGCACCGCCGTCTCGGGGTGCGCCTCGCGCCAGCGCCCCCACGTCGTCCACGCGACGGGGAACTCCCGGAGGCGCTCCCACTGGAGTTCCCCCCGGATCGCGGTGGCGAGCATCTGCGGCCATCGGCTGTCGGTGCCGCGGTCGTACATCACGAGGTTGCTGTTGAGCAGGTCGCCCGAGACGCCGAACGTCGTCTCCCCGCGCTCGAACCCCTGGGCGGTCCCGGTCAGCGGGCAGTACGTGACGCTGACCGGGTCGCCGCCGACCTCGTCGTTGACGATCTCGTGGTGAACCAGCACGTACTGCGGGTACGCTTTCGCCTCGCCGTCCCGGACGACGCCGAACACCACGTCCCCGTCGTCGAGGCGGCCATCAGCGTCGTCCGCGCGCTCGAAATCAGGGTCGTCGATGGACGGGATCCCGTCCTTCGAGACACCGCCGGAGGTGACCTCATCGCGGAGCTGGGCGATGTCGTACTCGACCGGGAGTTCAGCTTCGGCGGTCGGCGGCGGCGCGTCGGAGCCGGCCCCCGGACCGCCGGACAGTGGGCCACCGAGACAGCCCGCGAGTCCGGCGGCCCCCGCCGCGACGAGGAACCGCCGACGGGTGGTGTGCTGGGTCATACCATGATATTCGAGCGCGACGGATTAACCCTGCCCTCGGCGTGTACGGCCGGCGCACGAGCGTCCGGCCTCCCGGCGGGGCGGCCACGACAGCACCACAATCGCCGTCAGCAGAGGGGCTTCACGTCGACGCCGAGTTCGGTCAGCGCGTCGGCGTAGTCGTCGTACGCCACCTGGATCGTGTAGCCCGCGACCGACTGCGCCCGGTCCCAGTCGTCCTCGGTCTCGCAGATATCATCGAGCAGCTCCAGTCCGCGGTCCAGTTCCTCGTTCGTCTCCGTTTTCAGCTCCCGGAACAGGTTCGCCGTCGCCTCGTCGGCCTCGTTGACGAAGAAGCTGATCACCTGCGTGTGGCTCCGGACGCTGACCAGCGGCCGGCCCACGAGTCCGCCGGCGACGCGGGCGACGGTGTCCTCGCGGTCCCGCAGGTACGCGTGCATCGGGCCGCCGTCGGCCGGCTCGAAGTCGTCGGGAAGCAGGTCGCCCACGCGGTCGTAATGCTCCCGCTCCTGCTCGGCGACTGCGGCGAAGGCGTCGGCCGCGGCGTCGTCGTCCTCGTCGTCGGCCCACGCGGCGAACGTCTCCGCGGCGGCGTGCTCGCTGTTCGCGGCCGCACGGAGGACCGGTTCCTCTTCTAAGTCGGCCTCGGTCGCGGCGATCAGGAACTTCGACGAACCGATCCGGTCGAGTTCGGTCCGTTTGTCGTCCTCGACGGCGTCGCGGAGGTCGGCGGCGTTCATGTCCCGACGTTCGGCGGGGAGGGCATTGAAGATTGCCCGCGGGTGGCCAGCGGCAAGCCCGGCGCACCAACCAATTATTTATGAGATGATTATCTGACATCAGTACGAAATGAATGACAGCGGGCGGCGAACGGCGACGCTCTGGGTGGTGGTGCTGCTCGTCGGGGGCGCCATGGTGTCGGTCGGGGCCGGCGTCGGAACGGCGGTGGCCGACGACGCGGCCGCCGCGAGCAACGAGGACGACGGCGACGGCTGGCCGATGGCCGGGTACAACGCGCGGGGCACCGGCTACGCGCCCGACGTCGAGGGACCGCAAACGAGCCTCGGCGTGGCGTGGTCGTACGACGCGGACACGGACGTCGAGGGGCCGCCGGCCGTCCTGAACGGGACGACGTACCTCGCCGACGGGGAGAACCTGACGGCGCTGAACGCGACGACCGGCGAGGTGGAGTGGACCGAAGCGATCGGTACGGTCGACCGAGCGACCGGGACGCCGGCCGTCGCCGACGGAACGGTGTTCGTCACGACGAACGCGGGGGGACTGGCGGCGTTCGACGCGGCGACGGGCGAGCCGGCGTGGACCTACACGACCTACGACGAGCGGACGAGTTCGCCGGTAGTCGCCGACGGGACCGTCTACTTCGCGACGAACCTGGGCAGGGAACAGGAAGTTCACGCGGTCAACGCGACCCATGGAAAAACCCGGTGGGTGCAGACCGACGGCACGGAGGGGACGGCGGTTCGGACACCCGCGGTGTCCGAGAACCTGGTGTATTTCTCCAACGTAAACAACCAAGGGATGGGGGAGGTGTCGGTGAGCGAGCGCGAGTCCGGCGACTACGTCGGGGAATGGATTCGAGGGGGGCTCTATATCACCCCGCCAGTCGTCTCAAACGGGATACTCACCGGCGGGTTCAGAGGTCTGAGAAACGGCACTCCGGGAGATCGCAAAACGATCGTCGATGACCCGATCCGCGGTCGACCGGCCGTCGTCGACGGGCCCGGTGAACGGATGATCATCGCTCCCACGGGCCTCGATCAGGAGACACTCGTTGCGTACGACGGAGACGGGAGGGCCCGCTGGAAACGTCCCGTGAATTACACTTTCGATCCCAGTGACCCAATCGGCCAGCCCGCGGCGACCGACGAGGCGGTGTACTTCAACGACGAGGGGACGCTGAAAGTGTACGACCGCTCGGACGGGACCACGGTCGGGACGCTCGCAGTCGGGAGTGGCGGCAGTCAGCCAAGTGTCGCCGACGAACGGGCGTACCTCACGACCGGCGACGGTGAACTGGTCGCAGTCGGCGAGTCGGTTCCGATCATCACCGTCGACGGCGCGACGACGGCCGTCGAGGACCGCGAGGTGACGCTCGACGCGAGCGCCTCGACGGCTCCGGGCGGGACGGTCACGACGTACGAGTGGGACCCGGACGGCGACGGCACGTACGAGGCCACCGGCCCGACGCTGAACCGGACGTACGCCCACCCCGGGGAGTACGCAGTCGGGGTCCGACTGACGAGCGACGCCGGGACGACGAACACGACGACGGTCAACGTGACCGTCCGCGAGCGCGTCGAGGCAGCCGTCACGGTCAACGACACGCCGGTCGCGGGCGAGGCAGTCGAACTGGAGGCGAGCGCCTCGTCGGACGCCGCCGGAACTGGACTGACCTACGAGTGGGACACGGACGGCGACGGGAACTACGAGCGCCGGGGCGAGCGCGTCACGATGACGTACGGCGACGCCGGCTACCAGCCCGTTCGGCTGCGCGTGACGAACGGGTCGGGCCTCTCCGACGCCAGCGCGACGCGGGTGTACGTCGCGCCGCGGGACGGAGCGTCGCTATTGGATCTGTTCCTTGGCGACGGCCGGGACGTCGACGTACCCGACGGCGAACTCGAACCCAGGTGGTCGACTGACGACGAACTGTACTACCCGCAGTTCGCCATCGCCGGCAACGGCACGCTGTACGTCACCGACTTCAGGCAACCGCCGGAGGAACGAATCGGACCGCTGGCCTACGACATCGTCGCCGTCGACGCGGGGACCGGCGAGGTGGACTGGCGAGCGGCCGCCGGGTCAGAACTCTCGCCGGCAGCTACGACCGCAAGCGACCGAGTGTACGTCGGAACGACGGTCGGCGACTACGACGATTCGAGTACGAACCTGCTGGCGGTCGACAAGCAGACCGGCGAAGTCGAGTGGAACCTGAGTGTCGGCCCGGGATCGTCCTACGCCCGGCCGATCGTCGACGGCGATCGGGTGTACGCGGCGTCGAGCGAAGTCGAGTCACGCAGGAACGGTCGACTGGTCTACGCACCCATGACGACGGTCGTCGCCACCACCGCTGACGAGGAGGATCTGTGGAACCGCTCAGTGAAGGGTTCGGAGGCCACGGTTCGACTCCACGACGGGCGGCTGTACGTGGCCGGCGACCTGGGCAACGTGACGGCGCTGAACGCGACCACCGGCGAGCGCGTCTGGAACGCCTCCGTCGACGCCGATTCGGTCGGGTTGCGCGTTCGGAACGGGACCGCGCTGGTCGTCTCGCATCCGACGTTCCCCGACCGTTCGGACGCCGGGACGCTGACGGCGTTCGACGCCGCGACCGGGGAACGGGCGTGGAACGCGTCGGTCGAATCGCTCGGACGGGTTCAGTGGCGCGGCGAACGGCTGTACGCCAGGGCCGGACCGAGCGTCACCGCACTCGACACCGCGGACGGTGAACGCGTCTGGAACGCGACGGTCGTAGAGCGGGACGGCGACGGACAGATTCAGCCGGTGGTAGATCCACTCGACTGGATCGCGGTCGACGGCGACGGCGTGTACACGTTCAACGGGTCGGGCGGCGTAGTGGCGCTGAACGCGACCACCGGCGACGAGCGGTGGCGGCCCACGCCGACGGCGACGGATAGGCCGATGCGGCTCTTCGCCGCCGACGGCCAGGTAATCGTCGACGGCGGGGCGCTCGTCTCGTTGAACGCCACCGACGGGAGCGTCGACGGGACTTACTCCTACGAGCAGCCACGGCAACTCGGCGGCCTCCTCGGGGCCAGCGGCGGCGGCACCGCGTTCGTCGCCGAGCGATATTCGATGGCGGCGCTCACAGGCCCCGAGCCCGCACGCGTCGTCGCCTCGGACCTGACCGTCTCGTCGACCGAGGTCGACGCCGGCGACGAGGTCACACTCAACGCCACCGTCGGGAATCAGGGGGACACCGCGACGACGACCGACGTGCCCGTGACGGTCGACGGGGCGACGGTCGACACCGTTTCCGTCACGCTCGCGCCCGGCGAACACCGGACCGTCGAGCGGACGGTGAGCCTCGACGAGGGCGGAGACCGCGCCGTCGCCGTCGGCGGCGCGACGCCGCGGACAGTCAGCGTCGCCAGGGAGTCCGACGAGGGCGAGGACGACGGGACGAGCGACGACAGTGACGAGTCGAGCGACACCGGCGGCGGCGGCGGTGGCGGCGGCGTCGGGGGCGACCTCCCCGACCCGGTGACGACGGTCTCGGTCGAGCC
This sequence comes from Halostella salina, assembly GCF_003675855.1. NCBI lineage: Archaea > Methanobacteriati > Methanobacteriota > Halobacteria > Halobacteriales > Natronoarchaeaceae > Halostella > Halostella salina. Next base: position 224,811 of record NZ_RCIH01000004.1, on the reverse strand, counting down.
GAGCGGTGAAGGCGACGGGACGAGGGTCGAAGTGCAGGCGGCACAGCCGAACGAGACGGTGACAGTCGACCTGAACGTGGCCGACGGAACGGACGACACCGGATCCGACAACGAGACGAACGGAACCGACCCCGACGGCGAGGACGCCGCCGAGGTGACCGCGGTCGAGGTCGTTCCGGCGGAGAGCGGAAACTACGACCTGACGGTGAACGGGACAGCCTCGGTCCCGGCGGACGTGCCCGCGCCGGACACGGGCAGAAGCGAACCGATCGACTACGTCGTCGTCGACCACGACTTCGAGGACGACGCCGTCGAGTCCGTGACGTTCACGGTTACCGTCTCGCGCGACCGACTCGACGCGATGGACGCCGACCCCGAGGCGGTGACCGTCGAGCGCTACACGAACGGCAACTGGACAGCGCTCCCCACAGACGTCGAGCGCGAGACGGTCGAGGGGTACGTCGTCCGCGCCCGGTCGCCGGGGCTGTCGGCGTTCGCAGTCACCGTCGAGCGGCCCGCGCTCGACGTGGGCGAACCGTCGCTGAACCGGACGGCCGTCGAGTCCGGCGAGAGCGTCGCCGTCTCCGTCCCCGTCACCAACGACGGGGAGGCGTCGGGCACGGCGGCCCTCCCCGTTACGGTCGACGGTGAGGCGGTAACGACGGCCGAGGTCACCGTGCCACCCGGCGAGACCCGGACCGCGACCGCGACGGTCGCGGTTGACGAGCTGGGCGAGGTCGGCGTGAGCGTCGACGGGACCGCTGCCGGCACGGTGTCGGTCGCGGCCGCCGAGTCGACGACCACGTCGACGAGCGTCGCGTCGACGACGACTACCGCACCGGAACCGACGACGGCGACGGACGGCACGACGCCGACTGACGGCGAGCCGAGCGAGTCGACGGACTCGGGCGGTCAGCCCGGCTTCGGTCCGCTCGTCGCACTCGCCGCACTGGGGGTCTGGCTCGCCCGACGGCGCTGACCCGGGCGGCCGTCTTTTGCCCCCGCGGCGCGTACCCTCTGCACATGGACGACCACACCATCATGCCGCGGGCGCTGGCGACCCGCATCCGGAGTGGGAAGCACGTTGCCGTCGTCGACGTGCGCGACCGCGACGAGTTCGAGACGTGGCGCGTGGACGGGCCGAACGTCGACGCGGCCCAGGTGCCCGAGAACCGCTTCGTGCAGGCCGAGGTCACCGGCGGCGCGGCCGACCTCGTCGACGGTCTCGCCGAGCCGGTCGTGGCCGTCTGCGGCCGCGGCGAGGCGAGCGACTACGCCGCCGAACTGCTCCGCGAGGACGGCGTCGACGCCGTGAACCTCGCCGGCGGGATGGACGAGTGGGCGCGCGTTCTCCTGGCGGAGCCGGTGCCGACCGACGGCCCGGCGACCGTCGTCCAGTACCAGCGCCCCTCCAGCGGCTGTCTGGGCTACCTCGTCCACGACGGCGACCGGGCGGCGGTCGTCGACCCGCTCCGGGCGTTCGCCGACCGCTACGTCGACGATGCGTCGGAACGCGGGGTCGAAATCGACTACGCCGTCGACACGCACGTCCACGCGGACCACGTCAGCGGCGTGCGCGCGGTCGCCGAAACGGCTGACGCCGAGCCGGTGCTGCCCGAGGGCGCGGCGGACCGCGGACTGGCGTTCGACGCGACGCTTGTCGGGGACGGCGACGAACTCCCACTCGGCGACGCGACGCTCTCGGCGCTGGCCGCGCCGGGGCACACCTCCGAGATGACCGCGTTCCGCGTCGACGACGCGGTGTTGACGGGCGACAGCCTCTTTCTCGATGCCGTCGCGCGGCCCGATCTGGAGGCGACCGCCGATCCCGAGGCGGCAGCCCGGACGCTGTACGGGACACTCCACGACCGCCTGCTCGCGCTGCCGGACGACACGGTCGTCGCGCCGGGACATTACGAACTCGACGCACGACCCCGGACGGGCGACGCGTACGCCGCGACGGTCGGCGACCTCCGCGAGTCGCTCCCGGCGCTGTCGATGGCCGAGGACGAGTTCGTCGCGCACGTCACCGGGAACCTGCCCGATCCCCCGGCGAACCACGAACGGGTGATCGCGGTCAACCTCGGCCGCGAGGCGGCCGACGACGGGACGGCGTTCGAACTCGAACTCGGGCCGAACAACTGCGCGGCGGGCTGACTCCCCCGACGGGTGTGAACGCCGACCACGGGACCACAAAGCAGTTGCCGGCCCGTGGAGAGCCACGTCTATGACCGACGAAACGGTCGTCGAACGGACGGGCGAACCCGTGACGCCCGACCGCATCAAGTCGGATCTGCGCGACCTCGGCATCTCGGACGGCGACACCCTGATCGTCCACGCGTCGCTGTCCTCCCTCGGCTGGGTCCCCGGCGGTGCGCCCGCGGTCGTCGATGCCCTGCTCGCCGCCGTCGGCGACGACGGAACGCTCGTGACACCGACGCATAGCTTTCAGTGCTCGGACCCGTCGAACTGGTCGAACCCGCCGGTGCCCGAGTCCTGGCACGGGACGATCCGCGAGCAAGCGCCGGCCTACCGCCCCGCCGTCACCCCGACGCGGGGAGTGGGGGCGGTCCCCGAATGCTTCCGGAACTACCCCGACACCGTCCGGAGCCGGCACCCGACCCTCTCCTTCGCCGCAAACGGGCCGGACGCGGCGGCGATCACCGACGGACACTCGTTCGACTACCCGCTCGGCGAGGGGTCGCCGCTGGCCCGCGTCTACGACCGCGACGGGAGGGTGCTCCTGCTCGGCGTCGGCCACGACGTCAACACGTCGCTCCACCTCGCGGAGTACCGCGCGGACTTCGAGAAGGTCGAGACTACGGGCGGTGGCCCGGTACTTGCGGACGGCGAGCGCCGCTGGGTCGAGTACGACGACATCGAGACGGACACCGACGACTTCCCGGCGGTCGGCACGGCGTTCGAAACCGAGGGCGGCGCGACCACCGGCCCGGTCGGCGAGGGGACGGCGACGCTCTGCTCGCAGCGGGCGCTGGTCGACTTCGCGGTCGAGTGGTTCGGGGAGAACCGCTAGTCGTCGGCGGCCGCGTCGCCCGCCGCCGCGTCCGTCTCGATGCTGGGCGGGTACTTCCCGCGGTCGAGCTCGAGGTCGGACTGCGGGCGGGCCATGCAGGTCAGGGCGTAGGACTCGGCCTCCTCGTCGGTGAGGCCGCGGGCCGCGGGCTGGGTGACCTCGCCCGACTCGATCTTCGCCGAGCAGGCGAGACACATCCCGACGCGGCAGGAGTACTCCTGAGCGATGCCCTCCTCGATGCAGCGGCTCAGGATCGTCTCCTTGTCGGAGACCGTGATCGCCTCGCCGGTCCCGATGAACTCCACCGTGTACTCGGTCATGGCTTCGGGTACGAAACATCGCCCCAAAACTCTTTATCCACTTCCGTCCCCCACTGGACCGACGGATCCGGGGGCGGCATCGGGCGTCCGCCGGGGGTACATAAAGAGTTTTGCCGGTTCGCCGAACACAGGGAGGCATGACAAGCAGCGAGGCCGGTGCTGGGACCGGGCCGACCGGCGGGACGCGGTCGTACGACGTGGTGGTCGTCGGCGCGGGGACGGCCGGCTGTTACGCCGCCGCGACGGTCGCGAACGCGGGGTACGACGTGGTCGTCGTCGAGCGGAAAGACGAGCAGGAGGCGGGCCACATCGCCTGCGGCGACGCACTGAAGGGGGCCGACGCGTTCCCGGAGGCGATCCCCAAGTCGAAGCTCGAACCCGCGATGACGAACACGGACGTCGACCACGGCCGCTTCGAGATCCCGCAGGAGGACACGGTCCTCGAGATCCCGGTGCCCGGCGAACTCGCGGTCATCGACCGCTGGGAGTACGGCCGCCGGATCATCGACGGCGCGGACGAGGCCGGCGCGGAGTTCCACTACGACACCGTCGTGCAGGACGTGCGGCAGGACGACGACGGCCGCGTCACCGGCGTCAGTGCGGTCCGGAAGGGCGATCCGGTCACCTACGAGGCCGAGGTCGTCATCGACGGCGCGGGGTCGCTGTCGATCCTGCAGGACAAGGCCGACCTGGAGGCCGCCACGTTCGACACGAACGTCAACTACTCGCAGTTCTGTTCGGCGTACCGCGAGATCGTCCACGTCGACGAGCCGGTCGAGTGGGACGACGCGCTGGTGTTCAAGCCGACCGAGCGCGCCGCGGGCTACCTCTGGTACTTCCCCCGCACCGACACCGAGATCAACGCCGGCCTCGGCTTCCAGATGACCGAGGAGCCGATGCAGCTCGTCGACGACCTGAAGCGCGACCTGCGGGACCGCGAGGAGTTCGCGGGCGCGGAAGTCGAGGACAAGCTCGGCGCGGCCCTGCCCACGCGCCGCCCGTACGACTCGGCCGTCGCCCCCGGCTTCATGGCGGTCGGCGACGCGGCCGGCCACGTCAACCCGACCACCGGCGGCGGCATCGCGGGCGCAGCCTACGCCGGCAAGTACGCCGCCGAGGCCGCGGTCAAGGGGATCGAGGCGGGCGACGTGAGCGAGGCGGCCCTCTGGGAGTACAACGAGCGCGTGATGGACCACTTCGGGTCGCGGTACGCCGGGCTGGACGTGTACAACATCCTCTCGACGGCCGTCGACGTCGACGACCTGATGGGGCTGCTGGCATCGCTCCCCGGCGACAAGCTCGCGGAGGCGCTGTACTCGGGCAGCACCTCGATCGGCTGGAAGCTCAAGCTCCAGACCGCCATCCAGAGCTTCGGCTACTACGACGTGATCTGGACGTTCTACAAGACCAAACAGCGGGCCGACGACATCATCGACCACTACGGGGAATACCCCTCCAGCCCCGACGCCTTCGACGACTGGCAGGCCCGCCGCGACGACCTGATGGACGCGGTGTACGAGACGACCGGCGCGGATCCCAAGTACTGAGCTTTTTGTCCGAAGACGCGGCCAGCCCCGGCGTGCTTTGACCACCCGCCGCGGGGACGGCTGCGCGGTTGCGCGACCCGCCGCCCCGTGATACCGTGCCCCGACGGGTCGCCTGCTCGCACTCGAATCGGCTACTCGCCCGTCGCCGTTCAGGGCTGTTCCTCGGCGACCGTCAGCACCGTCTCCGACAGCACGTCGATCCCGATCCCCAGCGTCGGCTCGTCCACGTCGAACGTCGGCGTGTGGTGGCCGCCGGGGTGGTCCGTCCCGACTGCGACGTACGACGCGAGGCCGCCGTTCTCCTGCACGCGCTGCATCAGGTAGGTCGCGTCCTCGCTCCCGCCCAGGTCGTCGCGCCGGAGCGTCCGCTCCACGTCGGCGTGGCCGTTCGCCGCCCCCTCGACGATGTCGACCAGATCAGCGTCGCTCACCGCGCTCGGCGCGTCGCCGACGGTGTCGACCGTCGCCTCGCAGTCGTGCATCTCGGCGGCGCTCCGGATCACGCGCCGGGCGTGGTCCGCGACGTACTCCTTCAGCGCCGTCGTCTCGCCGCGCACCTCGACGGCCATCTCGGCGTGTTCGGCGACGATGTTCGCCGCGGTCCCGCCCTCGATCCGGCCGGCGTTGACCCGCGTCGCGCCGTCCTCGTGGCGGGGGATCGCATAGAGGTTCTGCACCGCCGCGGCCAGCGCCTGGTTCGCGTTGCGACCGGCGTTCGGTTTCGCGCCGGCGTGGGCCGACTCGCCGGTGAACGTCACGTCGAAGTGTTCGACCGCGAGGAAGCCGTCGATCCCCGCGACGACCTCGCCGGTCGGGTGGTCGAGGCCGACGTGAACCGCAAGGAGGTAGTCTACGTCGTCGACGTGGCCGCTCTCGGCCATCGCCTTCCCGCCGCCGATCACCTCCTCGGCCGGCTGAAACAGCACCTTGAACGTGCCCGAGAAGTCGCTCTCGGCCACGCGTTCAAGCACGCCCACGCCGATGGCGGCGTGCGCGTCGTGGCCGCAGGCGTGCATCGACCCGCCGTGGGTCGACCGGAACCCCTCCGCGGCCGGGACGTGGTCACCGTCGGTCGACTCCTCGACCGGAAGCCCGTCGATGTCGACGCGGAGCGCGACGGTCGGCCCATCGCCGCGGTGGAGTTCCGCGACGAGTCCCGTGTGGCCGCCCGCCAACTGCTCGACGGCCTCCGCGTCCGCACCCGCCTCGCGAGCGCGCTCGGCGGCGGCCGCTATCGTCTCGTCGTCCGGCACGGCCATGCGCTCGTCGGACACGAGCGCGTCGGGACCGACGTGGAGGGCGTCGACGCCGACGGCCTCGACGGCCTCGACGACCCGCGCTGTGGTGTAGAACTCCCGCCAGGCCTGCTCCGGTCGGCGGTGGAGGTCGCGTCTGAGTTCGACGATCCGGTCCCGAGTGACCTGTCCTGACATATCTCGTCTCTCGGTCCCCGTCGACTTATACGGACTGCTGTCGCCCGTATGCCTCCGTTGATACCTGTGGGGGCCGCTGCCGTTCCCGGTTGCCACCAACGTTGAAATGTGTCGGCGGGGGTCACAGAAACATGGCAGGGGAAGACGACCCACCCGACGACAGCGACATCGAACAGGAGCTTCGTGAGGCAGCGTCCGCCAGAGAGGGGCCGAACATCGAGTTCTACGGCGGGAAGGCGATGAGTGCGGTGCCGATCGCCTTCTTCATCGTGTGGGCGATCGTTCAGAGCGGGCTGCTCCGCATCAGCGACACGACCGGCCTGGTCGCGGGGATGCTGATCGGGCTGATCGTGGGCATGCTCTTTGTCCGTGGCTCCTGGAAGACGTACGCGAACACGATCTTTGAGGGGATGACCCAGCGCGTCGCGGCGACCGCGATCGTCGCCTGGCTCTGGGCCGGGATGTTCGCCGAGACGATTCAGGTCGGCGGGTTCGTTAGCGGCCTCGTCTGGGCCGCCGACGCCGCGAGCGTCGGGGCGGCCCTGTTCCCGGCGATCACGTTCATCCTCGCCGGCCTGCTCGCCACCGGGATCGGCACGGGGTACGGCACGACCGTCGCCTTCTCGGGACTCTTTTTCCCGGCCGGCGTCCTGCTCGGCGCGAACCCGGTGCTTCTGTTCGGGGCGATCCTCTCGGGCGCGGTGTTCGGGGACAACCTCGCGCCGGTCAGCGACACGACGATCGTCTCCGCGGTCACGCAGGACTCCGACATCGGCGGGGTCGTCGCCTCGCGGTTCAAGTACGCGATCGTCGCCGCCGTGTTCGCGTTCGCGGCCTACGTGGTCGCCGGGAACGTGATGGAGGGAGTTTCAGTGAGCGGCGACGCCCGGGCGCTCCTGATCGCTGAGAGCAACCCGGCCGGCCTGCTCCACCTGGTCTCGATGGGCGTCGTCATCGCCACGGCCGTCGCGGGGCGGCACATCGTCGAGGCGATCTCGTGGGGGATCATCGTGGCCGCGGCGTTCAACGTCGTGTTCGGCCTCGCGTCGGTCTCGGAGATGCTCGTCTTCCGCGCGCCGGCCGACGCGCCGATCGCGGACGCGGTCGACTTCCTGCCGTTCGTCGAGGTCGTGAGTGAGAACCCCGGCGTCGCCGGCAGCATCTACGCCGGCGCGCAGGGCTTTTTCCCGCTTATCGTCCTCACGCTGCTCATCGTCGCCGGCGCACAGATCATGATCCGCGGCGGCGGGTTCGCGGCGATCCAGAACTGGCTGCTGGACAACGTCGCCACGTCGGTGCGGCGCGCCGAGACGACGATGGTCGGCGGCACCGCGCTGGTCAACGCGATGATCACGATCAACACGGCCGCCGAGATCGCCATCGCGCCCTACATCGCCCGGATCGGCGAGCGGTTCAACATCAACGGCTACCGGCGCGCCAACATCCTCGACGCGAACACGTCCGCGCTCGGGTACATCTTCCCGTGGTCGGGCGGCGTCCTCGTGGGGTACGCCCAGCTGACCGGCCTGCCGGCGACGTACTCGTGGTTCACCCAGTCGATGGTCGTCAACCCGGTCGACGTGTTCCTCTACGTGTTCCACGGCTGGTTCCTCGTGGCCGTGTTCCTCATCGCCGCGGTGACCGGCTTCGGCAGGGAGTACGTCCACGACCGCGAGAGCGGGGAGGTGGCCCGGCTATGATCCGGAAGTACTTCCAGGGCTGGCAGTTCCGGACGGCGACCCCGGCGTTCGACCCGGGCGCGGAGATCACGGTGATCCTGACCGGCGTCCGCGACGGCGAGGTGGTTGCCCGCGTCGGCGACTCGACGCTCGTGGTGGACGGTGCGTCGGCGGACCACGTCGACAAGAAGGCCAGAATCAGGGTGTCGTCGTTCGACGACAACGACCACGACGGGCGGGCCGAACTCCTCGAACTGGTCGGCGAGACGGCGTTTTAGTCGCGCCCGCTGCCGAGCGGGTTCACCTGTTCGACCTCGGCCTCGACGTGGATGGAGGCGGGGAACTCCCGCTCGGTCACGCGCCGGGCGAGCTCGTCGTGGCCGTGGATCTCCAGTTCGCGGGCGTAGACGACGTACTCCCAGTTCTCGAATCGGCCGCCGCCGTCGACGCGCTTGTGCTGTGGCACCCGTAGCTCGGTCGGCGGTTCGGAGTGCGGTCCCTTCAGTTCGGCTCCCTTACGCTCGGCCGTCGACCGGATGTCGTCGACGACCCCGTCGAGGGCGGCCCGGTCCCCGCTCTGGAGGCGGAGCTTCGTGACGAACGTCATCGTATTCGTAGAGTGGGACGCTCCGCGCGTAAAAGCGTACCGCGACGGCCCCGCCGACGGCGTCCCGGCTCCGGTATCCTCTTAACAGATCGTCGTTTACGTAAAGGTAATGACGGTCGAAGCGACGAGCGCCGGCGCGATCCTCTTTCGGGATACGCGCGGACGGCGCGAGTACCTACTCCTGAAGAGCCGCCCCGGGGACTGGGAGTTCCCCAAAGGCGGCGTCGAGGGAGACGAGGAGCTACAGCAGACGGCGATACGGGAGGTACAGGAGGAGGCCGGGATCGAGGACTTCAGGCTGCTCGACGGCTTCCGCAAGGATTACGACTACGTGTTCGAGGCCAACGGGAAGACCATCCACAAGACGGTGCACCTGTTCATCGCCCGGTCCTACGAGGCGAGCGCGGAGCTGTCACACGAGCACCGCGACCTCCAGTGGCGCGACTACGAACAGGCGGTCAACACGGTCACGCAGGACGGCCCCCGCGAGATACTGGAGGACGCCCACGAGTTCCTGGACGAGAAGCTTGAGGAGGACGACGCCGAGTAGGACGGCAGGCGGCACGCCCCGCCGTCGAACGTGACGACGCCGGGGGCACGGGCCGGAACCCGAACGCCTTAGCCCGCCGAGCGCGCACTCCCGCCCGTGATCCCCGGTGACGACGCGGAGTTCGGCTTCGAGTTGCGCGTCTGCTGGTGGGCCGAGCGCAACTGGCCCCCGGCCGGCGAGCGTGCCGACGGGACGGTCCCGCTCGTCGCGCGCCAGCTCGGTACGGAGCGGCGGCGCTGGGACACGATCGTTATCGAATCCGACCGCGAGGCGCTGGCGCGGCGCTCCCGGTTCGGGCCGGAACGGCTCGACTCTGACTTGCTCCACGTGGTTCGGAACGCTCCCAAGGACTGGGCGTGGTACCGCGACGCGCTCCCCGACCCGGGCTACCCCTGGCGGTACGTCCGCGAGGCGGTCCACCGCGCGGCCGACCGGGGGATCGTCGAGACGCGCCGCGACGGCAACCGGATCGAGATCCGTCGGAGGTGGGCCTACCCGGACTGGGTGAACCGGGTCGTCGCCGTCGAGAACAAGCCGGACCTCGACGCGAGCGCGGCCCGACGGCTCCGCCCGCAACTGGAGCGCGACGTGGCGCTGGCGCTCGCCGACGAGGTGTGGGTCGCCACCCGCGAGACGGGCGACCGCGTCGAGCCGGTGCTGCTTGAGGACCTCCCCGTAGAGGCGGGCGTTCTCACCGTCGACGCCGACGCCGCCGAGGCGACGGTCGCCTGGCACCCCCGGACGCTTCCGGCGTCGGAGCCGGGCACGCGCATCCTCGACCGGCCGTCCGGGTCGGCGTACGACCGGTCGGCCGCGCGGTTCGAGTACGTCGACGCCGACTGGAAGGCCGACAAGCGGCTGGCGCTCGCCGAGCGCGCCTACGAGCGCGGCTGGCGCTCCTTCGTCGACACGATGCGCCCCGACTGTCGACACTTTCAGCTCCGGTCCGAGGGCGGCCAGTTGCTCCCGTGGTGCGCCGCGAAGGACCGGTGCCAGACCGCTGCGGAGTGTGCCGGCTCCTGCCCGTCGTTCGAGCCGGAGCCGCCGACGTGGCGCTCCAGGGGCTGGCCGATCGAGGGGGGACCGGGGAAACGGATCGAGAAACTGCTCGCCGACCGACGGGACCGCCGGCGGCCCTGAGGGCTGCGTCGCGGGCCGTCGGCCCTAGTCGGCGACCTCGACGTCGACCGTGTCGCGCTCGACCGCCAGCCGGAACGTCGGCACGGTCCGGTACTCCACCTCGACGACCTCCTTCCGGCGGAGGCTCTGGAGCGCCGACCGCACGTCGTCGGTGTCGGGGTCGATCCCGAACGCCTCGCGGAGCTTGTGCAGCACCGACACGACGCTCTCGGAGCGTTCGTCCGGCCCGGCAACGACCTGAAAGACCTGCGCCTGTAGCTCCGGCACGCGGATCACGCTCGGGCGCTCGTCCGGGTCGCCCTCGACGCCCGGCTCCACGTCGACCAGCTCCGCGGCCTCGGCCGTCGCCCGGATCAGGCTGTTGTCGTCGCGGTAGTAGTACTCCTTCAGCTCCGATTCGAGGTACGAGTGGACCTCGCTCCCTCCCTCGACCCCCCACCGCTCCTGCAGTTCGGCGTTCTTCGTGGGCTGTAGCTCCACGACGTCGGCGAGCCGCTCGCGGGCCTCCTCCGAGAGAGTCATCACCCCGAGCTACGCCGACCCGCTATTTTTGTGTTCCGTCACCGAGCCGTCGCGACCGGCGTCGACACGCACCTGCCGTCGGTCCCGTGCCCCCCGACCCGGCCCGAACGACCGCCGGTACGTCGATGCACCGGGCAGAATCATGCAGTATCTAGAAGTTCCTCCACATCGTCACGACCTCACATGGGACGGCAGGTCACGCTCGAACAGGTGGAGACCGCCCTCGACGAACTCTCGTACCCGGTGATGCGCACGGACGCCGCCAGGGAGTTCGAGGACACCACGCTCCAGTTCCCGGACGGCGAGGAGAACCTCGGCAAGCTCCTCTCGGAGACCCACAGCGACTCCTTCGACTCCGTCGCCGAGGTCGAAACGGAGCTTCGCGAGGTGCTCCCCGGCGAGGTCGCCGCCGAGTCGGTCGGCACCGATGTCGACGGGTAACCGCGCCGTTTAAACCGCACGGGTCGCAATGGGGAGCCAGTAATGGAGTTTTGCGACGACTGCGGCTCTATGATGAAAGCGGAGGACGGCCTGTGGGTCTGTTCGAGCTGTGGCAACGAGCAGATCAAGGACCCGGACGCCGACTACGTCATCACCGACGACCAGGAGGCGAGCGAGGTCATCGAGTCCAGCCCCGAGGACAGCGGCCTCCCGACGACCGAGACGCACTGCCCCGAGTGTGGCAACGACCGCGCCCACTGGTACATGCAGCAGATCCGGGCGGCCGACGAGTCCGAGACGCGCTTTTTCATCTGCACCGAGTGCGAGCACAAGTGGCGCGAGGACGATCACTAGCGACGACCTTTTTCCCGATCGGGTGTCCTCGCAGGCCTCCGGCCTGCTGCGGGCACCCTCCCGGCAAAAACGTCGATGAAAAAAGCCGCTCACTCGCTGCGCTCGTTCGCGGTGAAACGGCGGCGGAGCCGCCGTATGCTTGCTCTCCGCTGCTACAGCGACCACGGGAGACAGCCTGCCCTCCCCCGTCCGCTCGCCCGCGGCGCGTGAGCGCGCCGCGCGCTCGCGCCGGCCCGAGACGGGTCGGGAGTCGAGCGAAACGAAGGGGTTCGAACGAAACGGACAGCTATTAGTCGGGGATCGGCCTACCGGCGTAGTCCATGAGTTGGCGAGACGTTCGGCCGGTCGCCCTTGCCGTGGTCCGCAGGCAGGATGGTAGGAACCTCCTCGCGGAACACTACGACCCGGCCGAGGAGTACACCTTCTACCGCCCGATCGGCGGCGGCATCGAGTTCGGCGAGCACAGCCGCGACGCCGTCCGGCGGGAGTTCCGCGAGGAACTCGACGTCGAACTGACCGACGTGCGGGAGGTCGGCACCTACGAGCGCACGTTCACGTTCGACGGGACCGAGGGCCACGAGATCTGGCGGCTGTACGAGGGCGACATCGTCGAGAACTGGCCGTACGAACTCGACCGGTTCGAGGCCGAGGAACCCGAACTCGACGAGACGTTCGAGGTCGTCTGGAAGGAGCCGACGGCGTTCACGGAGCGGGACGAAACCCTCTACCCGCCGAAGCTGCTCGACGACCTCTAGCTCCGCCGCGCAACCGTCAGATAGCCGGTGTGGCCGACGCCGGCGGTCGACGGGCGGGAGCCGCGGTCGTCGAAGTCCATCTCGCGCTCGATCGTTTCGAGGGTTCGTACGTCCACGAGGCCGGCGGCTTCGGCGGCCCGAGCCACCTCGCGGGTGTCCTCCACGAACGGCGAGTAGACGGCGACGAAGCCGCCGCGGACGAGCAGGTCGGGCGCACGCTCGACGACGGCGGGCGCGTCCTCGGTGTCCAGCGTGATCACGTCGAACTCGCCGAGGTCGTCGGCGTGCTCGGTCACGTCGCCGGCACGCACCTCGACGGCGTCGCTCACGTCGGCCGTGTCCATGTTCTCGCGGGCGACCTCGGCGAACTCCGGGTCGCGCTCGAACGTGAGCACGTCCGCGCCGATCCGACCCATGTACGCCGCGAGAACGCCGGTGCCGGTCCCCGCATCGAGCACGCGGTCGCTCGCCTCGACGCCGACTTCACCGAGAATTCGACCAACGTCGCGGGGCACCATCGGCGCGCCGGTGCGCTCAAGGTGGTGAAAGAGGTCGGGACCGCGCAGCCGACGGACGTGAAACTCCTCGCCGAGGTGGGTTTCGAGCGTGTCGCCGGGCGAGGCGTCGTCGGGGATGTCGAGCACGCCGAGGTCGGTCTGGAGCTCCTCCCCGGGGTCGCGGAGGTACTCCCGGTCGCCGTGAACGAGAACGACCGTCACTCCAGGCTGTCGACGGCCGCGGCGAGGTCGCCGTTGTTCGCTTCGAGCGCCTCCCGGGCGGCCTCCTCGCTCGCGCCGGTGCGCTGGGCGACGATCCCCACGTCCTCCTCGGGGATCTCCCCGTCGCTGTCGTCGTCATCATCGGCGTCCGCGTCGGTGCCGAGCGCGCCGGCGTCCCGGCGCTCGGGGTCGCCGACGACCTGGTAGGTCTGCTGGCCCTGGGCGTCCATCCGGGTCACGTCGGCGTCGTCGAACACTAGGTCGCCGTCGTCGGTCCGAATGATGACTTCGTTCGCGTCTAACTCCTCGAAGTCGATACCCATCTGCTCCATCATCTGCTTCATCTTGCGGGGATTGAGGCCCCCGCCACCGCCTCCGAACATACCCGGAGGGTCGCGTTACTCCGAGAAAAGACTGACGAACGTTACTCGCCCGCGCCTTCGCGTGTCTTCACCGCCATGCCGCTGCCGAACGCACGCATCGCGTCGGCCGACAGCTCGGCCCGACCCACGCCCAGCAGGTCGCCCGACTTGTGGACCACGAGCACCTCGTCGCCGGGGCGAACCTCGGGTCCCACCTCGTCGACGAACTTCGCGAACACGTTGCGACCCTCGCGGACGAACGGCTCGCTCTCGTCGCCGACGACTACCCGCGCGGCCGGCGCGTCGAGTCCCGCGGCGAGCCGTCGCCCGCCCGCGATCCCCAGCGTGAACCGGCCGTCGATCCCGTGGGAGACGACCCGCCCCTCGTCGGCGACGACCTGCTGGGGTCGCCCCGACGTGGTTCGCTTGATCCGGAGCTTCTCGTCGGCGGGGAACAGCGCCGTTCCCGCGCCGTGCCCGAACTGGTAGTCGGCGAGGGCCCGCAGTTCCGCCAGGTCGTCCGCGTCGTCGCTCATGGGCCACGGGTTGGCTGCCGACCCTCGAAAGCCCTTCGACACGGCGGTCCCCCGTGGGTTCACGTCAATCGTTGCCATGCGACTGTCGTGTGGCCCTAGAGAAAGCTATAAGCGTTCGCTCCCAATTCGTGAACACAATGGATACGAAGAAAGTCGCGCTGGGGACCGTGCTGCTGGTCATCAGCAGCGTCGTGCTCATGGCAACCGGGGCGCTTCGACAGACGGAACTGCTGATCCCGGCCGCGATCGCCTCGCTCGGGATGGCCGCAGGCGCGCTGCTCGTCGGAACCTCCGGCAGCGGTCGGCCGGTCTAAGGGGGGGACAGTTCGGGGCGCAGGGAGGCCCGTCTCTTATAACAGGAACGTGTCGGAGCGTTCGCTCAGGTCGATGAAGGCGTCGACCGCGTCGACGAGTTCGTCCGACGTGGACTCCTTGAACCCCATCGCCTCGACGCGGACGCCCTCGTGACGCAGATGTGAACAGAGCCGCGAGAAGTCGCCGTCGCCCGTACAGAGGATGATCGTGTCGACGTGGTTCGTCAGCGTCACGGCGTCGAGACACATCCCCACGTCCCAGTCGGCCTTCTTCGACCCGTCCTTGAACGTCTTGATGTCCTTGATCTTCGTCTCGTAGCCGATGTCGGTCAGCGCGTCGAAAAACGACTCCTCCTCGGGCGAGTCAGCGCGGATGACGTAGGCGATGGCGCGGACGAGTTCGCGGTCCTGTACCCCTTTGTTCAGCAGCGCGGAGTAGTCGATGTTGCGACTGTAGAGACTCTGTGCGGAGTGATAGAGGTTCTGCGCGTCGGCGAGCATCGCGACGCGCTGTCCCGAATGGATATCCACCATGCCCGAACGTGTGTCGGGCCGGTGTAAAATGGCTTCGGGGAGCATCCCCGGACGGTCCGGGGTGGGACCGCGAACGGCGTCGTCAGTAGCTCCGGAGCTTCTCGATGCGCTTCTCGACCGGCGGGTGGGTCGCGAGGATCGACTTCAGGAGGCCGCGCTCGCTGTCGAAGATACAGAGCGCGCTCACGTCGTCGCCGACGCGGCTCTCGCGGCCCTCCGCGCCGCGCTGGATCTTCTCCAGGGCGCGGGCCAGCGGCTCGCCGCCGCCGATGTGGGAGGCGGCGTCGCTGTCGGCGACGTACTCCCGGTACCGCGAGATGGCAAGCACGAACAGCATCACGAACATCTGCGTGAGGATGCCCGCGATGTAGCCGAGCACGAAGTCGGCGATCTCGTTGTCGCCGGAGAGCATGATCGCCCACTGGACGGCGATGCCGACGATGGAGGCGATCGACTGCCCCAGCACCATCGTCACCACGTCGCGGTTGTCGATGTGGGCCAGTTCGTGTGCGATGACGCCTTTCAGTTCGTCGCGCTCCAGGATGCGGATGAGTTCGCTGGAGACGACGACGACGCCCGCGCCGCGCCGGCCCGTGGCGAAGGCGTTGGGAACGCCCATGTCGGCGACCATCAGCTTCGGCTTGTCGAGGTCCATCTCGAAGCAGATGTCCTCGACCATCTTGTGGATCTCCTGGTACTGCTGTTCGTCCATCTCCTCCGCGCCGACGCTCCGCAGCGCCGCCCACTTGCCGAACTTGTACTGGAAGCCGGCGAAGAGGACGGTACCCACGAGCACCAGCGGCCACGTTCCCGGCCCGAACAGCAGCAGGACGAAGCCCGCCGCGAGCGCGTAGAACGCGAACAGGATGGTGCCCACGAACGCCATCCGGAGTTTGAGTCCAAGGTGTCTCATACGGGAGAGTGTCGGCCCGAGAGTCATATATCTCTTGGTGATCGTGTCGCGTGGTATCGTTTCGTTCGCCACCGACGCCACCCCGAGGCAGGATTCGCGGGCTGCACAAGCCCTAAGTCCTCACGTTCCCGTTGCTACGGTAATGCCAACTGCCGCTCGTCCGGGGCCGGCCGACCTTCGTTCGGCGAGCGGCGCGACCGTTCTTCTGAAAAAACGCGCGTAGGGAGCGCTCGCGGCGGGGTGGCGTCCCGTCCCGGGTGCGCTCGACCGGCATCGCGCGACACCTGCAACCCGACACCAACCACACAGCACCAATGACACACGACATCGATTTCAGCGGCGTCTTCCCGGCGCTCACGACGCCCTTTGACGCGGACGAACGCATCGACTTCGACCAGCTACGCGAGAACGCCCAGTACCTCGAAACCGCGGGCGTCGACGGGGTCGTCCCCGTCGGCTCCACCGGCGAGAGCGCGACCCTGACCCACGACGAACACGTCGAGGTCGTCGAGGCGGTCGTCGACGCCGTCGACGACGTACCGGTGATCGCCGGCACGGGGAGCAACAACACCCACGAGGCGCTGGAACTGTCCGAGCGGGCCGCGGACGCGGGTGCCGACGCGCTGCTTCTCATCTCGCCGTACTACAACAAGCCCGAGCAGCGCGGGCTGGTCGAGCATTACCGGACGCTCGCGGACGCCGTCGACCTGCCACAGATCGTCTACAACGTCCCCTCGCGCACGGGCCGAAACATCGACCCGGACACCGCGGTCGAACTCGCGGCCCACGAGAACGTCGCCGGGTTCAAGGCCGCCAGCGGCGACCTCGGCCAGATCAGCGAGATAATCGAGCGCACCCGCGACGAGGACTTTGCCGTCCTCTCGGGCGACGACCCGCTCACGCTGCCGATGATCTCGGTCGGCGCGACCGGCACGATCAGCGTCGTCGCCAACGTCGAACCCGAGCGCACCTGCGCGATGGTCGGCGCGGCGCTGGCCGGCGACTTCGAGCGCGCCCGCGCCATCCACCACGAACTCGGCGAACTGACCCGCGAACTGTTCGTCGAGACCAACCCCATCCCGGTGAAGGAGGCGATGTCGATCCGCGGGCACGGCTCGCCCGAACTGCGGTCGCCGCTCACCCGGCTCTCGGAGGAACACTACGACTCGCTCGCGGCCACGCTGAACGAACTCGCCGACGAGGACCTGGAGGACGAGTACGCGGAGGTCGAACGGTGACGGTCCGGCTGGCCATCACCGGCGCGACCGGCCGGATGGGCCGGGAACTGATCGCCGAGGCGGCGGGCCGCGACGACGCCGAAGTCTCGCTGGCGGTCAACCGCGATCCGGGCGTCGAGTCGGTCGACGGCGTGGCGGTCCACCCGGCGGCGGACCTGGCGTCGCTGCTCGCCGAGCGCGAGCCGTCGGTCGTCGTCGACTTCACTGGCCCCGAATCGAGCGTCGAGTACGTCGCGGCGGCCGCGGAGGCGGGCGTCCCCGCCGTCGTCGGCACGACCGGGTTCTCCGACGAGCAACTCGACGCGCTCCGGGCGGCCAGCGAGGAGATTCCGGTGCTCAAGGCGGCGAACTTCGCCCGGGGCGTGCAGGCGCTGCTCGACGTGGTCGGCGACGCCGTGGCGAACCTGCCGGGGTACGACGTGGAGCTGGTCGAGACCCATCACAACGCGAAGCGCGACGCGCCGAGCGGCACGGCGAAGTCGATCCTGCGGGAGATCGAAGACGCCCGCGGGGTCGACGACGACCGCCGCGTCCACGGCCGCCAGGGCGAGGCTCCCCGCGAGGACGGCGACATCGGCGTCCACGCGCTCCGGGCCGGCGACGTGACCGGTGAGCACGAGGTGCTCGTCGCGGGCAACAGCGAGGAGGTGCGGCTCACCCACCGCGCCGAGAGCCGGGGCGTGTTCGCGGCCGGCGCGGTCGACGCCGCGGCCTGGCTATCGCAACAGGAATTAGGGTGGTACGACTTCGGCGACGTACTGGAGGGACCACGATGAGTGAATCGACGCTGGAAGCCGAGATAGAGGCCCTGTGGCACCGCTACGAGGACGACGAGATCGACGCCGAGACGGCCGGCGCGGACGCCGCCGACACGCTGGCGGCGTTCCTCGACGCGCTGGAAGCGGGCGAGGTGAGAGCCGCCGAGCAGCGCGGCGGCGAGTGGGAGGCCAACGCGTGGGTCAAGCGCGGCATCCTGCTCAACTTCGGCCTCCGCGAGACGGAGGCCCGGGAGTACGGCGACGTGCGCTACCACGACGTGCTCCCGCTGCGCGACACCGCCGACCTCGGCGCGCGCGGGACGCGCAACACGCCCGACGGCACGACGGTCCGGCGGGGCGCGTACCTCGGCGCGGACTGCATCATGATGAGCCCGAGCTTCGTCAACGTCGGCGCGCACGTCGGCGACGGGACGCTCGTCGACTCCGCCGACACCGTCGGCTCCTGCGCGCAGGTCGGCGAGAACGTCAAGCTCGGCGCGAACACGCTGGTCGGCGGCGTCCTCGAACCCGTCGAGGACGCGCCGGTCATCGTCGAGGACGACGTGTCGCTGGGCGCGGGCTGTCGCGTCACCAGCGGCTTCGTCGTCGGCGAGGGCAGCGTCGTCGGCGAGAACACGCTCCTGACGCCGCGGATCCCCGTGTACGACCTCGTCGAGGAGGAGGTGATCTACGGCGAACTGCCCCCCGAGCGCCGGGCGTTCACCCGCTTCGTCGAGTCCTCGGTCGGCGAGCACGACCTGTTCGACGGCGGCGCGTACAAGCCCGCCGTCGTCGCGACGGGGCTGGAGCAGGAGACGCTGGAGGCGGCGGCCAAGGAGGACGCCCTGCGGGAATGAGCGCGAGCAACCCGGCGGTCCGGCGGCTCGCCGACTGGGACGCGGCGCGGCTCCGCGACCTGCGAGAAACACACGGCAGCCCGCTGTACGTCCTCGACCTCGACCGCGTCCGGGCGAACTACCGCCGGCTGGCCCGGGCGTTCCCGGACGCCGACGTGCGCTACGCCGCGAAGGCAAACACGCTCGGCCGGGTGCTGACGGCGCTCGGCGAGGCCGGGGTTGGCATCGAGTGCGCCTCGGCCGGGGAAGTGGCCCGCGCGCTCGACGCGCTCGAAGGAACGGTCGACGACCCCGGCGAACGCGTCCAGTACACCGCCGTCAACCCGCCGGCCGGCGACCTCGACACGGTCGTCGAACTGTGGCGTGAGTACCCCGGCCTGACGACCACCGTCGGCGCGGCGGACACGCTCGACCGCCTCGCCGAGCGCGGCTACGACGGCCGCCTCTGCGTCCGGGTCAATCCCGGCGTCGGCGCGGGCCACCACGAGAAGGTGTCGACCGGGGCGGAGCCGAAGTTCGGCGTCCCGTACGACCGGGCGACGGACGTACTCGCCGACGCCGCCGACCGCGGGTTCGACGTGGTCGGGATCCACGCCCACGCCGGGAGCGGCATCTCCGGCGACGACCTCGCCGCCCACCGCGAACTCGTCGCCCGGATGGGCGACCTCGCCCGCGACGCGCCGGTCCCGCTGGAGTTCGTCGACGTGGGCGGCGGCTTCGGCGTGCCGTACCGGCCCGAGGAGGCCCCCCTCGACCTCGACGCCGTCGCGGACGCGACCCGCGAGGCGCTCGGTGACGTTGACGCGCAACTCGCGGTCGAACCGGGGCGCTACCTCGTCGCGGACGCCGGCGTGCTGCTGACGGACGTAAACACCGTCAAGGTGACGCCGGAGACGACCGTCGTCGGCGTCGACGCCGGGATGACGACGCTGCTCCGCCCGGCGATGTACGACGCGTACCACGAACTCCGCACCCTCGCGCCGGACGCGGGCGAGCGCGGGACGGTCGCGGCGACCGTGACCGGCCCCATCTGCGAGAGTTCGGACGTGTTCTGCACCGACCGCGAACTGCCCGCGCCCGAGCGCGGCGACACGCTCGCCGTCGGCAACGCCGGCGCGTACGGCTACGAGATGGCGAGCCACTACAACTCCCGTCCCCGCCCCGCGACGGTCACGGTCGAGGGCGGCGAGGCGACGCTCGCCCGCCGCCGGGAGACGCTCGCGGACGTCACGAGGCTCGAAGCATGATACGCTACGAGAAGCTCCACGGCACCGGCAACGACTTCCTGGTCGTCGACGCGGCCGCCGACGTCCCGGACTGGAGCGAGTTCGCCGTCGCCCACTGCGACCGCGAGACGGGCGTCGGCGCGGACGACCCCGACCGGCCGACCGGCGCGGACGGCGTCCTCGTCCTCGACCTGGACGCGACGCCGACCCCGCCCGAGGTGACGATGCGGCTCTACCAGCCCGACGGCGGCACCGCGGCGATGTGCGGCAACGGCGCGCGCTGCGTCGCCCGCTGGGTCGCCGACCGGACGAACGCCCGCGAGGTGGTCATCCACACGCCCGCCGGCACCCGCCGCGCCGAGATCCACGGCGACGAGGTGGCCGTCGAGATGGGCGTCCCGTCGTTCGAGCCGAGCGAAGTGCCCCTCGCCCGCGACGAGCCGCTGGTCGAGGAGCCGGTCGAAGGCCACGTCGTGACGGCGCTCACCACCGGCGTCCCGCACGCCGTGGCCTTCGTCGACGACGTGGACGCTGTCGACCTGGAGACGATGGCCCCGCCGATTCGCCACGCCGACGTCTTCCCCGAGGGCGCGAACGTCAACGTCGCGGCCCGCGAGGGGGACGGGTTCGCCCAGCGCACGTTCGAGCGCGGCGTCGAGGGCGAGACGGACGCCTGCGGCACCGGCGCGGTCGCAGTCGCGGTCGCCGCCCGCCGCCTCGGGCTGACCGACGCCGAGCGCGTCACGGTGTCGCCACCGGGCGGCGAACTGACCGTCCAGGTCCCCGAGACGGGGCCGGCGGTCCTGCGCGGCCCCGTCGAGCGCGAGTTCGACGGCGAACTCCCCGGCACGCCGACCCAGTCATGAGGTTCGACCCGGTCGCCTTCCTCGAACGCGCGGTGCCGATAGACTCGACCGAGGACGTGGACGAGATGCGCGAGCTGCTCGTCGGGACGCTCGCCGACGCCGGCGTCGACGCGACGGTCGACGACGCCGGCAACACGCTCGCAACCCGGGGCTCGGGTAGCCCCCACGTCGTGCTGAACACGCACATCGACACGGTGCCACCACACGTCCCGTTCGAGCGGGACGGTGACACGATCCGCGGCCGCGGGTCCTGCGACGCGAAGGGGCCGCTCGCCGCACTGCTGTCGGCGTTTCTCGCGGCCGACCCCGACGACGGCCGCGTCACGCTCGCCGTCACGCCGGACGAGGAGACGCTGTCGACCGGCGCGGCGGCGCTCGACCTCGACCACGACTACTGCGTCGTCGGCGAGCCGACCGGACTGGACGTGTGCAACGCCGCGAAGGGGCGGTTTCAGGGGACGGTGACGCTCGCCGGCGAGAACGCCCACGCCGCGGAACCCGACGAGGGGACGAACGCGGTGCGGGCGCTGGAGAGCGTCCTCGGGGCGCTGGCGACGTTCGACGAGCGCGACGACGCGCCGCCGACCCACGACGCGCTCGGCGCGGCGACGCTGACGCCCACCATCGTCTCCGGCGGGACCGCGACGAACCAGATCCCCGCGACGAGCGAACTCGTGGTCGACCGCCGGAGCGTCCCGCCGGAGACGGCCGAGGGATTCCGGGCCTCGCTGGAAGCACACCTCCGCGAGGCGGCCCCCGACGACGTGGGCGTCGACTTCGCGCTGACCGACCGCGAGAGCCCCTTCCTCGAAGCGTTCTCCACCCCGGCCGACGACCGGCTGGTGACGGCGCTCGCCGACGCGGCGGGCAGCGACGTGCGCCCCTTCACCGCCGCGACCGAGGCGTCGTACTTCGCCGAGCGCGCGCAGACGGTCGTGTTCGGTCCCGGCGTGCTGGCCGACGACGAGGGTGCGGTCGCCCACGCCGAGCGCGAGTACGTCCGGGTTGGCGAGGTGCAGGCGGCCGCCGACGCCGTCGAGACGGCGCTGGCCACGCTCCTGCGCTGAGCGTCCCCATCCACGGCCACGCTTTTCCCCGCTGTCGCCGACGTGCCGAGCGTGACCCACCGCGACCTCAGCCACCCCGTCGAGACAGGGATGCCGGCGTACCCCGGCGACCCGCCGGTGTCGGTGGAGCCGCACGCGACCGTCGAGTCGGACGGCTACCGCGTCTCGGCCGTCGAGTTTGGTACCCACGCCGGCACCCACGTCGACGCGCCGAGCCACACCGAACCGGACGGCAAGACGATAGACGAGTTCCCGGCCGAGTCGTTCGTCTTCGACGCCGCGCTGGTGGACCTCCGGGGGCTGGACCCCCGATCACCCGTCCGCCCCGCGGACCTGCCCGACCCCGACGCCGAGATGCTCGTCCTCCGTACGGCCTGGGCCGACCGCTGGGGCGAGCCGTCGTACTTCGACCACCCGTACCTCTCCGCGGCGGCCGCCGACTACTGCGCCGAGCGCGGGTATCACGTCGGAATCGATGCCGCCAGCGTCGACCCGTCGCCGACGGGAAACGCAGGGGCGGACGAAACCGAGGGCGTCCCGGCACACCACGCGCTGCTCGGCGCGGACCGGTTCATCGTCGAGAACCTGACGAACCTGTCGGGGCTGCCCGACCGGTTCGAACTCCGGGCGTACCCGATCCGAGTGGCGGACGGCGACGGCTCCCCCGTCCGCGCCGTCGCGGTCGTGGAGTGAGGCGGTCGTGAACCGGGACGGCCGCTGGGCCCGAGCCGTCGAAAGTCTGATGAACGATACATTCATGCGTTCATGAGTCGAACCAGTTCGAATGAGCGCGATCGAGGTGGACGGTCTCACGAAGGACTACGGCGAGGTGGTCGCCAACGACGACGTGACGTTCGACGTGGCCGAGGGGGAGGTGTTCGGCTACCTCGGTCCGAACGGGGCCGGCAAGACGACGACGATACGCACGCTAATGGGCTTCCAGTCGCCCACCGCGGGGGGCGCGACGATGCTCGGCGCGGACGTGCGGGCGGAGGACGAACTGATCGCCGCGAGGGAGCGGATCGGCTACCTGCCCGCGACGCCGTCGTTCGACGAGACGGCGACCGGGCGGCGGGTGCTCGACCTCCACGAGTCGATCAAGGGCGGGCAGCGCCGCGACGAACTGCTGGAGCTGTTCGACCCGCCGCTGGACCGGGAGATCCGCGACTACTCGACGGGCAACGCCCAGAAGCTCGGGCTGGTGCAGGCGTTCATGCACGACCCCGACCTCGTGGTGCTGGACGAGCCGACCTCGGGGCTGGATCCGCTGATGCAGCGGCGCTTCGAGGAGTTCGTTCGCGAGGAGCGCGAGGACGGGATGACGGTGTTCCTCTCCTCGCACGTGCTGAGCGAGGTGCGGCGGCTCTGCGACCGCGTCGGCGTCATCCGCGAGGGCCGCATCGTGACCGTCGAGCGCGTCGCGGACCTGGTCGCCCGGTCGGGCAAGTCCGTCGTGGCGCGTGTCGACGGCGAGGTGGCGGCGGCCGACGTGGCGCTCGCGGGCGTCCACGACCTCGCCGTCAGGGGCGTGCCGACCCCCGAGGGTCGGGACGACCGCGGCCCGGTGACGGAGCTCACCTTCACCTACACCGGCGACGTGAACGAACTCGTCGACTGGCTCGACCGGTTTGACCTGCTGGAACTGGACGTGGAGGAGGCACCGCTGGAGGACGTGTTCATGCGCTTCTACGGTGACGGCGATGCTTGAACTCGCCCGCTACGACGGCCGGAAGCGCCTGCCCGGCGCGGTGGCGATGACCGTCGGCATCGCCGCGCTCACGGCGATGTACGTCGGCCTGTTCCCCTCGATCACGGCGGCGGCGAACCTGGACGAGATCATCCAGGCGTACCCGCCGGCGCTCCGCGAGGCGTTCGACATCCGGACGATGAACACCATCGAGGGCTTTCTCGCGACCCAGCTGTACGCCTTCGCCTGGGTGATCCTGCTCGGCCTCTACTTCGCGTACGCCGCTGCCGGCCTCGTCGCCGCCGACGTGGAGCGCGGGCGGATGGACATGACCCTCTCGCTCCCGGTGTCGCGGAGCCGGGTGGTTCTGGAGAAGTTCGCCTCGCTCGGCGTCCCGCTGGTCGTCGCCAACGCGGCGATGCCGGTCGTCGTGTTCGTCGCCACGCTGGCCATCGGCGAGGAGGTGGCGATGGAGCGCGTGCTGATGGCCCACCTGCTCTCGATGCCGTACCTGCTCGCCTGCGCCGGCATCGGGCTGCTCGCGTCCGTCCTCGTCGACCGCGCCTCGGTCGCCCAGCGGGTCGCCGCCGGCGCGGTGTTCGCGCTGTTCCTCGTGGAGTCCGTGGTGGCGAACACCGACCTCGAACCGCTCGGCGCGCTCTCGCCGACGCGGTACTACGTGCCAAGCGAGATACTCGTCGACGGCACGTACGACTTCACGGGCGCGGCGATACTGCTCGCCGGGACCGCCGCCCTCGTGCTGGCGAGTCGCGCGTGGTTCCGGCGGAGGGACGTGTGACTGTGGTTGGTCCCACTGGGCACCGGTGGTCGCCGATACCGGTGCGGGCGATCACCAATCGGCGAGGGCGAACACTATGAGCGGCTTCAGCGACACCGAGCGCGAGCGGGTCCGCGAGGACCTGCTCTCGGCCGGCCGTGAGCTGTTCGCCCGCCACGGGCTGGCGAAGACGACCGTCGCCGAACTCACCGACCGCGCCGGCATCGCCGACGGGACGTTCTACCGCTTCTTCGACTCGAAGACGGCGCTGTACGTCGCCGTACTGGAGCGGGAGGGCGAGCGGGTCCTGCCGCGGATACTGGCTCCACTCTCCGAGCGCGACGACCCCGAGGCGGCGCTGGTCGGCTTCCTCACCGAGCTGATGGACGAGATAGAGACGAACCCCCTGATCCGGCCGCTGATGGTCGACTCCGACGAACTCGACCGCCTCCGCGACCACCACAGTCCGGCCGAGGCCGAGCAGAACCGACAGGAGTCGGTGGCGTACTTCCTGCCACACGTCCGGGAGTGGTACGAGGCTGGCGCGATCCGCGGGCCCGACCCCGAAACCGTGGCCCACGCGATCCGGGCGGTGTCGATGCTCTCGCTTCACCAGGAGGACGTGGGCGAGGAGCGCTACCGGGAGACCCGCGACGTGGTGATCCGGGCAGTCGCTCGGGGACTGACGGCAACCGAGTGAGCGCGGTCGACGGGCTACCGGCCTGACTCCACGTCGTCGACGAGCGCGTCCGCGACGCCGACGTACGTCTCCGGTGAGAGCGCGCGCAGTTCTTCCCGCGTCGCCTCGTCCACGTCGAGGTCGTCGAACAGATCGCGGAAGTCATCGATCGTCACGTCGCGACCGCGGGTGAGCGCCTTCACGCGCTCGTAGGCGTCGCCGTGGCCCTCGCGCCGGAGGATCGTCTGGACGGCCTCGCCGATGACCTCGGGCGTCGCGCGCAGGTCGTCGCGCATCACCTGCTCGTTGGGGACGACCTTGTCGAGGCCGTCGGCCGCTTTGGTGTAGCCGATCAGACAGTGGGCCAGCGCCGCGCCGATGTTGCGCTTGACCGTCGAGTCCGAGAGGTCGCGCTGGAGCCGCGAGGTGGTGACGTAGTCCGCCAGGAACGAGAGGTCGGAGTTCGCCTTCGAGAGGTTCCCCTCGCTGTTCTCGAAGTCGATGGGGTTGACCTTGTGGGGCATCGTCGACGACCCCGTCTCGCCCTCGGTCGCCTCCTGGCCGAGGTAGCGGTCGCTCACGTACAGCCACACGTCGCGGTCGAGGTCCAGCAGGACGCTGTTCGCGCCACGGAGCGCGTCGAACAGCTCCGCCAGGTCGTCGCAGGGGTTGACCTGCGTCGTCAGCGGCGCGTACTCCATCCCGAGCCCCTCGACGAACTCGCGGGCGAACGCCCGCCAGTCGACCTCGGGGAACGCGGCGTCGTGGGCCGCGAACGTGCCGCTCGCGCCGCCGAGTTTGCCGGATATCCCGTCGAGCGCCCGCCGGATGCGCCCCGTCGCGCGGCCGAGGCGGGCGGCGTAGACGGCCATCTCCTTGCCGAACGTCGTCGGCGTCGCGGGCTGGCCGTGCGTCCGGGCGAGCATCGGGAGGTCGCGGTGCTCGCGGGCCATGTCGGCCAGCGCGTCGCGCACGTCGCGGAGTTCCCCGAGCAGCACCGCCTCGACGGCCGGGCCGACGAGCAGGCGGTGGGCGAGGTTGTTCACGTCCTCGCTGGTCAGCCCGAAGTGGATCCACGGGGCGACGCCCTCGACCCCGTCGGGCAGGTGGTGCCGGATGTAGTACTCGACGGCTTTCACGTCGTGGTTCGTCGCCTCGTACTCGCCGTACCCCTCCGTCTCCAGCTGCTTGATCAGGCGGGCGTCCTCCTCCGCGAAGTCCTTGTACAGCGCCCGCAGCGTCTGTCGCGCGCCGGTGTCCAGCGCCAGCGGCGTCGCGTCCAGGTCCGCCAGCGCGACGAGGTACTCCACCTCGACGCGGACCCGCGCCCGCATCAGCGCGGCCTCGCTCGCGTAGGGAGCCAGCGGCGCGGTTCGGGACGCGTAACGCCCGTCCAGCGGCGACACGGCGTGCAGGGATTCGGTCATGTCCGAGCGTCCCGCGCCGCGGGGCAAAAGGCTACCGGAAGCTGAACGACATAGACGTGGATATATCCGGAGAAACTACCGCCGATAGTTCCAAAAATATGCGCGTCCGTGGATACACAGCCGTCGCGGACCGCAACTCCTTTGCCCGCCGCGCGCCGGAGTCGAGGTATGCAGATCGCAGGCCTCGCCAGCAACCGCGGCCGGAACCTGATGCATCTCGCCGACGAGTCGCCGGGCGGTGCCGACCTCGCCGTCGTCCTGACGAACGACGCCGACGCGCCGGTCCTCGACACGGCCGCGAAGCGCGGCATTCCGACCGAAGTCGTCGAGCGTGCCGAGGGCGAGGGTCGCCGCGCCCACGAGCGCCGCGTCGTGGCGGCGCTGGACGGCTACGAGGTCGACCTCGTCTGCCTCGACGGCTACATGCGCATCCTCTCCGACGAGTTCCTCGACGACGCGCCGACGACGCTGAACGTCCACCCGTCGCTGCTCCCCTCGTTCCCCGGGACGGACGCCTGGGGCGACGCGCTCGACGCCGGCGTCGACGTGACCGGCTGCACCGTCCACGTCGTCACGGACGCCACCGACGGCGACGGCGCGGTGGTCGAGGAGCTGGTCGACGGCGGCCCCGTCGTCACGCAGGAACCCGTTCCCGTCTACGAGGGCGATGACGCCGACGACGTGAAGGAGCGCGTGCTGTATCAGGGCGAGTTCAAGGCGTACCCCCGCGCAGTCGAGTGGTTCGCCGAGGACCGCGTCGCGGTGGACCGCGAGGCCGGCGTCGTCCGCGTCGAGGGTGACGAGGCCGCCGACCTGCCAGCGCGTCGGGTGACGACCGCGGACCGCGCGGCCGACCTGCGCTACGGGGAGAATCCGCATCAGGACGCCGCGCTGTACGCCGACCGGGCCAGCGAGGCGGCGAGCGTCGTCGACGCGCCGCAACTGAACGAGGGCGCGAAGGCGCTCTCGTACAACAACTACAA
The DNA here is from genome assembly GCF_003675855.1 of Halostella salina. NCBI lineage: Archaea > Methanobacteriati > Methanobacteriota > Halobacteria > Halobacteriales > Natronoarchaeaceae > Halostella > Halostella salina. The sequence goes on along the minus strand of NZ_RCIH01000004.1, from coordinate 197,485 downwards.
CGACGCCGACGCGGCGCTGGGCCTCGTGAAGGAGTTCGACCGCCCCGCCGCGGCCGTCATCAAGCACACGAACCCCGCCGGCTGTGCCACCGCCGAGACGCTGGCCGACGCCTACGCCGACGCCCTGTCGACCGACGCCAAGAGCGCCTTCGGCGGCATCGTCGCCCTGAACCGCGAATGCGACGCCGCGACCGCCGAGCGCGTCGCCGACTCGTTCAAGGAGGTCGTCGTCGCGCCCGGCTACACCGACGGTGCGCTCGACGCGCTGTGCGAGAAGGACAACCTGCGGGTGCTCGATGTCGGTTCGCTGGACGCGCCCGCCGAGACCCACACGGCGAAGGACCTGACCGGCGGCACGCTCGTCCAGGAGCGCGACCGGCAGGCCCCGACCGCCGACGACCTGGAGGTCGTCACCGAGCGCGAGCCGACCGACGCGCAGGTCGAGTCGATGCTGTTCGCCTGGCAGACGATCAAGCACGTCAAGTCCAACGCCATCCTGTTCGCGACGGGCACCGAGACGGTCGGCGTCGGCGCGGGGCAGGTGTCCCGGGTCGACGCCGTCGAGATCGCGAAGATGAAAGCCGAAAGCGACGCCGAGGGCAAGTCCGCCGACGGCGCGGTGATGGCCTCCGACGCGTTCTTCCCGTTCCCGGACGCCATCGAGGCCGCCGCCGAGGCCGGCATCGAGGCCGTGGTCCAGCCCGGCGGCTCGGTCAACGACGACGACGTGATCGCCGCCTGCGACGAGCACGACATCGCGATGGCGTTCACCGGCAGCCGCGCGTTCCGGCACGACTGAGGCGGTCGCAACTGAGCGGTGACGAAGCTCCGAGCATGACCGGGATCGACGGCTTCAGTCGTCGGCGGTGTAAGCCCCACTTCGATGCTCGATCCGGTGGACTTCGACGACCGATTCGTCGTGGTCGAGGACGCAAGCGACCCGATACTGCCCGACGCGGAGTTTGGAAAACGGGCCGCCGGTAAGCGGTTCGAGGAAGTCGGAGGGGGTTCGCCACTCCGAACTCACGACCTCGTCGAGTTTCGAGACGACGCGGTCCTGAACGTGCGGGTCGAGTCCGTCGAACTGGTCGGCCGCACGTGGTGTGAACTTCCACGTCCAATCGCCGTCACTCGTCATCGGTGCCGCGGTCCATCATCTCGATCACGTCCTCCCGGGACACCAACTCATCGTCCCCGGACCGCAGTTCGTGTTCGCTCGTCGCGATCTGTTTCCAGCCTGCCCGGGAGAAATCGGGATGTTTCACCGCGTCACGGGCGACGTAGCGGAGGAACTCGCTCCGGGAGTTGAACCCCTGTTCCTTCCACGTCGCGTCGATGTCTTCCAGAAATGCCTCGCTCAGGCGAAGGTTGATCTGTACCATCTCCGGGTCGTCGTCGCCGGAGCCGGGTTTCGCGTTGGACATGTACGAGTGCTTTACGCTCGTATATAGAAAAAGCTTCGTAGCCGACAGCGCGATCGATGAGGGACCGGAGCGACGGGCCCCCGACCGATGTATCCCACGCCCGAGGCCCGCCCCCACTCCGGGTTTCGAAGGGCTAAAGCGCGGGGGAACCACACGTCGCAGGTATGGAGTACCACGAGGCGGCGAACTTCCTCTACGACCTGCGGCGGTTCGGTCCGCGCCCCGGGACCGAGTCGACCGCGGACCTGCTCGCCCACCTCGACGTCGGGGACCGCCCGCGGTTCGTCCAGGTCGCGGGCTCGAACGGGAAGGGCAGTACCGCGCGGATGGTCGAGTCGGTCCTCCGGGAGGCGGGGCTGTCGGTCGGGCTGTACACCTCGCCGCATTTCGACGACCTCCGCGAGCGCGTGCAGGTGGACGGCCGGCAGATCCCCGAGGCGGCCGTCGCCGAGTTCGCCGACGCGGTCCGCCCGTACGTCGTCGACCGGGCGGCCGACGGCGAGCCGCCGACGTTCTTCGAGACGATGACGGCGATGGCCGTCTGGCAGTTCGCCCGCCGGGACGTCGACGTGGCCGTGCTGGAGGTGGGGATCGGCGGCAAACTCGACGCGACCAGCGCCGTCGACCCCGTCGCCAGCGCGGTGACGACCGTCTCGCTGGAGCACACGAGCGTTCTCGGCGACACCGTCGGGGAGATCGCACGGGACAAGGCCCACGTCGCGCCGGACGACGCGCCGCTGGTGACGGGGACGACCGGCGAGGCGCTCGCCGCCGTCCGCGAGCAGGCCGGCGACGTGCTGACGGTCGGCGGGCCGGACGCCGACGTGACCGCCGACTACGGCGGCCGGACGAACCACACCGAGGCCGCGGTCTCGCTCGACGGCCCGGACTGGCGCGTCGAGACGCGGCTCCCGGCGCTTGGGGCACACCAGGCGACGAACGCCGGCATCGCCGCGGCGCTGGCCCGGCAGGTCGCCGGCGTCGACGGGGAGATGATCGCCCGGGGACTTCGTGGCGCGCACTGGCCGGGGCGGTTCGAGGTGATCGACGACTCGCCGACGGTCGTCCTCGACGGCGCGCACAACCCCGCCGCCTGCGAGCGCCTCGCCGAGACGCTCGCGGAGTTCGACTACGACGACCTGTACGTCGTCGTCGGCGCGATGCACGAGAAGGACCACCGCGGAATGGCCCGGGCGCTGCCGACGCCTGACGCGGTGACGGCCTGCCGCCCCGCCCTCTCCCGCGCGGCGGACGAAGCGGTGCTCGCTGCCGTCTTCGAGCAGGTGGGGGTCGACGCGGTGGACACCCGTCGGGCCGTCGCCGACGCCGTCGACGGCGCGCTCGACGCCGCCGGCCCGGACGACCTGGTGCTCGTGACGGGGTCGCTGTACGCCGTCGCGGAGGCCCGCCGGCGGTGGACGAGCGCGCCGATACCGAAGACGTTCCGGGACCCAGCCGACGCCCGCGCGGCGCTGGAGAGCGCGAACGTCCCGGAGCCGACCGTTCGACGGCTGGAAACCGAGGGCAGCAGACGGGCCGTGACGCTCCGCGTCCAGCGCCGGCAGGCGGCAGCACTCAAGGAGCGTATGCTGTCACTGGGCGGCGACTGCGCCGTCTCCGGGCTGGCCGACGGGGGCGACGACGGGCGCGTCGTCGACGCCGTGTTGCTGGGGACGCTCGGGACGTTCGAGCGTCTGGTCGAGGGCCTCGACGACGCACCGGACGGGCTCTCGGTCGTCGCTGACGGCCTCAGCGGGGCGCTCGGCATCGGCACGGGCGGGAGCGACGGCACGGGCCGCGGCTACCCATGGGCGGACGGCACCGCGGTGATGGGCATCCTCAACGTCACGCCGGACTCGTTCCACGACGGCGGCGAGTACAACCGCGTCGAGGACGCCGTCCGCCGCGCCGAGGAGCTGGTCGCGGAGGGCGCCGACATCGTCGACGTGGGCGGCGAGAGCACCCGCCCCGGCGCGGACCCCGTCCCGGTCGACGAGGAACTGGACCGCGTCGTCCCGGTCGTCGAGGCGATCGCAGAGATCGACGCGATGATCTCGGTCGACACGCGCCGGGCGAAAGTCGCCGAGGCGGCGCTGTCGGCGGGCGCGGACGTCGTCAACGACGTGACCGGGCTGGCCGACCCGGAGATGCGCTTCGTCGCCGCCGAACACGACGCCCCGCTGGTCGTGATGCACAGTCGGGAGGCCCCGGTCGACCCGACGGCCGACGTGGCGTACGACGACGTGGTCGAGGACGTGATCGCGGAGCTACGGGAGCGCGTCCTGCTCGCCGAGAAGGCCGGTCTCGACCGCGACCAGATCATCGTCGACCCGGGGCTGGGGTTCGCCAAGTCCGCCGCCGAGAGCTTCGAACTGCTCGACCGCGCGGACGAACTCGATGCGCTCGGCTGTCCCGTCATGATCGGCCACTCCCACAAGTCGATGTTCGAGCACGCCGGCTACGAACACGGCGAGCGCGGCGACGCGACGGTGGCGGCGACGGCGCTGGCCGCCGAGCGCGGGGCCGACGTGGTCCGGGTCCACGACGTAGCCGAGAACGTCGCCGCGGTACGGGTCAGCGACGCGACGGACGACGGTTAGAACAGCCCCTTCTCTTCGCGCAGCCCGCGGTACCGGTCGAGGTACGTCTCCAGCACCGCGTCGCGGTCGAACTCCGCGAAGTCGTCGTCGACGTCGAGCCGCGCCAGGTCGCCCGCGTCGACGATAGCGTCTGCCAGTTCCTGCTCGCTGGTCGTCCGGAAGCCGCGCTCGCGGTTCTCCACGAGTTCGTGCGCGCTGGAGTCGGCGTGGTACTCAACGATGCCGACGCAGCCACAGGCGAGCGCCCACAGCAGTTCCGTCGGGAACGCACACCGCGTCGCGGTCTGTGCGAACACGTGGGCGTCGCGGTAGGCGGCGATCCGCGCCTCGCGGTCGCACTCGCCGACGAAGGTGACCCGGTCGTCGATCCGGAGGTCCCGTGCCTGCTGTTCGTACGCCTCGCGCTCCGGGCCGTCGCCGATCACCGTCGCCGTCCAGTCGCGGTCGCGTAGCTCAGCCAGCGCCAGCAGGACGCTCTCCAGATTCGCACCCTCGTCGAGCCGGCGGGCGTACACGACGCTCCCGCCGTCTCCCGGCGGCGTCGCCCGGATCCGGTCGAAGTCGACCGCGTCGGGGACGACGGTCACGTCGTCGCCGTCCGCACCGGCCTCCCGCGCCCACGTCTTGACCGTCCGGGAGGGCGTCACGACGGCGTCCGGCCGGGTGAGCGCCCACCGACGGGTCCGCTCGCTTCCGGCCGCGAGTTCCGCCTCGCCGTACCACTCGGCGACGAGCGGACAGCGCGACAGCGAGGCCCCGACGCTCGCCGCCGTGACTTGCGAGGGCGGGACCGAACCGGCGTGGACCACGTCCGGGCTGATCGACCGGAGGACGACCGGCAGGCGGACGAGAAACGACGTGCCCGCGGTCTCGTCCACGACGACGCCGTGGTACGTGACACCGTCGTCCTCGCGTCGGATCCCCGGCTCGCTCCACCATTTCGCACAGAGCACGTGGACGTCGTGGCCACGGGCGGCGAGCGCCTCCGAGAGGAACTGGAGCCGACGAAGCGCCGCGCTCTCCCGGGTTTGCCACGTCTCCAGCGACACGACCGCGACCCGCATTTGGACTGGGTGACGCAGGGAGCCGTTAAAAATCCCGTTCGTTCAGGACGGGCGATTGTTCCCCTACAGCCGTCTTCGAGTGGCGAGGACGGTACCGGCCGCGAGCGCCAGCAGGGCGCCGAGGTTCGCTAGCGGCAGGCTGTCAAGCGCGCCGTTCTCGTTCTCGGTTTCGGGGGAGAACGCACTCCCGGTCCACTCGTACTTTACCAGCAACGTCTCTCCGGCGGGACACGGATCACCCGGCGTCTGGCCGGCAGCGGCCTGCGTCCCTTGCCCGACAGTCACGCTCCCGCTCCCACCCCCACCGAAGTTTTCGATTAGCTGCCCCGACTTGACGACGACAGTGCTGACCGTGACATCTGATGACCAGGTCGCGGCGATCGGTTCGGAGCTATCGTCGTCCTTGAAGTTCGTCGCCGTCACGCTTGTCGACGCATCACCGGGCGCGGTACCGTCGACACACAGGGCGACGAAGCTGATCGCCGGCTGATCGCTCCCGCCATCCGGCGTCGTGGTGGGCGTGTCCGTCGTGGTTGTCGTCGTATCCGTGGTTGTTGTCGTCGTATCCGTCGTGGTCGTCGTCGTGTCCGTGGTTGTTGTCGTCGTATCCGGAGTGGTGGTTGTCGTCGTGTCCGGCGTTGTTGTGTCCGTGGTTGTTGTTGTCTCCGGCGTGGTTGTGGTGGTTGTAGCCGGCGGCGTAGTCGTCGGCTGAGTCGTCGTAGTGGTTGTCTCCGGTATCGTGGTCGTCGTAGTCGTCTCCGGCGTGGTCGTCGTAGTGGGGGTATCCGTTGTAGTTGTGGTAGTCGTTTCTGGCGGCGTCGTGGTAGTATCCGTCGTGTCCGGTGTCGTCGTTTCTGGGGTCGTCGTGGTCGTCCGCGGCGTCGTCGTGGTAGTATCCGTCGTGGTTGTAGTGGTCGTGTCCGGTGGCGTCGTCGTTCTCGGGGTAGTAGTCGGTTCCCGCGTCGTCGTCGCAGGTGGCGTCGTTGTCGTCTCCCGAGTTGTAGTCGTGTCCGGCGGCGTCGTTTCCGTCGGGGTCGGTGCTGGCGTGATCGTCGTCTTCGGCGGGGTCGTCTCTTGGGTCGTCGTAGTCCTCGTCTTGTCCGGGGTGGTGGTCGGTTCCGGCTGTGTGGTCGTCTCGGCTGGTGCCGTCGTGGTGGCTGGTTCCGTCGTCGTCGCTGGTTCCTCGGTCGTTTCGGTCCGTTTTGTCGTCTTGTCGGGTCCCTCGGTGGTGTCCGCGGGTTGTGCAGCCGTCGTCCCCGTTCCGGGCCGTTCGGTCGTCTTCGGCCGTTCCGTCGTGTCGTCGGGTTCGGTCGTCGTGTCGGTCGCCGCGGCGTCCTCACTGATCGGGCAGTCGCCGTGCACGATGTAGGCCGCACCGCTGTTCTCGCCGGCGCTGTCGTTGCGCGGCGCGCCGACGGCGATGTCCTTGTTGCCGTCGCCGCTGGTGTCGTTCACGTCCGCGAGCGCGGCACCGGCGCGGTCGCCGGGCCCCTCGCCGCGGAGCGTCGCGGCGGCGTCGGCGAGGCTCGACTCCGCGTCGGCGTCGTCGCCGCCGTAGACGACGTAGGCAGCGCCGCTGTTCTCGCCGTTCAGGTCCGCCATCGGCGCGCCGACGAGGAGGTCGGCGTACTCGTCACAGCTCACGTCGCCCGATCCGGCGGACGAGACCGCCCAGCCGGCCATGTCGCCGGCGGCCACCCCACGCAGGCGCTGGTCGGCAGCCGCGAGGTCGACGCTGTCGGGCAGCGAGTCGCTTCCGTGGACGACGTACGCCGCGCCGGCGTTGGTCCCGGCGGTGTCGTTGTACGGCGCGCCGACGATCACGTCGCCGACATTGTCGCCGTTCACGTCGCCCGCGTCCGAGACCGACCAGCCGGCGAGATCACCCTGGCCCTCGCCCCGTAGTTTGGTCGCGTTCGACAGCGACCCGTCGGAGCGGTCGGTGACGAGATAAGCCGCCCCGGCGTTCGGCGCGGTGCTGTTGTTGAACGGCGCGCCGACGATCACGTCTGCCGTCCCGTCGTCGTTCACGTCACCGGCCGTCCCTACGGCGAGCCCGGCGCGGTCGCCCGACGACTCGCCCCGGAGGACGGTGTCGGCGTCGCTCGCCGACAGCATCACGTCGCCGTCGATCCCGAAGACGTACGCGGCACCGGCGTCGGTGCCGGCGGCGTCGCTGCCCGGCGCGCCGGTGACGACGGCGTCCGCGCCGTCCTCGCTCGCGACGGTCGCGACGGAGCGACCGAACTGGTCTCCGGCTTCGTCGCCGACGAGCGTCACGTCGGCATCGGAGAGATTCACCGTCCCCGAGAGGTCCGCCGCGCCGTAGATGACGTACACTGCGCCGGCGTTGTCGCCGCCGGCGTCCTGCAGCGGCGCGCCGACGACGAGGTCGCTGTGCCCGTCGCCGTTCACGTCGCCCGCCGCGACGCTGTACCCGGCCCAGTCGCTTCCGTTGATCCCCTGGATCGTCAGGTCCGCGTCGGCGGCGTCGTACTCGCCGTCGGCGACCGGCCCGTAGAAGAGGTACGCGGCCCCGCTCCGGTTCGCGGGCGCGTCGGCGTACTGCGCGCCCACGAGCACGTCCGCGTTTCCGTCGCCGTTCACGTCGCCGGCGGCGGACACGGCCGATCCGAGCGCCTGGTCGGGCGCGTCGCCGCGGACCGTCACGTCGGTCTCGGAGAGATTCACCGTCCCCGAGAGAGTGCCATTCGCGGGGGCCTGTCCCCCGTCCTGTGCGGGATCGGCCGCCCCGACCAGGTTGGTCCCACTCGCCAGTGTGCCGATCGGGCCGACCCCGACCGCGATCACGCTCAACGTGATGAGAACCGCCAGGCCGACCGCCACGCCTCGGTCGTAGGTAGCCATGACTATGGGATCGAACGCGATTCCGGTCCTTTGTTATAAACCGGCGTACGCACACTGGGTCGGGATTACTGTCGTTCGGCGGATACTGGCGTTGTCGCCACCGTGTTCCGACCCACGTTACTAACAAACAAACGGCGTAACCGCCGACCGATGCGGCCGACGGGGGCGACTTCGGGCGAGTATCCGGCCGACCGGGACGCGGTCGCTGGAACGGTAGGAAACGGTCTGAAACCCGGCCTTATTATGGCGGACTGCCCGGGTCAATGGGAGGCGGTCCGACGTGGAGGCGACGGGCAAGGGCACGCCGACTGGGATCCGGCGGCGGATGGGATTGCCAGCTGCCACCCGAACCCCTTTGCCGGGGGCGGCCGGATCCCGCCCCGTGAGCTACGACATCGAGCGGTACCTCAACGTCCGGAAGGCCTACGGCGCGTCGTTCGGTCCCGACGGGGAGCGGCTCGCCTTCCTGCTGGACACGACCGGCGTCCCGCAGGTGTGGACGCTGGACGCGCCGGGTGCGTGGCCCGACCAGCGAACGTTTGCCGAGGAGCGCGTCACGTTCGCCTCGTGGTCGCCCGAGCGCGACGAACTCGCCTTCGGCATGGACGAGGGCGGTAACGAGCGCGCACAGCTGTTCCGCCTCGACGCGGGCGACGGGACGATAACGCCCCTGACGGCGACGCCCGACGCAAAACACCGGTGGGGTGGCTGGAGCCACGACGGCGAGCGCTTCGCGTTCGCCTCGAACCGCCGCGACGAGTCCGTCTTCGACGTGTACGTGCAGGACCGCGCCGCGACGGGCGACGGGGCCGAACTCGTCCACGAGGGCGACGGCTGGCTCTCGGTCGCCGGATGGTCCCCCGACGACGACCGGCTGATCGTCCACGAGGCCCACGCCAGCTTCGACCACGACCTGCACGTCCTCCACCTCGACTCGGGGGAACTGGAACACCTGACGCCCGACACCGACGAGGTACGCTACAGCAGCCCCGAGTGGGGCCCCGACGGCGACGCGATCTATCTAGTCAGCGACGAGGGCGCGGACACGACCTATCTCGCGCGACTGGACCTCGACAGCCATGACCTCGCCGTCGTCGCGGAGGGCGGCGAGTGGAACGTCGGCGGCGTCGCCGTGGACGACGAGACCGGACGGCTCGCCTACTCGCGGAACGTCGACGGGTACACGGACCTCACCGTCGGCGAACTGGCGGGACCGACCGAGATAGCCGAGTTTCCGGAGCCGGACCTGCCGGGCGGCGTCTGCGGCGGTGTGAGCTTCGGCCCGGACGCCGAGCGGTTCGCGATCACGGTCAACGGCGACGCGGTCAACCCGAACGTCTACGTCGTCGACGTGGCGACCGGCGACGCCGAGCGCTGGACGGACGCGCCGACCGCCGGCATCCCGCGCGACCGGTTCCGCGAGTCCGAACTCGTCCGGGTCGAGAGCTTCGACGGACTGGAGGTGCCCGGGTTCCTCACGCTGCCCGAGGGAGCCGGAGGCGACGGGGGCGGCAGCGACGATGCGACCGCCGGCGACACGCCGGTCGTCGTCGACATCCACGGCGGCCCGGAGAGCCAGCGCCGGCCGTCGTTCCACGGGGTCAAGCAGTACCTCGTCGACCGCGGCTACGCCGTGTTCGAGCCGAACGTCCGCGGCTCCTCGGGCTACGGCCGGGCGTACACCGCGCTGGACGACGTGGAAAAGCGGATGGACTCGGTCGCGGACATCGAGGCCTGCGTCGACTGGCTCGCCGACCACCCCGCGGTCGACCCCGACCGGATCGCCGCGATGGGCGGGTCCTACGGCGGGTTCATGGTGCTCGCCGCGCTGACGGAGTACCCCGACCTGTGGGCCGCCGGCGTCGACATCGTCGGCATCGCCAACTTCGTCACGTTCCTCGAAAACACCGGCGACTGGCGGCGCTCGCTCCGCGAGGCCGAGTACGGCAGTCTGGCCGATGACCGCGAGTTCCTCGAATCGATCAGCCCCATCCACAGCGTCGACGACATCGCCGCGCCGCTGTTCGTCCTCCACGGCGAGAACGACCCGCGCGTCCCCGTCGGCGAGGCCGAGCAGATAGTCGAGCGGGCCCGCGAGCAGGGCGTGCCCGTCCGGAAGCTGATCTTCGAGGACGAGGGCCACGGGTTCACGAAGCTGGAAAACAGGATCGAGGCGTACTCGGCCGTCGCCGAGTTCCTCGACGAGCACGTCTGAGGCCGTCATCGGCGGAACTGCTTTATCAACCTTTCCCCGCGTTGCCGCGCCAGCAACGACTGAGCCACTTCTAATAGTCCGGGGCGTCCACGTTCGGACCGAGATGACCGCTATCGAAACGAACGGCCTGACGAAACGCTTCGGCGAGGACGTACTCGCAGTCGACGACCTCGACCTCTCGATCGAGGAGGGCGAGATCTTCGGCTTTCTCGGCCCGAACGGCGCGGGGAAGTCGACGACGATCAACCTGCTGCTCGACTTCATCCGCCCCACCGACGGGTCGGCGACGGTGCTCGGCCACGACGCGCAGGCCGAGTCCGAGGCGATCCGGCGGAAGGTCGGCATCCTCCCGGAGGGCGCTGCCGTCTACGACCGCCTCACCGGCCGCGAGCACGTCGAGTGGGCGATCGAGACCAAGGGGGCCGACGACGACCCCGACGAGGTGATCGAGACGGTCGGGCTCTCGCCCGAGGACGCCCGCCGCCCGGCGGGCGGCTACTCGAAGGGGATGACCCAGCGGCTCTCCTTCGGCATGGCGCTGGTCGGCGACCCCGACCTGCTGATCCTCGACGAGCCCTCCTCGGGGCTGGACCCCAACGGCATCCAGGAGATGCGCGAACTGATCCGCGAGGAAGCCGCCGACGGGACGACGGTGTTTTTCTCCAGCCACATCCTCCCGGAGGTCGAGGCGGTGTGTGACCGCGTCGCCATCATGAACGAGGGGCGGCTGGCGACGGTCGACTCCATCGAGAACCTGCGGGACGGCTCCGACGCACAGGCCCGGATCGACGTGGAGGTCGCGGGCGACCCCGGGGCGGTCGACCTCGCCGGCGTCGGCGGCGTCGTCTCGGCGACGGTGGAGGACGACGCCGTCTCGGTCGTCTGCGAGGACGCGACGGTGAAAGTCGACGTGGTGACCGCTGTCGCCCGGCAGGCAGAGGTCGTCGACATCCTCTCCGAGGACACGTCGCTTGAGGAACTGTTCAACGCGTACACGTCCGGCGAGACGCCCGAGAAGGACGCCCCCAGAGCGGAGGTGACGGCATGAGCGTCGTCGGCGTCCTCCGGAAGGACTTCAAGGACGTGCGCCGCGCGAAGCTGGTCTGGGCACCGGCGGTCGTGTACACGCTGTTCATGCTCCTGTTCTTCTGGGGCCAGTCCCAGAGCACTAACCCCGACTTCTACCAGATCCTCTGGGGGCTCGTCGGCATCGGCGGAGCCCTGCTCATCCCGCTGATCGCGCTGGTCGCCGCCTACCTCTCCATCGCCGGCGAGCGCGAGTCGGGCAGCATCAAGTTCCTGCTCGGCCTACCGAACACCAGAACCGACGTGGTCGTCGGGAAGGTGCTCTCGCGGTCGGCGGTCGTGACCGCCGGCGTCCTCGTCGCCTTCGTGATCGGCGTGCCGGCGGCGGCGCTGCTCGTCCCGGACATGACGTTCGAGTACGGCGACTACGTCCTCTTCGCCGCGGTGACGGTGCTGTACGCGGTCGCCTACGTCGCCGTCGCGGTCGCCATCTCGGCGGCGACGGCGAGCCGGTCCCGCGCCATGAGCGGCGCGATCGGCTTTTTCTTCCTCTTCAACCTCGTCTGGAACTTCCTCCCGGTCGGCCCCGTCCAGATGATCGGGTTCCTGTCGGACCAGTTCAACGTGGAGGTGTCCGACAGCGTCACGGAACTCGTCTACAGTATCAGCCCGACCGGCGCGTACCTGAACGGCATCCTGAAGCTGATCATGCCCGACCGGTTCAACGCGCAGGCAGGCGCGGTCGTGGCCGACCCGCCGTTCTTCATCCAGGGCTGGTTCATGGTGCTGATCCTCGCCGCGTGGGTCGTCGTCCCGCTCGCGCTGGGCGCGTGGCGGTTCCGGCGCGCGGAACTCGGGTAACGCTGCCCCCGCCGCCGACCTCAGATCACGCTCGTCGTTCTCGCCGCCTCGCGGGCCGCCCGCTCCGTGACGCCGTCGCCGAGGATCGTGTAGCGGTCCCGGATCTCGTGAGCGGTCGTCAGCGCCTCGATCACCGTCGCGTCGTCGATGCCGAGTTCGTCGGCCGTCGTCGGCGCGTCGATGCTCGCGAGCGCGGCGCGGATGTCCTGCCAGATGCCCCGTTCCCCGCCGTGGAGGTAGGCGGTCATGATCGAGCCGACGCCGACCTGATGGCCGTGGAGCGCCTCGTTGGGCGCGATCCGGTCGAGCTGGTGCGAGAAGAGGTGTTCCGCGCCGCTTGCCGGCCGCGAGGAGCCGGCGATCGACATGGCGACGCCCGAGGAGACGAGCGCCTTCACGACGACCCACGAGGACTCCTCCAGCCCGGGCCGGACCGTGTCGGCGTTGTCGACGAGCATCTCGGCGGTCATCTCCGCCAGCGAGGCGGCGTACTCGGAGTACTCGACGTTTTTCAGCCGGTTGGCGAGCCGCCAGTCCATGACGGCGGTGTAGTTGCTGATGATGTCCGCACAGCCCGCCGTGGTGAGATCCCAGGGGGCCTCCGCGAGGATCTCCGTGTCCGCGACGACCGCCAGCGGCGGCTCGGCGGCGACGCTGTGACGCGTGTCGCCCTCCGGCACCGAGCCGCGGCCGCTGACGATGCCGTCGTGGCTCGCCGCCGTCGGGACCGAGACGAACCCCCGCCCCACGTCGTCGCTGGCCATCTTCGCGATGTCGATGGGCTTGCCGCCGCCGACGCCGACGAGGAAGCCGGGGTCGACCTCGCGGGCGCGGTCGATGACGTGCTGGATGGCGTCGAAGCTCGCCTCCTCGACGATCACCGTCTCCGGCTCCATCCCCTCGGCGGCGAACGCGTCGGCGATGCGCTCGCCGGCGATCTCCCAGGGCGTCGGGCTGGCGACGATCAGCGGCTGCCCCTGGAGGTGGAGCTCCTCGACGGCCTCGACCGTCCGGTCGAGCACGCCGTGGCCCACGACGACGTTGCGGGGCAGGCGGATCCACGTCGACTTGTCGAACATGCTTGCCCCGTCACGTCGGGGGGTAAAGGGGCTTTCGTCGCTGACTCCCGCCGCGGCGGCCGCCCTACAGCGTGTCGAGCACGCCCAGCACGCGCTCCTCCGTCTCGCGGTCGGGGCCGTGCTCGCGGCCGTCGCGGTCGCTATCGAGGTGGTCCTCGACGGCGCGGGTCATCGCCTCGTCGATGGGCGTCGACTCCCAGCCGAGCCGCGCGAGCTTGTCCGTGGCGAGCATGTGCGGCGGGTTCCGGTAGAGGACGAAGTCGTCGAGCGACAGGTCCGCCGCGGCGAGTTCGCGCTCGCCGGCGTGGACCACCTCGACATCCGTGTCGAGCGCGTCGGCGATCAGGTCGACCATCCCGTCGAGCGTCACCATCCGCCGGTCGGCGACGTTGTACGCCTCGCCCGGCTCGCCGTCCTCGGCCACGCGGCGGATCGCGCCGGCAACGTCCTCGACGTACGCGCGGTGCCAGACGTTCGTGCCGTCGCCGGGCACGACGATCCGGTCGAACCGGTTCACGCGGTCGATCCAGTAGTCCAGCCGCTCGGTGTAGTCGTGGGGGCCGTACACGATGCAGGGCCGGACGCTCATCGCGTTGACGCCGCGCTCGGCGGCGGCGAAGACGGCGCGGTCGCCCTCGGCCTTCCGCGGGCCGTAGGAGGACTGCGAGTCGTCGGTCGCCTGCTCCTCGGTGCAGTCACACAGCGGCGTCTCGCCCTCGCGCTTGGGCAGGTCCTCCCGCCCGTACGCCGACCCGCTGGAGACGAACACGTAGGCGTCGACGCCGTCGAAGACCCGCGTTGCGGTTCGCACTTCTCGGGGCCTGTACGCCACGCAGTCGACGACCACGTCGGGGTCGGCCTCGCGGGCGGCCGCCGCGAGGTCGCCGTCGTCAGTCCGGTCGCCCTCGATGTGAGACACGTCCTCGGCGTCCGCGAATGGGTTGTCGTGGTTCCCGCGGTTGAAGGTCGTCACGTCGTAGTCGTGTGCCCGGAACTCGTCGACGACGTGCCGGCCGATGAAGCGCGTGCCGCCGATCACGAGGAGGTCGTCCATGCCGGCGAGTCGGGGCAGCGACGGCAAAACGGTGGCGGATCGGCGGCTTCAGGTGGCCGGCGCGACGACCGTCGCCCGTGCCCGGAACGTACGTCCTCGCGGTCGCGTTCGACGAGGCAGCGACGATCGAAGTCGGCGCGCTCGGCGAGCGCGCCTTCGACCCCGGCATCTACGCCTACGTCGGGAGCGCGTTCGGGCCCGGCGGCTTCTCGCGGGTCGACCGCCACCGCGAACTCGCCGCCGGCGAGCGCGACGCCCGCCACTGGCATATCGACTACGTGCTCGGCCACCCCACGGCGTCGCTGGCGGCGGTCGTGAAGTTCCCCGAGATGGACGTGGAGTGCGCCCTCGCGTCGTCACTGCCCGGCGATCCGGTGTCCGAGTTCGGCGCGTCGGACTGCGACTGCGAGGCCCACCTGCTCCGCGCGCCCGACCGCGAGACGCTGCTGTCGGCGGCGCGCGACGAACGGGAGCGCCTGGGGTGAGGGTTCGTTTCAAGTGGGACACCACAAAACCCATTTTCCGCGGCTCCGATCCCACGCTCATGCCCTCCGAAGACGGCTGCCCGAAGTGCGGCCACGGCGAAGCAGACGTGGACACCATCTCGACCACCGGCGGCGGCCTGAGCAAGATGTTCGACATCCAGAACCGGAAGTTCGAGGTCGTCTCCTGTGCCAGTTGCGGCTACTCCGAACTGTACCGCGCGGACCGGTCGGCCGCCAGCGACGTTGTCGACGTGTTCTTCGGCTGATGCCCGCCGGTAGCGTGCTGTTCGCGTTCCTCCTTCTGCTCGCGCTCGTCGCGCCGCTGGTCCTGTACGCGCTCGTCTCGGCGGAGGCCGACGACACCGAACGGCTGGACCGCGAGGCGGCCGAGCGACGGGTGCGGCGGGACGCGGCCGACGACCACGGATCGCCCGAAGACGACCGCGGCGACGACGGCCGGGGGGCCGACGGTGACGACTACGACCCCTGGAGCGACCGCGACGGCGACCGGAACGGCTGGAACTGAGACGCGCTCAGTCGTCCGTCGAGGCGGCGAAGCCGGAGGCGTCCGCCTCGGCGTCGACCGTCGCCGCTTCGGGCGGCGACTCGCGCACGTCCTCGGCTCCCTCCTCGGTGATGACGCGGTGGTAGGCGTCCGGCATCACGACGGCGAACTGCTCGACGTACGCCTCCCAGTTGTCGAGTATCTCCGCGCCGCGCTCGCTGTCGGTGTAGGCGACGTGGTTCTCGACGAGGCGGCGGAGCATCCGGCGGTCGGACTCCCCGAGCGTGTCGGAGACGCTCACCATACCGGTGTTCGCCCGCTCGGCGAAGTCGCCGTCCTCGTCCAGGACGTAGGCGACGCCGCCGGACATCCCGGCCGCGAAGTTCTTGCCCACGTCGCCGAGCACGGCGACGGCGCCGCCGGTCATGTACTCGCAGCCGTGGTCGCCGACGCCCTCGACGACGGCCTTGACGCCGGAGTTGCGCACCGCGAAGCGCTCGCCGGCGACGCCGTTGATGTATGCCTCGCCCTCGGTCGCGCCGTACAGCGCGACGTTGCCGATGCAGACGTTCTCGTCGGCCTCGTAGGCGGCGTTCTCCGGCATCGTCACCGAGAGCTTGCCGCCGGAGAGCCCCTTCCCGACGTAGTCGTTGGCGCTGCCGGTCAGATGCATCGAGACGCCGCTGGCCAGGAACGCGCCGAAGCTCTGCCCGGCGGTGCCGTGCAGGTCGACGGTGATCGCGTCGTCCGGCAGCCCCGTCACGCCGTGGCGCGACGACACCTCGTGGGAGAGCGTCGCGCCGACGGCGCGGTCGACGTTCGACACGTCGGTCAGCAGGTCGACCGGTTCGCCGTCCGCCAGCGCCGGCTCGGCGGCGTCGATCAGCTCCCAGTCGAGCGCGTCGTCGACCTCGTGAGTCTGCTCGCGGACCTTCCGGCGCTGGTCGCCGTCCGGTTCGGCGAGCACGCCCGAGAGGTCGACGTTACGCGCCTTCGGGTGGTCCACGTCGTCGCGCTGGGCGAGCACGTCGACGCGGCCGACCATCTCGTCGACCGTCTCGAAGCCGAGTTCGGCCATGATCTCCCGGAGCTCCTGGGCGATGAACGTCATGTAGTTGATGACGTGCTCGGGTTCGCCGGGGAAGCGGTTGCGCAGTTCCTCACGCTGGGTGGCGACGCCGACCGGGCAGGTGTTCTTGTGGCACTGGCGGGCCATCACGCAGCCGGAGGTGACCAGCGACGCCGTGCCGAACACGTACTCCTCGGCACCGAGCAGCGCGCCGACGGCCACGTCGCGGCCGGTCTTCATGCCGCCGTCGACGGAGACGCGGATGCGGTCGCGCAGGTCCGTGCCGACGAGCATCTGGTTGGCCTCGGCGAGGCCGAGCTCCCACGGCAGGCCGGCGTTCTTGATCGAGGTGCGCGGACTCGCGCCCGTGCCGCCGTCGTGGCCGGAGATGTGGACCACGTCGGCGTTGGCCTTGGCGACGCCGGCCGCGATGGTGCCGATGCCCGCCTCGGAGACGAGCTTGACGTTGATGTCGGCGTCCGGGCTGGCGGCCTTCAGGTCGTGGATCAGCTGCTTCAGGTCCTCGATGGAGTAGATGTCGTGCAGCGGCGGCGGCGAGATGAGGCCGACGCCGGGCGTCGCGTGCCGGACGTGGGCGATCATCTCGTTGACCTTCATCCCGGGCAGGTGGCCGCCCTCGCCGGGCTTGGAGCCCTGCGCCATCTTGATTTGTAGCTCGTCTGCGCTGGCGAGGTAGCCGGAGGTGACGCCGAACCGGCCCGATGCGACCTGCTTGACGTTGCACTCCTTCTCGGTGCCGAACCGCTCGGGCGGCTCGCCGCCCTCGCCGGAGTTGGACTTGCCGCCGAGCCGGTTCATCGCGATGGAGTTGTTCTCGTGGGCCTCGGGCGACAGCGACCCGAGCGACATGGCTGCCGTCGAGAACCGCTCGACGATGTCGGCGATGGGCTCGACTTCCTCGACCGGGATCGACTCGCGCTCGTCGGTGTCGAACTCCAGCAGCCCCCGCAGGGTCTGGAGGTTCTCGTTCTGGTCGTTGATCAGTTCGGCGAAGTCGCGGTACGTGTCGTAGTCGCCCTGCCGCACCGCCTGCTGGAGCGTGCCGACCGTCTCGGGGTTCCACTGGTGGTGGATGCCGTCCGAGCGGTGCTCGTACTC
Organism: Halostella salina; assembly: GCF_003675855.1. Lineage (NCBI taxonomy): Archaea > Methanobacteriati > Methanobacteriota > Halobacteria > Halobacteriales > Natronoarchaeaceae > Halostella > Halostella salina. The sequence continues at coordinate 180,116 of NZ_RCIH01000004.1, read as the reverse complement.
GCCCTGACGCTCGATGTCGGCGTCGTCGAAGGCGGCGCGGTGGCGGTCCTCCAGGTCGGCCTCGATGTCCTCGATACCGATGCCGCCGGTGCGGGCCTCCGTCCCCTCGAAGTACTCCGCGACGAAATCGTCGTCAAGCCCGACGGCCTCGAAGATCTGTGCGCCCTGGTAGCTCTCCATCGTGGAGATGCCCATCTTCGCCATCGTCTTCAGCAGGCCGTCCTCCAGCGCGCCGACGAACGCTTCGACGGCGTCCGCCACGTCCGCGCCGTCCTCGCCGGCGACGATGTCCTCGATGGTCGCGAAGGCGAGGTAGGGGTTGACGGCGTCGGCACCGTAGCCGACGAGCGTGGCGAGGTGGTGGACCGCGCGGGGGTCGCCGGACTCGACGACGATCCCGGCGTGGTTGCGCAGGCCGTTGCGGACGAGGTGGTGGTGGACGCCGCCCATCGCCAGCAGGCTCGGGATCGGGACGCGGTCGGGGCCGGTCGCCCGGTCGGAGAGGACGACCACGTCGTTGCCCCCCTCGATCGCTTCGCGGGCGTCGTCGCGGACGCGCTCGACAGCCGCCTGGAGGTCGCCGTCCGGGTCGTACGTGATGTCAACGGTCGCCGACGAGAGGCCGTTGGCCGAGAGGTTCCTGACGGCGGCCGTCTCGGCGTCGGTCAGCACCGGCGAGTCGGCGACGAGTTGCCGGGCGTGGTCGGACGACTCGTCGAGCAGGTTGCGCTGGAAGCCGAGGCGGGTTTCGAGACTCGTCACCAGTTCCTCGCGGATGTAGTCCAGCGGCGGGTTCGTCACCTGCGCGAACAGCTGCTTGAAGTAGGTAAACAGCGGGCGGTTGAAGTCCGACAGCACCGACAGCGGCGTGTCGTCGCCCATCGAGCCGACGGGGTCTTTCCCCTGTTTCATCATCGGCTCGATGATGTTCTCCAGTTCGTCGTGGGTGTAGCCGTACGTCGACTGGAAGGCACGCAGGTCGTCGACGCTGGTCCGGGGCTGGCGGTCGTCGGCGTCGGCCACCTCGTGGAGGTGGACCTGCTCGTCGTCGACCCACTCGCCGTACTGCTCGTCGACGAGGTCGTCGAACACCTCGGCGTCCGGGATGACCCGGCCCTCCGAAGGGTCCGCGAGGAACAGCTGGCCCGGCTGGAGGCGACCACGCTCGCGGATCTCCGAGGGGTCGGTCTCCAGCGCGCCGGCCTCGCTGGCCATCACGAGCGTGTTGTCCGTCGTCACGTCGTAGCGGCAGGGGCGCAGGCCGTTGCGGTCGAGCACTGCGCCGACGCGCTCGCCGTCCGTCGCTGCGACGAGGGCGGGCCCGTCCCATGGCTCGACCAGCGAGGCGTGGAAGTCGTACCAGTCCTTGCGGTCCGCGTCCATCGCGTCGTCGTCGCGCCACGCCTCGGGGATGAGCATCCGGAGCGCGTGAGGGAGGTCCCGGCCGTCCTCCATCAGCAGTTCGAGCGCGTTGTCGACGGAGGCGGTGTCGGACTGCTCCGGGTCGTTGATGATCGGCTTGAGCTCCTCGATGTCGTCGCCGAGCGTCTCGCTTTCGAGGTCGGTCTCCCGGGCGCGCATCCAGTTGATGTTGCCCTGGATGGTGTTGAACTCGCCGTTGTGGATGATGTTCCGGTAGGGGTGGGCGAGATGCCACGCGCCGAGCGTGTTCGTCGAGAACCGCGCGTGGACCATGGCGAACGTCGACGCGACGCGCTCGTCGGTCAGGTCGGGGTAGTAGCCGGCGACCTGCTCGCCCTTGAGCAGGCCCTTGTAGACGAGCGTCTCGCGGTCGAGCGAACAGACGTAGAACCGTTCGTGGCCCGGCGGCCGCTCGTCCTCGACGCGGTTCTCCAGCGCCCGGCGGGCGACGTACAGCGCGCGGTCGAACGCCTCGCGGTCGAGGCCGTCGGGGCGGACGAAACACTGGGACACGTCCGGTTCGGAGTCGATCGCGGTCGCGCCGAGGTCCGCGTTGTCGGTCGGCACGTCGCGCCAGTGGAAGACGTCGATGTCGTGCTCGGCAAGCGTCTCCTCGACGAGGGCCATCAGGTCGGCCGCGGCGTCATCGTCCTGTGGCAGGAACAGCGACCCGACGGCGTAGGTGTCGGGCAGCGACACGTCGAGTTCGTCGGCAAAGAAACCGTGTGGCGTCTGGAGGAGGACGCCGGCACCGTCGCCCGTCGACTCCTCCGCGCCGGTCGTGCCGCGGTGTTCGAGGTTCTCCAGCAGTTCGAGGCCGTCGGCGACGACGTCGTGGCTCGTCCCGTCGTCGAGGTCCATGACCACGCCGACGCCGCAGTTGGACCGCTCGTCGGTCGGGTCCGCGAGTCCCTCGTGTCGGTCGGGGGATACCTGTCCGTGATGGTCAGTCATACGCCGGAGTGGCGGCTGCTCCAATAAGAGGTTACTCCTAAATGGTTAAGTGGAGTACCAACACATACTAGGAGATATAATCTATTTATCCGAACGTACGTTGGGACATAGTGGCGTGATCGAACGACGTTGCGGAGGGCCATCACGTAGAGATACTAAACCTGAATACTGGATTCCCGTGAATTTCGATCATGTATTCACCGAATCCCATGGTGTATCTCAATCATAATGGTTTTTCAGTGATCTCTCGACAACGCTGATTCGACGGGTCCGCCCGAACGGTCGGTCGGAGCGGTGCCCGCGCGGTCCCGGCCGAACCATGAGGGACACCGTCAGCGTTTATCGGCCGGCACCCCTATCACCGCCGGATGTTGCTCCGGTCGACCCTCCGCGCCGTCTGGTACGTCCCCCTCACGCTCGTCCTCGCGCCGGGGATCCTGACCCACGAGTACGCCCACGTCGCCGCCTGTCGCCTGAGCGGCGTCGAGGTTCACTCGACGCCCTCGCTCAACCCCTTCGGGAAGGACGCGTTCGTCGACCACGCGCCGACCGACCGGTTCGGGGCGGACTTCGCCATCGCCGTCGCGCCCTTCGCCGTCAACAGCGTCCTCGCCGTCGCCGCGTTCGCGCTTGCCGAGTGGCTCGGATCGACGGTCGCGATCCCCTTCCTCTGGCTCGGGGGCTGTTTCGCGTGGACCGCGATCCCGAGTCCGTCGGACACGGACGGCCTGCTCGACACGGCCGGGGGCCTGCCGCGGGCGCTGCGCCCGCTGGGCTACCTGCTCGCCGTGCCGGTCCGCACCGCGACGCTGCTTGCGATAGAAGGGATCGGGGGGCTCGTGTGGACCGTCGCGCTGTACGTCACGCTCGTCGGCTGAGACGGAGAGAAGGAGCCGTCAGTACGACTTGGCGAAGTACGCCGTCTCGACGGCCTCGTCCCCGCAGACGCCGCAGTCGTCGCCGATCGGTTCCGCGTCCCTGTCCAGCGGCGTCATCACGATCTCGGCGGCGATCTCCTCCTTGATCGCGGTCTCGCAGGCCTCGTCGCCGCACCACGGCGTCTTCACGTAGCCGCCGTAGCGACCGATGGTCCCGAGGATGTCCTCCGGGCTGTAGGCCTTGCGGACGTTCTCTTCGAGGTTCTCCTCGGCGGCCTCGTACAGCTTGTCGTGGACCGCGTCGAAGTGGTCCTCGACGGCGTCGGCGATGCCGTCGCGGTCCGCCTCGACCGACTCTCCGTCGGGCCGGTGGACGACAGTGACCCGGTCCTCCTCGACCTCGTTCGGGCCGATCTCGAAGCGGACGGGGACGCCGTTCAGCTCGTGCTCGTTGAACTTGAAGCCGGGGTTGCGCTCGTCGCGGTCGTCGAGTTCGACGCTGACGCCGGCGGCCTCCAGGTCGTCGGCGATCCCTTCGGCGTAGTCGAGCACCTCGTCTTTGGTGTCCTCCTGCCAGATGGGGACGATGGCGACCTGCGTGGGGGCGACGGTCGGGGGGAGCACGAGCCCCTGGTCGTCGCTGTGGGTCATGATCAGCGCGCCGAGCGCGCGCCAGGAGAGCCCCCACGAGGTCGTGTGGGCGACGGACTCCTCCTCGTCCTCGTCGACGAACGTGATGTCGAACGCTTCCGCGAACGACTGACCGAGGTAGTGGCTGGTGCCACCCTGCACGGACTTGCCGTCGGGCATCAGCGCCTCGACGGTCGTCGTCGTGTCCGCGCCGGGGAACTTGTCGTGGGGGGGCTTGCGGCCGCGCAGCACCGGGATGGCGAGCACGTCCTCGTACAGGCGCTCGTACTGGTCGAGGCGAGTCATCGTTTCGTTCCACGCCTCGTCGCCGTCCTCGTGGGCGGTGTGGCCCTCCTGCCAGAGGAACTCCTTGGTGCGGAAGAACGGCTTCGTCTCCGTCGCCTCCCAGCGGACGACGCTGCACCACTGGTTCAGGCGCAGCGGGAGGTCGCGGTAGCTCCGGGTCCACTTGGCCATGAACGGCGCGATGATGCTCTCGCTCGTCGGCCGGACCGCCAGTCGCTCCTCCAGTTCGTCGTGGCCGCCCTTGGTGACCCACGCCACCTCGGGGTCGAACCCCTCGACGATGTCCTTCTCCCGTTCGAGGTAGCTCTCGGGGATAAAGAGCGGGAAGTAGGCGTTCGTGACGCCGGTGTCCTTGAACCAGCCGTCGAGGTGGTCCTGGATCGACTCCCAGAGGGCGTAGCCGCGGGGCCGGGTGACGATGAACCCGCCCATCGGCGCGTAGTCCGCGAGGCCCGCCTTCTGGACGACCTCGGCGTACCAGTCGCCGGGGCTGTGCTCCTTGCTCTCGGTGATCCCGAGATCCTGCTCGTCGCTCATGCCCTTTGGTCGTGCCACCGGAGTAATAAACGCGCCGTGTTGGCGAGCGGGGGCGTTCCGGACCTACCAGTTGGGAACGAAAGGTTTCTTCACCGACCGGATCGTGTGCCAACCTATGACAAACGAGGGGCGGACGAGCGGTGGGTCGGACCACCAGGCCGACCCCGAGGCTGTCGACGACGCCTTCGAACTGCTCGCCAGCGCGGAGCGTCGCGCCGTCCTCAACTACCTGCGCGAGCACGGCGACGCGACGCTGGCCGAACTCGCCGACGTCGTGGCCGGCCGGCGGGCCGCCGCCGAAGGGACGTTCGTCCCGCCGGAGCGACGGGTCCGGATCCGGATCGAACTCGACCACGCGCAGCTCCCCCTTCTCGACGACCGGGGGATCGTCGACTACGGCCGCGACCGCGAACGCGTCGCGCTCGACACCCTTCCCGAACCCGTCGAGACGCTGCTCGACCTCGCGCGCACCGTGGCGGGCGAGGGGGCGACCCCGAACTATCCGGCGACCGACCGGGAACGCACGCCGGGCGGGGACCCCCGATGAGCCTCCGGGGAGCCATCGCCGAGGCGCGGGCGGACGCGGTGGAGGTCGGCGTGTACGCACCGAAGCCGTTCGACGACCTCGCCGACCTGTTCGCCGCCCGTAACGTCACCGTGACGCACCGCCGGTATCCGAACGACGGGACCGACGGCTTCGTCGTCGTCCGACGCGACGGCGAGTTTCGCGGCGCGCTCCCGGTGGCCCACGTCCGGGACGGATTATCCCCGTCCCCCCGCCGGCCGGGGGAGCGGCGCGACGACGCCTTCCGCCGGTTCATGGACCTGTTCGAGGGGGCGGCGTTCGCCGCCAGCGACAGGCGACAGCTGCTCGCAACGACCCGGGAGATAGAGGACCGCGCGTGGCGGGTCGGCCGCGGCACGCTGTACGTCGGCTTCCAGCGCCCCGAGGCGCTGGCGGCACAGCGGTCGGTGTACGAGCGGTTCGGCGAGCGCGACGACCTGGCCGTCCACCTCTACGTGGCCGCCGAGTGGGACCGGCCAGCGATTCCGGGCGTCCGGACCCACGTGACCGACGACGACGAGATCAGCGCGGTGTGGTTCGTCGTCTTCGAGGGCGGGGGCAGCGACGAGAACAAGTGCGCGCTGCTGGCCGAGGAACACGACCCCGGCGAGTACCGCGGCGTCTGGACGTACGACCCGGCCCGCGTCGACGACGTGACGGCCCACCTCCGGGCGGCGTACTAATCCACCCGGAACGGGCTCGGCCCCTCGGTCCAGTCCCAGCCGGGCAGCCGCGTCTGGAACCCCGCGGCGAGCGCGGCGTCCAGGTCGTCGCTGCCCGCGGTCGCGTCCGGCGGGTGGTGGCGGACGTCCGCGTAGTGAAACGCCGCCTCGCCGAGCAGGCCGAGCGGCTGGCCGCCGGCGATCATGCCCGCGAGCTGGCGGCCGAGCAGTTCGTCGACCACGAAGCCCGGGTAGTCCGTTTCGACGTCCAGACCGCGCAACAGCCCCACGAGCGCGGCGACGTTGACCGCCAGGTCCCCGTCCGCGAAGACGGCGTCGACCTCGTCGCGGTACGCCGCCGCGGTCACCGGGTCGACGTCGGTGTCGAACAGTTCCGAGAACTCCGTCCGGAGGTCGTTGACCAGCGGCACCACCACGTCCGCGCGCTCCCGGACCCGGTCGCGCTCCGCGGCCACTGTGTCGGGGGTGAGATGCATCGTGGGACCGTAGGGCACGACCGGGCAATACGCTTCGGGCGACGGCCCCGCGACTGCCCGGTATTGCGAAGGCTTTTATAACAAGGAAGTAATATGGCCGAGTAAGCGGGTTCTTCCGGACCTTCCCGCGCATCGTGGGACCGATCCCCGAGCGCCTCGACCGACGCGCTACCCACACACAACCGGGACGATATCGCTATGTGTACCGTGTTACGACACAGTGACGAACCGCCTGCTACGGACTGCTGTAGTCCGTCTCACGGGACGCCGACCGCGGGACCCCCGCGGCCGGCCGGCGGCGGAGCGCGAGCGGCCCACCGGTACCGGAAGACCCCGACGACGCTACTCAGTTCTCACTATGAGTTCCGTTGAACAACAACTCGACGACCTGCACGAAGAGATCACGAGCGAACTGCCGAACGACATCTCGGTGTCCGACGTCAAGTACGAGGGCCCCGAGCTCGTCGTGTACACCCGCGACCCGAAGAAGTTCGCGCAGAAGGGCGACCTGATCCGACAGCTCGCCAGCAAGCTCCGCAAGCGAATCACCGTCCGCCCGGACCCGGACGTGCTCTCCGAGCCCCGCGACGCTCGCGAGCAGATCAGGAACGTCATCCCCGAGGACGCGGGCGTGACCGACCTCGACTTCCACGCCGACACCGGCGAGGTCGTCATCGAGGCCGAGAAACCCGGCATGGTGATCGGCCGCCACGGCTCGACGCTCCGGGAGATCACCCAGAAGGTCGGCTGGACGCCCGAGGTCGTCCGCACGCCGCCGATCGAGTCCTCCACCGTCTCGAACGTCCGGAACTTCCTCAAGCAGGAACGCGACGACCGCCGCGACGTGCTCGAGCGCGTCGGCCGGCAGATCCACCGCGAGGAGATGTCCGACGAGGAGTACGTCCGGATCACCACGCTCGGCTGCTGCCGCGAGGTCGGGCGCGCCTCCTTCGTCCTCTCGACGCCCGAGACGCGCATCCTCATCGACTGCGGCGACAAGCCCGGCGCGGAGGGCGAGGTGCCGTACCTCCAGGTGCCCGAGGCGCTCGGCGCGGGCGCGCAGAACATCGACGCCGTCGTCCTCACACACGCCCACCTCGACCACTCGGCGCTCATCCCCCTCCTGTTCAAGTACGGCTACGACGGCCCGATATACACGACGGAGCCGACCCGGGACCTGATGGGCCTGCTCCAGCTGGACTACCTCGACGTGGCCGCCAAGGAGGGCCGCGCACCCCCCTACGACTCCGAGATGGTCCGCGAGGCGATCAAACACACCATCCCGCTTGAGTACGGCGACGTGACCGACATCGCGCCGGACGTGAAGCTCACCCTCCACAACGCCGGCCACATCCTCGGCTCCGCCGTCTCCCACTTCCACATCGGCGACGGCCTGTACAACGTCGCCTTCTCCGGCGACATCCACTACGACGACACCCGCCTGTTCAACGGCGCGGTCAACGACTTCCCGCGCGTCGAGACGCTCGTGCTCGAATCCACCTACGGCGGTCGCAACGACTACCAGACCGACCAGGAGGACTCCGAGCGCAAGCTGAAGGAGGTCATCAACGAGACGTACGACCGCGACGGGAAGGTGCTCATCCCGGCGTTCGCCGTCGGCCGCTCCCAGGAGATGATGCTCGTGCTGGAGGAGGCCATGCGAAACGGCGACATCCCGGAGATGCCGGTCCACCTCGACGGCATGATCTGGGAGGCGACGGCCATCCACTCCACCTACCCCGAGTACCTCCGTGACGACCTGCGTGACCGCATCTTCCACGACGACGAGAACCCGTTCCTCGCCGACCAGTTCAACCACATCGACGGCGGCGAGGAGGAGCGCCGCGAGGTCGCCGACGGCGAGCCCTGCATCGTCCTCTCGACCTCCGGCATGATCGAGGGCGGCCCCATCATGTCCTGGCTCCGCCACTTCGGCAGCGACCCCGACAACACCCTCACGTTCGTCGGCTACCAGGCCCAGGGGACGCTGGGTAGCCGCATCCAGAGCGGCTGGGACGAGATCCCCATCGACGACCGGGGCAACGGCGGCCGCCGCGGCGGCGACACGCTCACGCTGAAGATGGAAACCGAGACCGTCGACGGCTTCTCCGGCCACGCCGACCGGCAGGGGCTGGAGAACTTCGTGAAGACGATGAACCCCCGCCCCGAGAAGGTGCTCTGCGTCCACGGCGACGAGTCGTCGGTGCAGGACCTCTCGTCGGCGCTGTACCACGACTACAACATGCGGACGTTCGCGCCGAAGAACCTGGAAACGTTCCGCTTCGTATAAACGACCTTTTTCCCGGTCGGGTGTCCTCGCAGGCCGTCGGCCTGCTGCGGGCACCCTCCCGGCAAAAACGTCGATGAAAAAGGCCCCTCACTCGCTGCGCTCGTTCGGGGTGAAACGGCGGCTCCGCCGCCGTATGCTTGCTATACTGTAACCGACAGCTGCTAACCTGCCCTTCCCCGTCCGCTCGCCCGCGGCGCGTGCAAGCGCCGCGGGCTCGCGCCGGCCGTATGGCTGGTTCGGTGATCGTCTGCTGACTGGTTCAGTGATCGTGTGCTATTCAGAGGGGAGGGCGTCACCCGATCGGTTCGGCGACCACATCGGTGACCGTACTGGTGACCACATCGGTTGAAACCAAAACAGTCCACGCCGGCCCGGGTCCGTCCGAAGCCGTTAGCACGGGGCCGACCGAACGGCGAGTATGGCGAGTCCGACATACTGTTCGCGGTGCTGGCGATGCTGGCGTGGGGCGTGTGGGCGCTGCTGGCCGACGTGGCGACGAAGCATATCGACCCCGTGTCGGCGATGGTGTTCTCCTACGCGGCGAGCGTCGTGGTCGCGCTGGGCTACGTCGCGGCCCGGGACGACACGCTGTCGACCGCCCGGACAGGCATCGGCATCGCGCTCGTCGCCGGTGTGTTCGCCGGGATCGGCGCGGTCGCGTTCTACGCCGGGTTAGAGCGCGGGCGGACCAGCGTCGTCACGACGGTGAGCGCGCTGTACTTCGTCGTCGCCGCGCTGCTCGGCGTCGTGGTGCTTGGCGAGTCCGTCGAGGCGACCGACGTGGCCGGCGTCGGTCTCGCGACCGCCGCGGTCGTCCTGCTGGCGCAGTGACGGCCGTGCGGCGGCCCCGCAAGAGCGCGGGCGGTTCATGCCGCGGGCGGCCGAACAGCCGGCAATGAGACGGCGTGCGCTTCTCGGCGCGGTCGGCACCGGCGTCGCGGGGCTGACCGGCTGTCTGGGCGGCGGGGGCGGCAGCAGCAGCGGCCAGTCGGACCATCCGGCCGCCCGCAACCTCGCTGCCCAGCCCGCGCTCGGCGACCCCGACGACGCCGAGGACCTGCTGGTCGCGTTCGAGGACCCGTCCTGTCCCACCTGCCGTCGCTTCGAGACGGAGACGTTCCCGCGGATCCGCGACGAACTCGTCGATCCGGGCGACGCCGCGTTCGTCTACCGCGTGTTCCCGGTAGTGTACGACTGGGGCAAGCCCGCCGTGCAGGCGATGGAGGCGACGTACGACCGCGACGAGGCGGCGTTCTGGGCGCTGAAAGCGCACTACTACGCCGAGCAGTCGGCGTTCGGGACCGACAACGTCCTCGACCGGACCGAGGCGTTCCTCGCCGACGAGACCGAAGTGGACGCCGCCGGGGTCGTCGAAGACGCCCGGGCGGAGACGTACGACGACGCCGTCCAGCAGGACCTGACGGACGGCGAGGACGCCGACGTGTCCGCGACGCCGACCGTCGCGCTGTTCTCGGGCGGCGAGTTCCGGACGCTCGTGACGGGGGCACAGAGCTACGACGTGTACGCCAACGCACTCGGGGTATGACGCCGGACCTCCCCACCGCCACTGGCGACTGGCGACTGGTCGGCCGTACCGCCCGGCTCGTGCTCGGCGTCCCGCGCTACGCGCTGCTGGCGGTCGTCGCCGCGCTCGTCGGTCTGACGCTGTTCGTCTACACGCTGAACGTCGGGCTGATCAACGCGCTCGTGCTCGGCGGCTCGCTCCCCGTCGAGAACCGACTCGGGATCCTCGTGAACCTCTACCCGGTCGTCAGCCCGACCGCGTACACCGCCGCCGAGACGGGGATCCTGCTCGCCGTCGCCGCGCTGATCGGCGTCAACGTCGCGCTGGTCGCCTACCACCTGGTCGAACACGCCACGCTGCGGGGCGGCACCGGGAGCGCCGCCGGCGTGGTGCTGGGCACGCTCGGCGCGGGCTGTGCGGCCTGCGGGTCGACGGTGCTCGCCGGCCTGCTCTCGCTGTTCGGCGCGACCGGGCTGCTGACGCTGCTCCCCCTCGATGGCCTGGAGTTCGCGCTCCTGTCGCTGGGCGTCCTCCTGCTGTCGCTGTACTGGCTGGCCGACGGGATGCGCGGCGGCATGATCCGGGGTTGCCCGGTCGACCCGTGACGACCGCAGAGAGACGGTCCCGCGGCGCTCAGTCGCCGGCCGCGGCGTCCGCCGGGTCCTCCACCTCGCCCGTCGCCGGGTAGACGCCGACCTGGTCGCACAGTTCCGACATCGGGCACGCCTCGGGGTCGTCGAGACAGGCCGGCTTGCGCGCCGTGCAGTACTCCCGGCCGAACTGGATCATCGCGGTGTGGCCGAAACCACATTTCTCGGCGGGGACAGCCTGCTCCAGCGCCGCGCGGACGCCCTCGTGGTCGGCGTCGGCCGGCGCGACCCCGAGGCGGCGCGCGATCCGGTGGACGTGCGTGTCCACGGGAAACACCCCACCGCGTCCGCCCGAGAACAGCAGGACGCAGTCGGCCGTCTTCGGCCCGACGCCGGTCACCGACAGCAGGGTGTCCCGGACTTCGTCGGGGTCGCCGGTCCGGACGAACTCGTCGAACGCCGCCTCGGAGCCGAACTCGTCCAGCACCCACTCGGCGGCGTCGATGATCACCTCGGATTTCTGGTTGTACAGGCCAGCCGACGAGATGGTTTCGGCGAGCCGTGACTGCTCGGCGGCGGCCAGGGCTTCCGCCAGATCCTTGTCGTCTCCTCCGTACCGGTCCATCAGCGCATCGTGGGCCGGCTGGCTCGCCACGTCGCTGGTGTTCTGGCTCAGGATAGTGCGGACGAGACACTCGAACGCGTCGCGCCCGCCGTACGCCTTCTGCCAGTACAGCTCGCCGAGGCGGTCGACGACGGCCTCGGCCCGGGTGGTCGCCTCCTCGCCGTCGTCGGCGAACGCCTCCCAGCCCTCCGTCCCGCCGCTGATGTTCTCCGTCGGCTCGGCGTCGTCGGACATGGACGAGCCTTGGAGCGCGGGGGAGAAATGCCTCCCGTTACTCGACGGTGACCGTGACAGTCAGTCGCCGATGATTGGTTCAACTGTCTGTGGTCGGAATTATTTAGTCCCCAGCGGTAGCTTTCGCGATCGTTCGGATGGAAGGCAGCAAGGAACCGAACGAGTCGGATGGCTGGGAGAGCCAACGACTCCAGACAACGTACGAAGAGGCACGCTGTGTGCTGGAAGCACAGCAACAAACGGTCGCCGATATCGACGACAAAGCCATGCGGACCGTCCGAATCACGATCGTCCTGATCGGGATCCTGATCTCGGCTCGGGAGATCGCCGGGGCGGACGCCTTCAGTGGTGTGTCGGTTCGTCTCGGCGGTGGGTTCCTCTTTGCGTCCCTCTGTTTCGGCGTTTACACGTACAGCGAATCGAGCGTCCACGTCGGCCCGACGAAACGGTATATCCACCAGCTCGTCGAGGACGACTTCGATCAGGACGTTTCGTGGGACGAGGACCTGCTTCGAACGTACGCGGTCTGGATCGACGAAAACGGGACGACGACCTGGCTCAATGCGAGGCTACTCCTGATCACGCAGCTCGCGTTGCTGTCCGGCGTCGCGCTGATCGGGTATGGCGTGGTTTTTTGACCCTCGACCGGTTAGCATATCGTATGACCGATAGCGACGCTGCCGAACGGTCCGACAAAGGTCAGCGAAGCCAGCAAGGGCCTGCGCTGCTCTCCCGGTTCCTTATCCGGCGTAAGCGCGACCGCTCCGACGAGTAGCGTTGCTAGCCGTTTCGTTCGTTCTTACTCCACCGTAACTGTCACCGTCAGCGCCGCCCCGTCGGCGAGCGCCGCGACGAGGTCGCGGTCGAACTCGGCGGCGGCGAAGTCGGCTCCGAGCAGGAACGTGCGCTCGTCGACGTAGTCGCTGGTGCGGCCCACCATGCTCCGCTCGCTCGTCAGTTCCAGGTCCGGGTCGCCGCGGCCCCGGACCGTCTCGACGTGGCCGTCGGCCTCAAAGGTGGCGGTGATCGTCGCGTCGGCGTCACGGCAGGCCGCGACGAACTCGGGGTCGAAGTCCGCCGGCGCGCGATCGGCCTCGACGGCGAGGATGCAGTCGCCGGCCGGCGTGAGGTAGTCGTCGGTCGTCACCTCGAACGTGCTGCCGTGCTCGGCGGTCACGTTCTCGTGGCCGCGAGCGCGGACGACTTCGTCCATGGCCGCCGGTATCGGGTCGCCCCACTTAGCGAGACGGATCGACGACGGTGACGGTGACCGCGCCGCAGTCGCACTCGTAGGCGCGGCGGACGCCGCCGTCGCGCTCCATCTCCAGCATGGCGTTGCCGTCGTCGAGCGCGCGGTCGCAGCCGGCGGCCTCGCACGTGGCGGTGAGCCGTTCGAGCATATCCGGGGATTCTGCGCGACCCCTTGTCAAAGCGACCCGTCCCCGGAGTGAAAGTGAAACTGATAGCTCGGGGCGGTACAGGCGGCAGTTTCCCCATGCCGGATGGGAAACGCCGGCACCGAAACCCGACCGGGCGAGGAGACGACGTAAAACCTATTTCGCAGGGGTGCGGTGGCCCGAGTAGTGATGACGGGGACGTGGACGGCCGCGGCGGTCGACCCGAGCGACGACGGGGAGCCGCCGAGCGCCGGGGAGTGGGAGGACGTATCGGTACCGGGACAGCCCGAGCGGTTCGCCGGCGAGTCGGCGGTCGCCTACCGCCTGTCGTTCGACGACCCGCGGAGCGACGCCGCCCAGCGCACGCTGCTCGACCTCCGGGGGCTGTACGCCCACGCCCGGGTCTGGCTCAACGGCGACCTGCTCGGCGAGCACGACGCCTACTTCGTCCCGTTCCGGCGGGAGTTCGAGCCGCAGGAGCGCAACGAACTCGTCGTGGAGTGCCGCGCGCCCGAGGACGCGTTCGGCGGCGTCGAGCGGACCGACCAGTTGCCGGACGACGCCGGCGTCCCGGGGATCCGGTGGGGTGCACACGTCCGGGTCCGTCAGCCGACGTTTCTCGACGACCTGACCGTCAGCCCGCACGTCGACGGCGACGACGCGACCATCGAGGCGTCCGTCGCGGTCGACGCCGCGGAGGCGGTCGACGACTACGTGACGTTCTCGCTGCGCCCGGAGGGGTTCCGCGGCGGCGGCGCGATGGAGCGCGCACAGGTGACCGCCGACGCCGGCGAGCGGACGAGGGTGCGCCGGGAGATACGGGTCCGAGACCCGTCGTGGTGGTGGCCGGCCGACCACGGGCCACAGCACCGCTACACGGTCCGTGCGAAGCTCGGCGAGGCGAGCGCGAGCGCGACGACCGGGCTTCGGACGGTGTCGTACGGGGACGATGGCCTGTACGTGAACGGGCGGCAGGTGCACGCTCGCGGGCTGAACGTCCTCCCGTCGGACGACCCGACGGGGGACGTGCAGCGGGCGGCCGACGCGAACGCGAACCTCCTTCGAGCCCACGCACACGTCCCGCCCCACGACCTCCACGAGGCGGCCGACGAGGCGGGGCTGCTCGTCTGGCAGGACCTCCCACTGACGGGGAACCGCGAGTTCGACCCCGACCGCGGCCGCGAACTGGCCGCCGCGCTCGCCGACGAGTACGACCACCACCCGAGCGTCTCGCTGTACGGCGTCCACGACGACCCGCGCGCGCCCTTCGCGGACCCGCTCGGCGCGGGTCGGACGAGCCGGTATCGCCTCCGCTGGCGGGCGTGGCGGACCTCGTACGACCGGGGGCCGGCCGAGGAGGTCGCCGAGGCGTTCCCCGAGGGGACGCCGACGGTGCCGGTCGCCGGCCCGCCCGGCACCGACCCGGACGCCGCCCACCTGTATCCGGGCTGGTCGTACGGGACGGCGACCGACATCGGGTGGCTGCTCGACCGGTACCCGGATCTGGAAGGGATCGTCGGCGAGTACGGCGCGGGGGCACTGGCGGCCGCCGGCGACAGCGACGGCGACGTTCCGGGGTTCGACGCGCGGGCCCACGAGGTCGCGGTCGGGACGGACGACGCCGACGAGTCGGGCGCGTCTCAGGCGACGACGCTGAAGACGGTGACCGAGACGCTCCGTCGGCGCGGGACGGACGTGGCCGCGGCCTTCGCGCTGCGGGACGCCGCGCCGGGTGCGGGGATGGGCGTCCTCGCACACGACGGGGCGGCAAAGCCCGCCTACGAGGCGCTCTCGCAGTCGTTCGAGCCGGTACAGGCCGTGATCGACGAGCCACCGGAACCCGGAGCCGTCGGGATCACGGTCGTCAACGACGGCCCTGAGACCGTCGAGCCGACGCTCTCCTGGGCCGCCGGGGACGCCGAGGGGACGGCGGAGCTGTCGGCCGCGCCCGGCGACCGGGTCGACGCCGGTGCGGCCCGGATCCCGCCGGACGCCGAGGAAGTCGAACTGCTGCTCACGCTGTCGGACCGGACCGTGTACAACGAGTACTATTTATAAGTGCTCCCGCAGGGTGTGTGAACCGTTTACACCCTTGCTGGGCCGCTTGCTAACTGTTTTCAGGGGTTCAGTGACCGATACTTTTATGTTCGAACCCGCGCTACTAACTGATACCAGAACGTCACCGGCGTTCCGGCAGCATCGCTCGCTCGACAGAATGACAGGGAATCCTTATCCACGGTCAGTTACACCCGGTCAGCAGCGCCTGTCAGCCGCCGGTGAGGGGAAGGCACAGAGGATTGACTAACATGGTAGACACAAGCAAGAACGTCGAACTCACGGAGGACGACCTCGAAAACGAATCCAAAGGACAGCTCATCAAACGCGCCGGTCAGCTTCGAGACCGACGAAACGAGCTGAACCAGATGGCGTCGGAGCGCGCGTCCAAACGCGACGACCTGAACGCCAAGACCCGCGAGAAGGTCGACGAGGCCCAGGAACACCGCGAGAAGCGCGACGAGCTGAACGAGCTGGTCCAGGAGCACAAGGAGCAGCGCAACGAGCTCAACGCGAAGGCCAACGAGCTCTTCGACAAGGTCGAGGAGATGAAGTCCGACCTCGAGCTCGACGAGGGCAAGGACTTAGAGGAGCTCGAGGAGGAGATCGAGGACCTCGAGTTCAAGCAGCAGACCGAGGTGCTCTCGACCGAGGACGAGCGCGAACTCATCGAGAAGATCGAGGAGAAGCGCGAGGAGTACCAGCAGCGCAAGGAGAAACTCGACCAGAACGAGGACCTGGAGGAGTACGTCGAGAAGGCCGAGTCCGTGCGCTCGGAGGCCTCCAAGCACCACCAGAAGGTGACCGAACTGGCCGACAAGGCCCAGGAGCACCACAACCAGATGATCGAGGCCTACCGCGAGGCCGACGACATCCGCGACGAGGCCGACGAGATGCACGAGAAGTTCGTCGAGGCCCAGGAGGCGGCCGACCGCCACCACGAGGACTTCGTCCGCGTCCAGAAGCGCCTGCGCGAACTGGACAAGCAGGAGGAGGAGGAGCGCAAGTCCGAGCGCGAGCAGAAAGAGCAGGAAGCCAAGGAGGAAGCCGAGGAGATCTACCAGAAGTTCAAGGAAGGCGAGACCCTCGAAACCGAGGACCTGATGAAGCTCCAGAAGACGGGGCTGCTGTAATCGGCTAGGATTTTGCGGTTCTCTCTGCGGGCCACGATCCGGTAGCGGCGGCGCTCGTCCGCGGACACCGACCGACCGCCTCGACGACGTCGAGCGTCCCGCCGGAGGCTCCACCCTTTTCTACTCGCGGCCGCAAGACGACGGCAGGTGAACTCGATGGGAACCCTACAGTCGCTCGGCAAGCTCGGGATCGTCCTCGCCGGCCTGCTCGTCGCCGCCGCGGTCGGCGTCGCGCTGTTCGTGGTCGTGCCGGCCGAAACGTCGGCCGGCGTCGTCGGCGTCCTGCTGGCGGTCGCGACGGCGGCCGCCGGCCTGAAAGTCGCCGGCAGCCTCGCGGGATCGCTGTTCCCCGGCTACAACGTCGCTGAGGTGGAGGTAACGGGGCCGATCACCGCCGACGGCGGCGGGATGCCGCTCCGGCCCGGGGGTGCGTCCGCCGACGACGTCGTCGACCAGATCGAGGCGGCCGACGCGGACGACGGGGCCGAGGCGCTCGTGGTGACGCTGAACACCCCCGGCGGCCAGCCGGTCGCCAGCGACGAGATCCGGCACGCGGCGGCGAAGTTCGACGGGCCGACGGTCGCCCACGCGAAGGACATCTGCGCCAGCGGCGGCTACATGATCGCCTGTGGCTGCGACGAGTTCGTCGCCCACCGCGACAGCCTCGTCGGCAGCATCGGCGTCATCGCCAACCAGCGGAAGTTCGCCGACTTCGCGGACCGCTACGGCATCGACCTGGAGCGCTTTACCGGCGGGAAGTACAAGGACACGACGGACCCGCTGAAGGCGCTCTCGGAGGACGAGCGGGCGTACTTCCAGGGCGTCATCGACAGTAGCTACGAGAGTTTCGTCGACCTGGTCGCCGAGGAGCGCGACATCGACCGGGCGTTCGTCGACGACACGGAGGCCCGCATCTACCACGGCCGGCAGGCCGCCGAGAACGGCCTCGTCGACGCGCTGGGCGACCGCGACGACGTTGAGGAGCGTCTCGCGGAGCGCGCCGGACTGGACGATATCGCGGTCGAGCAGTTCGAGCCGGACCGGGGCATCGGCGAGAAACTGAGCGTCGGTGCACAGGCGGTCGCCCGGGCGTTCGGGCGCGGCGCGGCGAGCGTCGTCGCCGACCGTGACGGCTCCCTCGTGGAGTTTCGGCTGAAGTAACTCGGGGGTTTTTATTCTCCGGCCGCCTTGTCGGAGCCACCGTGACCACGCTCGTGGTGTGTGTCGACCGCACCGACGACATCGGCCGGAAGGCCGGCCTTCGGACCCCGGTGTCGGGGTGGGAGGCGGTCCACTCCCTCGTCACCGACGTGGGGCTGGCCGACCCGGAGGATTCGAGCGTCAACTCGCTGCTGGAGGCGCTGCGGGTCACCCGCGACCTGCGCGACGAGAACCGCGACGCCGTCGTCGCCGTCGTCTCGGGCGGGACCGAGAACGTCGTCGGAGCCGACCGGTCGGTCGCCCACCAGCTCGACGCCCTCATCGACCAGCACGACCCCGACTCGGCGGTCGTCGTCATCGACAGCGCGCAGGACGAGCGGCTGGTCCCCATCGTCGAGAGCCGCCTCCGGGTCGACTCGGTCGACCGCGTAGTCGTCCGGCAGGCACGCGACATCGAGTCGACGTACTACCTGCTGAAGCAGTTCCTCGCGGACGAGGAACTGCGTCAGACCGTCCTCGTTCCGATCGGGCTCGCCCTGCTGGTCGCGCCGGTGCTCTCGATGATCGCGGGGCCGGCGATCGCCGTCTCCGCTATCACGGCCGTCATCGGCGTGTTCCTGCTGTACAAGGGGCTCGGCGTCGACGAGTACCTCACCGACCTCGCCGTCCGCGTCCAGGAGTCGCTGTACTCCGGGCGGGTGTCGATCGTCACGTACGTCGTCGCCGTCGGGCTGTCGCTGATCGGCGTGTTCGTCGGCGCGCTCGGCGTGTCGAACATGGACGGGCAGGCGAGCGTCCTCCTCCAGGCGATGCGCTTTGCCCACGACAGCGTCCCGTGGCTGGCGACGGCGGCGCTGGCCGCGAGTACGGGCCGCCTGCTCGACGTGGCGATACAGGAGGACAGCGTCCGCAGTTCGTACCTGAACATCCCCTTCGGCGTCCTCGCGGTCGGGCTCGTGGTCCGGGGGTTCTCGGCGTACTTCCTCGCCCGCGCCGGCGTGCTCGCGCCGTTCGAGGTGCCGCCGCTCGAACTCGGCGTCGTGTCGGTCGCGCCCTTTACCCTCTCGCCGGGCGAGCATCTGGCCGTGTTCGTCGTCGCGGGCGTGCTCGTCAGCCTGGTCGGCGTCCGGGTCGCTACGTACCTCGGCGGTACGAGCATCGACGAGGACGAGCTCCCCGGCAGCGGTCCGTAGCCGGCCGTCGGGTCGGTGGCGGTCCGTAGCTGGTTTACCCGCCCGGCCCGAGACGACGGTATGCACGACAGCGGAGCCTGGGTGAGCCTCTTCTCCGGCGGCAAGGACTCCTCGTGGGCGCTGTACCGCGCGCTGGAACGCGACCTGCCGGTCGAGCGACTCGTCACCGTCCACCCCGGCGAGGACTCGTACATGTACCACGTTCCCGCGACCGACCTCGCGGCGCTCGCCGCCGAGAGCGTCGGGATCGACCTCGTCGACGTGCGGCCCGGCGACCTGAACGCCGCCGGGGCCGACGACGCCGGCGCGCAGGGCGACGCCGAACTCGAACCGCTGGAGGCGGCGCTGGTGGACCTCGACGCCGAACTGGACGGCGGCGTCACGGGCGTCACCGCCGGGGCCGTCGAGAGCGAGTTCCAGACCAGCCGGATCGAGGCGATGTGCGAGCGCCTCGGCGTCGAACTGTTCGCGCCGCTGTGGCAGCGCGACCCCGGGACGCTGGCCGAGGAAATGATCGACGCCGGCTTCGAGATCCGGATCGTGCAGGTCGCGGCCTACGGGCTCGACGAGTCGTGGCTCGGGCGGACGATAGACCGCGAGACGCTCGCGGACCTGCGCGCCCTGAACGAGGAGTACGGCGTCCACGTCCTCGGCGAGGGCGGCGAGTTCGAGACGCTGGTGACGGACGGTCCCCACATGGACCGGCCGATCGAACTGGAGTACGGGACGGAGTGGGACGGCTCGCGGGGGCGTCTGCGGATCACGGACGCGCGGCTGGGCTGAGACCCGCGGCTCGGCTTCGCGTGAGCGCGGCGAAACGACCTACTCCCCGTTCCGGATCTCGGTGTGCGCGCCGATGAGCGCCCCGGCCAGATCGAGGTTGTGGAGGTCGGTGTCCCGGTCGATGATCGAGTTGCGCACGTCGGTGCCGTGGAGGGTCGCGTCGGGGAAGATGATCGAGGAGTCGACGTGGGAGTCGACCAGTTCTGCCCCGGGCATGACGTGGACGTTCTCGCCGACGGTGGTGTTCTCGATGGTCGCGTCGGCGGCGATCCGGTTGTCGCCGTTCAGGTGCCATGCGACGGCGTCGAGGTAGCTCTCGGGCGTGCCGATGTCGAACCACGCCTCGTCGAACGTGAAGGCGTACACCGACTGACGGTTCTGGAGCCACTGGACGAACCAGCCCGGTTCGTCCGGGTTGTTCCCGTTCTCCAGATACTCCTCCAGCGTGCCGAGGGTGTCCGCCGTGAAGGCGTAACAGGCGATGGAGACGAGCGTGCTGTTCGGGTCGTCGGGCTTCTCCTGGAAGTCGACGATGCGCTCGCCGTCGAGTTCGACCAGCCCGTACGACTTCGCCCGCTCCTTCGATCCGACGTCGTAGGCGGCCAGCGTCGGCTCGCCTTTCGCCTGGAAGAAATCGACGAACTCCGAGACGTCGAAGCTGATCAGGTTGTCGCCGGCGATGACCAGCAGGTCGTCGTCGACGCCCTCGCGGTCGACCAGCTGGGCGAGCGCGCCGACGACGCCGAACTTCTCGTCTTCCTCCTCCGTGTCCTCGATAGACAGCGTCGGCTTCTCGAACCGGCTGTCGGCGAGGTGCTCGCGGAAGTCGTCGGCGAACCGCTCGTTCGTGCTGACGTACACGTCGTCGATCCGGTCGTCGTCCTCCAGTTCGCCGAATATCTGGTCGATAACCGTCGCGTCGCCGATGGGCAGAAACATCTTCGGCCGATTCTTCGTGATCGGCCAGAGGCGAGTGGCGTACCCTCCCGCAAGCACGACTGCGTCCATAGTTCGACGGTCGACGCCAGGGGGTAAGTCCTTTATCCTTCGGCGACAGGGCGCTGACGCCACGCCGCATCGCGATGACCGCAGCACAACCTTCTATTACCCCGGGCCCCGTTGCCGGGATCGGTAGATGAGATCGGAATCGGAGATCCGGGCGCGGATCGAGGCCCTGGAGGAGAAGTACGACGCGAACGACCCGCCGACGACGCCCGTCGAGGACGAGATGGAGGTCGAAATCCTGCGGGCGATCGCCGAACTGGAGTGGGCGCTGGGCGAGCGCGACGAGCCGCCGTACTTCACGAAGTAGGAACCGCTGTGGCGCGGCTGGATGCGGTCGCCCCGGAGTCGCGTGGCGACCGTCGCCGCCGGCCGCTAGAAGCTCTCCTCGATGATCTCGCCGACCGCGAAGTTCGACTTCACTTCGGTCACCTCGATCTTGACACGTTCGCCCACCTCGGCACCGGGGACGATGATCACGTAGCCGCGCTCGACGCGGGCGATCCCGTCGCCCTGCTTGCCGATGTCCTCGATCTCGACGTAGCGCGTCTCGCCGACCTCGACCGGCGGCTGCGGTTCGGGCGGCGCGCCCGTCGATGCGTCCTCGGACTCGTCGGCGTCCTCGCTGGCGATGAGCGCGACGCGGTAGGTGCTGCCCGCCTCGACCGAGCCGGTTTCGACCTCCCGGCGCGGTACCTCCACGACGTACTTGTCGTCCTGAACGGACACGTCGGCACTGAACAGACACAGGAGTTCATCAGATATTTCCAAGGTCAAACCTCCAGCATGAACCTCGGATTCATCCATTAAAGAAGTATCGCCGCCGGCACGTCAGGAGCCGTGCTGCGTGCCGTCCGGGGATTTCGCCCCCTCCGAGTCGTGGACGACGACCTCGCCCGGGTCCGGGTCGGCGGGCTCGTACTCGTCGCGCACGCCGATCGCCTCGGTCAGTTCGCGGACGGCGCGCTCCTTGAGCGCGGCGGCCAGCGCCTCGGCGTCCGCCCGCGAGATGTCCCGGCCCAGCCCCTCGCACTCGTGGGCGCGGACGAGGTCCGCGTCATCGCCGGCATCCCCCTGTCCTTCCAGATCGGCGCTCTCGACGGCCTCGCCCATCGGCTGGCTGGTCCCGGCCAGCGCGACGCTGAACGGGTACGTCCGACAGATCAGCGGCCGGTCCTCGTGGACGGTGCAGGCCCCCTCGCCGTCGTCGTCCTCCGTGTAGAACGTGCAGTCCCCGCAGCCGTCCGTCTGGAGCGCCCACTCGAACGTCTCCCCTTCGGGACCGTCCGCGCCGTCGGTCAGCCCGTACGGCATCGGCCGGGCGACATCGCGCCAGTCCCGGTCCTCGCCCTGCAGGTCGCGCACCTCGTCGGGGAACACGGTGGCGGTGTGTGGGTCCTCGTCGTCGGCCTTGCAGCAGGCCCCGCAGCGCGTGCACTCGAACCCGATCGCCTCGATGGCGTCGGCCAGCGCGGCCACGTCCAGGTCCCGGGCGCGCTCCAGTTCGGCTTCGAGGCTCTCCATGCCTCCGGGTACGTCCGGGGCGGCAAAAGGGGCGCGGTCGCGGGACCGGTCGGGGACGGCCTCACGGTCACCGTGGCGTCGCCCGCTCGCCGTCCCAGTCGACCCGGCCCTCGACGGCCAGTTTCGCCAGATGTGCGCGGACGGTCCCCGCGGCGAGTTCGCGGACGCCGGTCAGGTCCTTCTCGTAGGCCCCGTCGACGACCTCGTCGACGGTGCGCGCGCCGTCGCGGACGGCCCGCAGCACGGACGCCTCGCGGTCCGTGCGGTGGGCGAGGAGCCGTTCCAGCACCTCGCGCGGCGCGTCGATGACGGGGCCGTGCCCCGGGAGCAATCGCGCCGGGTCGCGGGCGTACAGCCGGCGGAGCGCGGTGAGGTAGCCCCGCAGGTCACCCTCCGGCGCGGCCACCGCGACGCTCCCCTCGGCGACGGCGAGGTCGCCCGACAGCACGTCGTCCCCGACGGCGAACGCGACGTGGTCAGGGGCGTGACCGGGCGTGTCGAGCACGGTAACGCCGCCGGCGACGGGGAGGACGGCCCCCTCGCGGAACGTCTCGTCGGGCGCGACGCCGGCCGCGCGTTCGAACCGCGCGGCGCGTCCGGCCCGGCACCAGACGGTCGCGTCGCAGGCGTCGGCGTACGCGGCGACGCCGCCGACGTGGTCGGGGTGGGCGTGCGTGACCGCGACGTGGTCGACGGGACGCTCCGCCACGGCCGCGTCGAGGGCGTCGCTCCGCGCCGCGGGGTCGACCAGCAGGGCCGGATCGTCCCCGACGAGATACGCGTTCGTCGTGCCGCCGGGTGCGCTGGGCACCGCGACGGCGACTCGCTCGATGGCGTTCATGCGTCGCTAGTCGGAGCAGTCGGTGAAGAAAACGTGGGGAAGAGAATCGATAGAACCTGTGCCGAACCGAGACAGATGTGATCAGTTGTTCAGGAAGTACACCTGCTTCCGGGCGTCCTGGAAGGAGTACCGGGAGTTGACGAGTTCGTCTTCCTCCAGCCGGTTCAGGGCGTACCGAACCGTCCGATCGGGCAGCAGCGACTCGTCGGCGAGCTGGCCCTGTGAGAGCGGCGCGTCCGATTCGAGGACTTTGGCTACGAGTTTCGCGCTCGGCGGCAGTTCGCGGAGGCGGTCGCGGAACTCGGTGTCCGACAGCGGCGTCTCCTCGGCATCCCGTGAGCGGTCGTCCGTCGCACTTGTGCTCATGGCTCCCACTCGGCAAACGTTGTAAGTAAAGCTTGGCTATATGGGGGTTCAAACAATGTGGACAATATTAGGTGTATCATTATCATATAAGGTAACGTCTCGACACCGTTTTTTCGCTTCCACGCCACTCGACAGGCGTGGCCGAAATACCTGCCTCGCACCGCGACCTGTTCGAGACGGAGACGTTCGCACACTTCGTGACACACGACGCGGACGGCCGACCCCACACGACACCGGTGTGGGTCGACTACGACCCCGAGGCGAACGAACTGCTCGTCAACACCGCGCGCGGCCGGCGCAAGGAGCGCAACGTCCGGGAGAACCCCACGGTCGCGCTGTCGATGCTCGACCCCGAGGATCCCTACCGGTATCTCTCCGTGACCGGCACCGTCGAGACGGTCACCACGGACGGGGCCGTCGAGCACATCGACGAACTCGCCGGCCGGTACATGGGGCTCGACGAGTACCCCAACCACGGCGAGGAGTCGGGCGAGCGCGTGATCATCCGTATCCGTCCGGAGGAAGTGCTCACCGGCGGCGAGTAACCAACCGGAACCGGAGGCCCTCAGCGGCGGCTTGGGTCCCGGTACTCGCCCATCGGCTGCTCGCAATCGGGACAGTGGACCCGGAGCAGGTCGCCGCGCCAGTGGCGGACGAGTTCGGCGGCCTCGTGGGTCGCGCCGCAGCGCTTGCAGATCGGCACGCTACCGGTACAGTACCGCGGGCAAAGTACGTTCGGCGCGGCGGAGCGGTCGGCGAACCGACTCCAGTACCGTTTTATTCCAGGGGCGAGGAAATCACCACAGCGTGAAGGGACAGGAGTGGTATCAGGAGTCCGACGTTGCCGAGGAGTACGACGAGAAGCGGTTCTCGCGGGGGGGACGGCTCATCGACCGCCGCGAGAAGGAGGCGGTCCTCGACGCCGTCGGTCCTGTCGACGACAAGCGCGTTCTGGAGATCGCCTGCGGCACGGGTCGGTTCACCGTCATGCTCGCCGAACGGGGGGCCGACGTGGTCGGACTCGACATCTCCGGCCCCATGCTCCAGCAGGGCCGGGAGAAGGCCCGCTCGGCGGGCGTCGACGACACCCTGGAGTTCATGCGCGGCGACGCCGCGCGCCTGCCCTTCCCCGACGACCATTTCGACACCGTCTTCGCGATGCGGTTTTTCCACCTCGCGGACACGCCGGCCGCGTTCCTGAGCGAGATGCGCCGCGTCTCGAAGGACCAGGTGGTGTTCGACACGTTCAACCGCTTCAGCACCCGGAGCATCTACAACTGGCTCCTTCCGATGGGCTCGCGGCTCTACTCCCGCTCGGAGGTCGAGTCGCTGCTGGCGAAGGCCGACCTCCGGCTCGTCGGCGACGAACACGACTTCGTCCTGCCGTACGGCTTCTACCGGAAGATCCCCAACAGCCTCGCCAGCACGTTCCGCCGGATCGACACCGGGCTCGGCCGCTCACCGGTCGGCGACAGCCTCGCCTCGGTCTCGTACTGGAACGCCTCGGTCGAGTGATGGGTTCGGCGGTCATCCACGGGTCTTTTAACCGTCCTTCGACCTATAGCACGGTATGGAGCTCTCGGTAGTCGTTCCGACGCTCAACGGCCGGGAGCAACTGGAGCGGTCCCTCGACGCGCTCGCCGACCACGTTCCCGACGCCGAGGTGGTCGTGGTCAACGGCCCCTCGGCCGACGGCACCACGGGGATGGTCCGGGAGCGCGAGGACGTGGACCTCCTGCTCGAAATATCGGACCGCAACGTCAACGTCGCCCGGAACGCCGGCATCGGCGCGTCGACGGGCGACGCCGTCGCAGTGGTCGACTACCGGCTCGCGGTCGAGCCGTCGTGGTACGACGCCGCCGCGGACGCGCTGGCGGACGGCGTCGACGCCGTGACGGGACCCACCCACCGCACGCTCCGGGCCGGAATGACCACCGAGGACGAGGAAACGCGCACGTACGCCGGGCGCTCGGTCACCTTCTTCAACGGGAACAACGTCGTCTTCGCCCGCGACGCCATCGAGGCGATCGACGGCTTCGACGAGTATCTCGAACGGGGCGGCGCGCGCGACGCCTCCCATCGCTTCGCCCGCGCGGACCGGTCGGTCGCCTGGGCACCCGAGATGAGCGTTCGCGGCGAGTACGGAGCCGACGGCGGCCGCACGGAGCACGACTGGGGCTGGCGGCACCGCTCGCTGGCCTACCAGCTCTGCAAGAACTACGGCGTCCACCCGAGCGTCCCGCGCCGGATGCTCGGGCTCGCCGTCTCGGACGCCGTCGCCGTCGCCAAGGACGTGGTGCGGGGCGACGTGGAGCCGTCCGCGTGGCTCGGCAACGGGCGCAGCGTCGTCCGGGGCATCGTCGGCGGGAGCAAGGACGGCCTCGCCGCCCGGAAGGCCGACGACGACGGCAACCCTCACGGCCTCGACAACCGCCACGACCGCGTGGTCGAGCGGTACGACTGGCGGTAAGACGACCTTTTTTGACGCTCGGGTCGCCTGCGGCGACCACTCGCGCAAAAAATGTCGATCAAAAAGGCCGGACGCGGCCGCCGGCCGCGTCCGGGGAAACGCCGCCTCCGGCGGCGTATGCTCGTCTGCTTCGCCTCCACAACCAACGACCGCCGCCAGCCTGCCCTCCCCCGGGTTGGACGGCTCGGCCCGCGTCGGGACCTCGCCGTCCGCCCGGCCGTAGAGGTCTGTTCGGGAGCGTTCGCTACGCCTCGAACCCGTCTTCCCACCGGAACGTCCCGTTCCGCTGGATCACTTCGCCGTCGACCTCCAGCCGCGCGTCCTCGCTCGTGTCGGTGATCATGTCGACGTGGACGGCGCTCTCGTTGCCGGAGTCCCCCTCGGGGAGGTTGCTGTCGTAGGCGCGGCCCAGCGCGAGGTGGACCGTCTCGCCCATCTTCTCGTCGAACAGGATGTTGTCCGTGACGCGGTCGATGCCGCGGTTCATCCCGATGCCGAGTTCGCCGAGGCGACGTGACCCCTCGTCCGTCTCGACGATGTCGCCGACCACGTGTTCGCCCTGTGCGGCGGCGTAGTCGACGACTTCTCCGTCCTCGAACGTCAGGCGCACGTCGCGGACCGCGGTGCCCCGCAGCGTCATCGGCACGTCGAACAGCACCTCCCCCTCCGTCGCGTACGGCGCGGTGAACACCTCGCCGCTCGGGAGGTTGTGCGAGTCGTAGGCGACCGAGGCGGCGCTGTTGACGGCCGTGCGCCCCTCGATGGACATCGTGAGATCGGTCCCCTCCTTCACGAGTCGGACCTCGCTGCCGTCGTCGAGGATCTCCTTCATCCGGGCCATCTCGTCGGCCAGCGACTCCCAGTCGCGCAGGACGGCGTCGTACACGAAGTCCTGATACGCCTCGTAGGACATCCCGGCCTGCTGGGCCAGCGAGCGCGTAGGGTGGAGCGTCGACACCCAGTCGGTGTCCAGGCGAGTTTCCCGGATCCCCGTCCGCGCTTCCCGGAACGCCCCGCGACGGTCGCTCGGCACGTCGGCCATCGCGGACCGGTTCCGACCGCCGCCCAGCGAGAGGGCGGCGTCGGCCTCCTCGAACAGCGCCAGCTGGTGGGCCGGGTCCTCGTCGAACTCGCCGTCGTGGGCGCGGAGGTACGCCCGCCGGACCTCACCGGAGGCGTACGTCGCCAGCAGGTTCGCGCCGCGCTCCCCGAGCTTTTCGGCGACGGCCACGGCCAGTTCGTGGGCCTCCGGGCCGACGCTGACGACCACGTCGTCGCCGTCCTCGATCCGCGCGCTCCAGTCGACGAGCACCTCGGCGTGCTCGTACACTCTGTCGTCCATAGCGGTTGCTCGACCAGCGGGGTAAAAGAACCGACGGGTTCCGACCGACGGGGGCCGGATGCTCGCGGTGCGCCGCGCTGGAAACAGGAAACGGGCGGAACGTTTTATACACATCACGCGCATGTTCACGATGGACTATGACAAACCTTGTCAGGAACGTCGGCGAGGTGGCCGCCGAGCGTCCCGAATCGACCGCGGTACACTTCGACGGAACGGACATCAGCTACGGCGGGCTCTGGCACCGGACGGGACAGTTCGCGGCGGCGCTCGCCGAGCACGGCGTCGAGCCGGGCGACCGCGTCGGCGTGTATCTGCCGAACCTGCCCCAGTTCGTCACCGCGTTCCACGGCACGCTCCGGGCCGGTGGCGTCGTCGTCCCGATGAACCCGCAGTACAAGTCCCGGGAGATCACCCATCTGCTGGACGACAGCGGGGCCGAGGTGGTCGTCGCGCTGGCCGACCTCGCGCCGTTCGTCGAGGAGGTCCGGGACGACACCGCCGTCGAGCATCTCGTCACCGTCGGCGGCGAGGCCGAGACGGGGACGCCGTTCGAGGAGTTCCTCGCCGAGGAGCCGGCCGACGTGGTCGAGCGCGGCGACGACGACCTGGCGGTCCAGCCGTACACGAGCGGCACGACGGGCCAGCCGAAAGGCGTCCAGCTCACCCACCGCAACCTCGACTCGAACGCGAACATGGCGGCCGACCTGGTGCCGGGCGGCATCAAGCCCGACGACAAGCAGCTCGGCGTCCTCCCGCTGTTCCACATCTACGGCATGACCGTCGTGATGAACGCGACGCTGTTCCGGGGCGGCGCGTACTACCCCCTGCCGGAGTGGGACGCCCAGCAGGCGGTCGGCCTGATCCAGCAGGCGGGGCTGACGATGATGCACGGCGTGCCGGCGATGTACAACGACGTGATCAACCAGCCCAACGCCGAGGAGTTCGACCTCTCCAACCTGCGGCTCTGTGGCGTCGGCGGGGCCGGCATCCCCGTCGAGGTGCTGCGCCGGTTCGAGGAGCTGTACGACGCGACGATCTACGAGGGGTACGGGCTCACGGAGACCAGTCCGGTCACCCACTTCAACAGCCCCGAGGCGGGCCGCCGCGTCGGCAGCATCGGGAAGACGCTCGAAGGGGTCGACGCCCGGGTCGTCACCGAGGAGTTCGAGGCGGTCCCGCCGGTCGAGGAGGGGCCGGTCGACGAGGACGAGGTCGACCTGGACGAGATCACCGGCGAACTCGTCGTCAGCGGCCCGAACGTGATGAAGGGGTACGCCGGCCTGCCGGCGGCAAACGAGGAGGCGTTCACCGAGCGCGACGGCCAGCGCTGGTTCCACACCGGCGACGTGGGGTACCACGACGAGGACGGCTTCTACTACGTCGTCGACCGCGAGAAGCACGTCATCGTCTCGGGCGGCTACAACGTCTACCCCCGCGAGGTCGAGGAACTGCTGTTCGAACACGAGGCGATCGCGGAGGCCGCGGTCGTCGGCATTCCCGACGAACGGCGCGGCGAGACCGTGAAGGCGTTCGTCGTGACGGTTCCGGACGCCGACGTGACTGCCGACGAGATCCGCCAGTACTGCCTCGACAACCTCGCGGAGTACAAGCATCCCCGCGAGGTCGAGTTCGTCGACGAACTCCCGCGGACGACGACCGGGAAGGTCCAGAAGTTCGAACTGGTGGGTGACGAGGAGTGAACGGCGCGGTCGAACTCGACTACGACGACGGCGTCGCCACGGTCACGGTCGACCAGCCGGGCACCAGCAACGCGCTCACCGAGGACGTTGCCCGCGGCCTGATCGACGCGGTCGACGACGTGGAGGCGAGCGACGCCCGCTGTCTCGTCGTCGAGGGAGCCGGCGAGACGTTCTCGGCGGGCGGCGACGTGAACATGATGATCGAGGGGCTGGCCGGCGACGTGACGACCGCCGAGAAGGTCCGGATCGTGATCGAGCTGACGGGCCGAGCGGTCGCCCGCGTCGCGGAGTGTCCGCTGCCGACGGTGGCGAAGGTCGACGGCGCGGCGTTCGGCGCGGGCGCAAACCTCGCCATCGCCTGCGACCTGCAGGTCGCCAGCGAGTCCTCGACGGTCAGCTTCGGCTTCCGAAACGTCGGGCTCGCTGTCGACTCGGGCACCTCCTACCTCCTCCCGCGGCTGGTCGGCGAGAACGTCGCCAAGGAACTGGTGTTCACCGGCGAGCGCCTCGACGCGGCCGAGGCCGAGGACCTGGGGATCCTCAACCACGTCTACCCCGACGACGAGTTCGACGAGCGTGCGGACGAACTCGTCGACCGGATCGCCTCGGGACCGACCGTCGCCCTGCGGGCGTCGAAGCGCCTGCTGAACCGCGGTTCCGAGCGGTCGCTCCGCGAAGCGGTCGAGTGCGAGGCCGACGCGCAGGGCGCGGTGTTCGAATCGGTCGACCACCGCGAGGGCGCGGAGGCGTTCATGGAGGGACGAGCGCCCGAGTTCGAAGGACGATAGCGCGCCCCGTTAGCCCGCGAGGGCACGCTCGGCGACCGCCTCGACCGCCCGAACCGCGAGCAGCGGCAGGGCGACGATGACGGCGGCCGCGGCCAGCGCGACGGCTGCCGCGCCGGCGGCGGGACCGCCGACCGCGGCGACCAGCGCCATCGCGGCGGCAACCGCGGCCGAAGCCGCGGCGAACAGCGCGACGACGAGCGCCGCGGCCAGCACCGCGTCGGGGACGGGCGGGGGTCGTCGGGCGTTGCGGTCGACTGCGTGGAACGCGTCCGCGACGGCGGCGGACGCGCGGTGTGCGAGCGATGCGTCGTGTCGGTCCGCGTCGTGTTGTCGGAACATCGGTGTGTGGTGTGTGCTGATAGCTGGCGAGCGATGCGTCTGCGCGGGGTCGGCGCGGCGGTTACCGGCCGACCGCGGGCGTGTCGGAGAGCCGACGGCCGTCAGTCGAGCCGTCGCGCGGTTGGGGCCGGCCGGGGCGTCCCGAAGTGGGGCGGCCGCCCGCCGGCTGGCTGTGCGTCGGAGTCGTGCCCCGGATCCGTCACGGGGCGGGGGATATCGTGCATAGGCTCCCGGCAGGAGTCGAACCTGCCCCCTCGCGGTACCCCTGGGAGCGGGGTCGGTTACGCCGCGTCGCGAACCTCGACGCCCGTCACGTCGGAGACGCCGAAGCCGTCGGCGAGCGTCTCGCGGGCCGCGTCGGCGTCGGCCGGCCGCTCGTCGAACGTCACGCGGACGGCGACGCCGACCTGGAGGTCGTTCAGCGTCGGCGTGACGCCGGTGAGCCGTTCCACGTCGGCGGCGGCGACGCCGTCGACGCGTTCCAGCACGGTCTCGGCGTCGCGCTCCAGCGCCTCGCCGTCGCGGGGCACCCGCAGTTCGAGCTGGGCGGTCACGGTCGCCGCGGGCAGCTGTCTGGCCTGCATACTCCCCCGGCGCGAGTCGAACGCGCGGGTCCCGTTCGGGACGTCCGGGGCCGCGGCGGCGTGCCGCGGCGGGGGTGGGTTGGTCGGGAGCGATACCTCTCCAGCGCCGTGGTGCTCGGCGACGGGCGGGGTCCGGGGACCGGACGGCCGTCGGCGGGAGCGTCAGCGGGGCGCGGGGCGGTCGTCGCCACCGTCACACGCCCGGGGCTCGCCGGTTGGAAGGGGTCGGAGAACCGCGCTCGGCCCGACCCCCGGCGAGGGACGGACCCGTCCCCGGAACGGTTGTGTTCCGGAGAAACGGGCCGACCCTCGGCGGCGTCCTACGCGGCGAGGGGTTCGGTCCGAGCGCGTGGGCGAGTCATGCCGCACCCATCGGCGAACGCCACGCCGCCACCGGCGGCGGCCGTCGAGGACGCGGCCTCGACGTAGCCGGACGCCCCGCTCGTCGCGCGAGCGGTCGTCCAGCGTGGCGTTGCGATGGTCGTCATGATCTCACCCGGAGACGGTGTACTCCATCCCAGAACGGTTGGGAAAATAAAACTACTCCCGGTGTGTCTGTGGTTCACACGCACGATTCATACACATCGATCATGAACGAAGTGCGTCGGATAACTCCCACCGAAACGTCGGGAAACTTTCCGAACGTTCATTTTCCCAAACGGTTAAGCGAGCGCGCCCGCACCGTGTGTGCATGGATCTCGGACTGGACGGACGAACGGCACTGGTGACCGGCGGTGCCGGCCGGATCGGAAGCGTCGACTGCGAAGTGCTCGCCCGCGAGGGCGCGGAAGTCGCCGTCGTCGACGTGGACGGCGACTCGGCGGAGGTCGTCGCCGAGGGGATCCGCGACGACGGCGGCGACGCGTTCGCCGTCGAGGCCGACCTGACGGACCGCGACGAGGTGACTGCCGCGGTCGAGACGGTCCGCGACCGCACCGGCGGCGTCGACGTGCTGGTGAACAACGCGGGCATCGTCGACACCGTCGCCCGCGTCGGCGACTTCGACGACGAGGCGTGGGACCGCGACCTCGAAGTGAACCTCACCAGCGCGTACAACGTGACGACGGAGGTGTTCCCCGAGATGTGCGACCGCGGCTGGGGCCGGGTGATCAACATGGCGAGCATCGCCGGCACCGGCGGCAACTTCGCCCAGCTGTCGTACGCGACGACGAAGGCCGGGATGACCGGTTTCGGCAAGACGCTGGCGCTCGAGGGGGCGAAACACGGCGTCACGTCGAACGTGCTCGCGCCGAGCATCGTCGTCGGCGCGCTGGCCGACCTCTCGCCGGAGGAACTGGAGGCGTTCGAGCCGCAGTACGAGCGCGTCCGGCAGGCGACGCCGATGCAGGAACTTGGCCGCGAGGAGGACGTGGCGAACCTCGTCGCCTATCTCGCCAGCGACCTGGCGGGCTACGTGACGGGGCAGGTGATCGGCGTCACCGGCGGTGCCGACCTGTTCGCCTACTGAGAATCGGGTCGCCGGGACCGTCCGGGTCCGGCGGCGCTACAGGTAGTCCTGGTCCTTGAGCTGCTCGATGACGTCGTCGACGAACGCCTCCGGCGAGTCGTAGGGGAAGTCGCCGCCGGGGAGTTTCGTGTTCAGCTCCATCGCCGTCATCGAGAAGTCGCCGGACTCGAACTTCGTCCCGGGGCCGTCGGGGAGCGCGGGGACGAGGTCCATCGGGCTGGAGATGGGGTAGTCAGCGCCTTCGAACGCGTCGATCATCTGCTGGCGGAGTTCGGATTCGTCTGCCATGGCAACCCCTTCTGGCTCATAAATATTAAATTTTGGTGTAGTTTTTCCGAGGGGTGCCGCCTGACCCGGCGGGAACGCTCGCGTTCGGGGCCGCCGACGGAGGAAACGGACAATTCGGGGGAAGTTTTTACACCGCGACGGCCGTGGGTGACGGTATGGACTACCACGACCCCGAGGTCGGCCGCGAGGTCGCCGAGCGGACGCGCGAGTTCGTCGACGAGACGGTGATCCCGGTCGAGCGGGAACTGCTCGGCGACGGGCCGGTATCGGCGGAGACGGTCGCCGAACTCCGGGCGGAAGCCCGGGAACGGGACGTGTACGCGCCCCAGATCCCCGAGGAGTACGGCGGTCTCGGGCTCGACTTCCGCGAGGCGCTGCCCGTGTTCGAGGCGGCCGGCCGGAGCCTGCTCGGCCCGGCCGCCATCCGGGCCGCTGCACCCGACGAGGGGAACATGCACACGCTGGAGATGGTCGGCACCGAGGCGCAGAAGGAGCGCTGGCTCCAGCCGCTCGCGGCCGGCGAGGCGCGGTCGGCGTTCTCGATGACCGAACCGCTCCAGGGCGGCGGCTCGGACCCGAAGATGATCCGGACGACCGCCGAGCAGGACGGCGACGAGTGGGTCATAAACGGCCACAAGTGGTGGACCACGCAGGGCAGCGAGGCCGACGTGCTCATCGTGATGGCCCTGACCGACCCGGACGCCCACCCGTATCAGGGCTGTTCGATGTTTCTCGTGCCGGCGGACGCGGACGGCGTGGAGATCGTCCGGGACATCCCCCACGTCGGCGGCGCGGTGACGGGGATGAGCCACGCCGAGATCCGCTACCGGAACGTCCGGGTGCCCGAGGAGAACATGCTCGGCGCGAAACACACCGGCTTCGCGATCGCCCAGCAGCGCCTCGGCCCGGCCCGGCTCACCCACTGCATGCGCTACAGCGGGATGGCCCAGCGCGCTCTGGAGATAGCGAAGGCGTACACCTCGGAACGGCAGGCCTTCGGCGAGCCGCTCGCGGAGAAGGAGTCGCTGCGCCACCGCGTCGCCGACGCCCAGACGCAACTGCACGCGGCCCGGACGATGGTCCGCCACGCCGCCCGCACCATCGCCGAGGGCGGGGAGGGCCGGGTCCCCGTGGCGATGTCGAAGGTGTTCACCGCCAACGCCGTCCAGCACGCCGTCGACGAGGCGATCCAGCTCTGTGGCGGCAACGGCATCGGGAAGGACCTCCCGCTGGCCGACTTCTACGAGAACGTCCGTGCGTTCCGGATCATCGACGGGGCCGACGAGGTCCACCGCCGGGTGATCGCCCGCGACGCCTACGACGACGTGAACGAGGACGCCATCGAGGGGATCACGCGGTACGAGGGTTGAGGCAGTCTTTCGCTGCCCACCTCGCCGGCCCCGCCGCGCTTTTCGCCCCGGGAGCCGTAGCCACGGCCATGGACGACGCGGACGTGGCCGCCGTCGCCGACGCGCTGGCCGCCGCCGACCACGCCGTCGCGCTCACCGGCGCGGGCGTCAGTACCGCCTCGGGGGTCCCCGACTTCCGAAGCGACGACGGGCTCTGGCAGCGCTACGACGAGCGCGACTTCCACGTCCAGCGCTTCCTCGCCGAGCCCGAAGCGTTCTGGCGGGACTGGGTCGACCTGCACGCCGAGATCGCCGGAGACGCCGCGCCCAATGCGGCCCACGAGGCGCTCGCCGACCTGGAGGCGGCGGGCCGCGTGGACGCCGTCGTCACGCAGAACGTCGACGGCCTGCACGCCGCGGCCGGGAGCGAGCGCGTCGTCCGGCTCCACGGACGGGGCGACCGCGCGACCTGTCGGCGGTGCGGCGATTCGGTGACTGCGGAGGCGGCCGTCGAGCGGGTCCGGGACGGCGAGGCCCCGCCGCATTGTGACTGCGGGGGCCTCCTGAAGCCCGACACGGTGCTGTTCGGCGAACGGCTCCCGGAGGCGGCGCTGGCGGCCGCGGAGACCCACGCCGGCCGCTGTGACGCGATGCTCGTCGCGGGCACCTCGCTGACGGTCGAACCGGCCGCGAGCCTCCCGCGCCGGGCGGCCGAGCGGGGCGCGACGGTCGCCGTCGTCAACGCCGACCCGACGCCGCTCGCGGACCGCGCCGACCACGCGTTCCGGGGCGACGTGACGGACGTGCTGCCGGCGGTCGCCGACGCGGTCTAACCGTCCAGCGCCGCAGCGAGCTTCTCGACGGGGTGGGCAGGCGGCTCCGCGCCGTCGCGGTCGCCGAGCTGAGTCCGGCAGGACGCGCCGGGCGCGACGACCTCGTCGCCGTCGCTCCCGTCGACCTGGTCGAACAGGATCGAGCCGATCGCCTGACTCATCGAGTAGTGTTCGGCCTCGTAGCCGAACGTGCCGGCCATCCCGCAGCAGGTGGAGTCGAGCGGGTCCACGTCGTAGCCGGCGCGACGGAGCACGCCGACGGCGTGGTGGTCCTTCTTCGTCGCCTTCTGGTGGCAGTGGCCGTGGTAGGTGAGCGCGCCCGCGCCGTCGGCGTCGAGCGCGCCGTCCAGCCCGAACGCGTCGAGGTACTCGCAGACCCCGTAGGCGTTCGCGGCGACCCTGTTCGCGTCCCGCCCGGACAGCAGGTCCAGGTAGTCGGACTGGAGCATCACGGCGTCGGACGGCTCGACGACGACCACGTCCCGGCCCTCGTCGACCGCCGGCGCGAGTTCGGCGACTACGCCCTCTGCGGTGTCCCGGGCGGCGTCGAGGAAGCCCTTCGAGTGGGCGGGGCGGCCGCTGTCGGTCGCGTCGGCGAGTTCGACGCGGACGCCGGCGGCCTCCAGCACGCGGACGGCCGCTTTCCCGCGCTCGGGGTGGGTGTAGTTCGTGTACGTGTCCGGCAGGAGGACCGCCGTGCGCTCGGCCTCGGCCGGCGAGATGGCGGGCCCGCCGCGGGCCTCGAACCAGTCCCGGAGCGTCTCCCGCTCGAACGACGGGAGCGAGCGCTCGCGGGCGATCCCGAACGCCTTCTCCATGACGAGGCGCGCGCCGGGGAGCTTCGGCAGCCAGTTCGAGACCGGCGCGGTCGCGCTGCCGAGCGCGGCGAGGGAATCGAAGTTCGCGAACGCGCGGTCCCGCAGGCTCGCGCCCTCCCGCTGGTGGCGTTCGTGGGTCACCTCGGCTTTCAGCTTCGCCATGTCGACCTCGCTCGGACAGTCCTTCGCGCAGCCCTTGCAGCCGATACAGAGGTCGAGCACCTCGTCGGCGAACTCGCCCGAGAGCTGCTCCTCCTCGGGCAGGTCGCCGCTCATCGCCTGCCGGAGCGCGTTCGCCCGGCCGCGGGTGCTCAGGATCTCCTCGTCCTCGGCGCGGTAGGTGGGGCACATCACGCCGCCGGTGGTGTCCTGCTCGCCGCGACAGCCGCCACAGCCGTGGCAGAGTTCGGCCATCCCCTGGAACCCGTTGTCGTTCGCCCAGTTCAGTTCGGGGTCGAAGCCGGCGTCGAACTCGTACTCGTCCCCGTACCGGAGGTGGTCGGTCATGTCGTGGTCGCCGCAGACGTTGCCCGGGTTGAGGATCCAGTCCGGGTCGAACGCCGACTTGAGGTCGCGGAACGTCGCCCACAGGTCGTCGCCGTACAGCTTCCGGTTCCACTGGGTCCGGGCGCGGCCGTCGCCGTGCTCGCCGGAGACGCTGCCGCCGTACTCGACGACGAGGTCGGTCACGTCGTCGGCGATCGATTCCATCGTCTCCGCCCCGAGGTCGGACTTCGTGTTGACCAGCGGCCGGATGTGGAGCACGCCCGGGCCGGCGTGGGCGTAGAAGCTGGCGAACGTGTCGTGGTCCTCTAGTATCTTCTGGAACTCCGTGACGTACTCCGGGAGGTGCTCCGGCGGGATGGCGCAGTCCTCGATGAACGAGATGTGCTTCTCGTCGGTCGTCCGCGACAGCAGGATCGGGAGCCCGGACTTGCGGAGCTTCCAGAACCGCGCGCGGTCGTCGGCGTCGTGGGCTTCCAGCGCCGCGACGGCGTGGGTCTCCGCGTCGGTTTCGGAGGCGGTTCCGGTGCCGCCGTCGGCGCTCGCGGCGTCGCTTCCCGGGACGCGGTCGGCGAGCAGTCCCGCGACTTTCTCGCGTCCTTCGGCCGCGTCGTCGGCATAGAACTCCACGAGCAGGACCGAGTCGGTCCCTTCGGGGAGCATCGCCACCACGTCCTCGAACTCGGCGGTGTCCCGCGCGAGGTCGATGAGCACGTCGTCGACGAGTTCGACCGCCGCGGGGTCGTGTTCGAGGATCGGCTCGACGTCTTCCATCGCCTCGACGACGCTGCCGTACGACAGCAGCGCGAGCGCCTTCGTCTCCGGGATCGGCTCCAGCGACACCTCGACCTCCGTGACGACGGCGAGCGTCCCCTCGCTCCCGGCGAGCAGCTTCGCGAGGTTGACCGTCCCGTCGTCGGCCCCCTCCACGAGCTTGTCGAGGTTGTACCCCGAGACGTTGCGCTTCAGCTCGGGGTAACGGGCATCGATCTCCGCCCGCTCCTCGTCGAGTATCCGGTCGACCTCGGCGTAGATCCGCGATTCGATGGCCCCGTCGCCGGCGCGCTCGCGGATCTCATCGCGGGACACCTCGCCGAACGTCGTCACGGTGCCGTCAGCGAGGACGACCTCGCACTCCTCGACGTAGGCGTCGGTCTTGCCGTACTGCAGGGAGTGTGCGCCGGTCGAGTTGTTGCCGACCGCGCCGCCGATCGCGCTCTTGTCGCCCCACGCGGGGTCGGGGGCGAACTTCAGGCCGTGGGGTTCGAGGTCGGCGTTCAGGTCCGCGAGGACGGTGCCCGGCTGGACCCGCGCACGGCGCGCGTCGGGGTCCACGTCGAGGACGCTGTCCATGTGCCTGGTGAAATCGAGCACGACGGCCTCGTTGACGGTCTGCCCGGCGAGGCTCGTCCCGCCGCCCCGGGGGAGGACGGGGATCTCGCGGTCGGCGCAGTAGTCGACGACCGCGGCCGCGTCGTCGGTGTCGGTCGGGAACACGACGCCGATGGGCGTGCGCTCGTACGCGCTGGCGTCCGTGGCGTACAGCTGACGGCTGTACTCGTCGAAGCGCACCTCGCCGTCGACGAGCGTCTCCAGGTCGTCGACGAGCGCCGGTCGGTCCACGTCGCCGCCGGCGTAGTCGTACCGGGCACGGTCGTCCGCGCTGGGGTCGACGCGGGTGCCCGGCCCACCGCGGCTCGCGGTCATCGGCCGTCTCCCTCAGTTATCGTTTCCCGGGTGTTCGATAAGTGCATATTTGGGCCTTTCGCGCGCCCCCACGTCAGCGTTCGGGTCACGGTTCCCCTTACCGGCCGACGGATAATGGCTCCCGGGGATCGACCGGCCGGCTCAGGACCGGATCGTCTCGACGACTTCCCTGGCCTGCTCGCGGGCCTTCTCCTCGCCGACGCTCTTTTTGATCAGGACGCTCTGGACCGCCCAGTCGTCGCTCCCGGACTCCTTGCCGGTTCGGACCTCGCTCCCTTCCGATACCGAGTCGCTCGCTTCGTCCGCCCAGTCGGGGGTGCGGATCTCGTCGAACTCGTCGGGGTCGCGAAACCGGACGTGGTAGTAGTCGTCCCCCTCCTCGACGGTCTGGACTGACGGCTCGTTGGCCATGTCGGAGCGTGCCACGAGCGGCGTGAAAAACGTCGCTGTCAGCAGCCCAACTGGTCGCCGGCGCGAGCAGTCAGGCCGGGACGGCGCGGTCGCCCTCGCGGTCGCGGACCGCGGCGACGACGGCGTACACGACCGGCGTGTCGAGGACGGCGATGCCGAGTTTCAGCAGGTACTGGCCGACCATCAGCGACAGGATCACCGGCGGTTCCAGCGCGGTGCCGACACCGAGCAGTTCCGGCGCGAGGAAGAACGCCACCGAGACGAAGATGACCGTGTCAATGGCCTGACTGCTGGCGGTCGAGGCGACGTTGCGGAGCCACAGCGCGTCGCCGTCGGTGTACTCCCGCAGGCGGTGGAAGACGAGCACGTCCCAGTTCTGCGAGACGATGTAGGCGAGCAGGCTCCCGAGGACGACGTTCGTGCTCGCGCCCAGCGCCGTCTCGAACGTCCCCGCGTCGATGCCGGCGGGGGAGGCCGGCGCGAGGATCGTCGACCAGACGAGCGCCAGCACGACGAAGTTCATCGCGAACGCGACGTTGACGACCACCTGCGCGGCCCGGCGGCCGTACAGTTCGGCGTAGCAGTCGCTCGCCAGGAAGGTGACGGCGTAGGCGAGCGCCGCACCGGGCAGGATCAGGGTCTCGCCGGCGACCGGCACCGAAAAGGGGATGTCGAAGGCGAGTATCTTCGTCGCGGTCAGCTGTGCGGTCACCAGCGCCGTGACGAACAGGGCGATGAGGGAGACCTGTCCGATCGAGGGCGCTCCGGGATTCGCGTCGCTCATACCACCGGCGAGGCGTGTCGCCGCCTTTAGGCCTCCGAAACGGGTCGATCGGCGACGGGCGTCGACGATTCCGCGGCCCGCCGCTCACTCCGTCGCCATCGCCGGCACCGCGACGCGGTTGAGCACGTCCGCGACGACGGTCCCCTTCTCGACGCCGTTGACCGACGCCTCGGTCGTGAGCACGAGCCGGTGGGCGAGCACGGGCTGGGCGACCCCCTGCACGTCGTCCGGCGCGACGAAGTCCCGGCCGGCGATGACGGCGTTCGCCCGCGCCGCCTCGAACAGCCGCTGGACGCCCCGCGGCGAGACCCCGACCTCGACCCGCTGGTCGGTCCGGGTCTCGCGGCAGAGGTCGACGATGTAGCCGCGGATCGCCTCGTCGACGGTCACCGTCTCGGGGACGGCCTGGAGGTCGGCCACGTCGGCCCCCTCGATCACCTGTTCGACCGACGGCGACTGCTCGCTGCGGTTCGCGCGGCGCTTGAGCAGCTGTAGCTCGCCGCCGCGACCGGGGTAGCCCATCTCCGTCTTGACGACGAAGCGGTCGCGCTGGGCCTCGGGCAGTTCGAACGTCCCTTCCTGCTCGACGGGGTTCTGGGTGGCGATCACGAAGAATGGGTCGGGGAGGTCGTGGGTGTCGCCGTCGACGGTGACCTGCCCCTCCTCCATGGCCTCCAGCAGGGCGGCCTGGGTCTTCGGCGGCGCGCGGTTGATCTCGTCGGCCAGCACGACGTTGGCGAACACCGGTCCCCGGTTGAACTCGAAGGTGCCGTCGGTCTCGTCGTACACGTGGGTGCCGGTGATGTCGCTCGGCAGGAGGTCGGGCGTGAACTGGATGCGGTTGAAGGAGAGCCCGAGCGCCTCCGCCATCGACCGCGCGGTGAGCGTCTTGCCGGTGCCAGGCACGTCCTCCAGCAGGACGTGGCCCCGGGCCAGCACCCCGAGGAGGACGGTCCGGGGGAACTGTCTGTCGGCGATGACGGCCTCGTGGACCGCGTCGAGGATCGCCGAGCAGTCGGCGGCGGCCTCGTCGACGCTGCGTGTCGGGGACTCGCTCATCGCCCGTCCCTAGCGGCGGCCGCTACGTATGCTTTCGGCTCCACGGATAGGGTGCCACGGGAAACGGACCGCAGTCGGCGGCGGGCCGGCTACGACCGCAGCCGCGAGAGGAGGATCACGGTGCCGAGGAACGCGGTCGCCGCGCCGACGCCGACGAGCGTCCCCTCGGGGACCGGTCGCTGCATGGTCCCCTCCAGCGCCACCGCGGCGAGGACGCCGGCGGCCGCGACCGCGAGGCTGGCCATCGCGTGGACGAGCTCCCCCTGGTGGCTCCACGCGCGCCTGCTCAGCTCCTCAGTCAGCCCGACGCCGTACTCGCCGGCGTCCCAGGCGACGGTCGCGGCCGCCACGCCGACGTACAGCGCGATCCCCCCGTCACCGATGATCCCGGTGACGAGCGCCCCCGCGAACAGGCCGCCGCTGGCCAGCGACACCGGCGCGACCCGGTCGGTCAGGAAGCCGGCCCGGCCGAGCGCGACGACCGCGCCGACGAGCAGGGTAAAGAGGACGACGCTCGCGGCGACGGCGAGCAGGGCCACGGCGGACCGGCCCGCGACCTCGATCAGTCGTTCCAGCGTCGGCAGCACGGCGACGGGCGTCCGGGCGCGGACCCGCTCGATCACGGGGCCGGTGAACACGAGCACCCCGAGGACGACCGCGACGCCGGCCGCCGCCGGAACGACGCGAGGCGCGATGTCCGCCGCCGCGGCGTCGCGGACGCGGAGGACCAGTTCGGCGGCGACGGCGGCGACGACGCCGCCGACCGTCGCGGCCACGAGCAGGGTCCGGAAGACCCCCGCGGTCGCGATGCCGGTTGCGGCTTCGAGGACCGACAGGGCCACGCCGCCCGACGGCAGCGGCCCTGCGAGCAACACCACGCCGACGACGACACCGAGCGGGAGCGACGCCCCCGCGGTCCGGGTCAGCACCCGCCGCGCCGTCGCGGCCTGCCGCGCCCTGCGGTCCCGGTCCCGCTCCGGGGCGAGTTCGACGACGGGGAGCCGGTCCAGCGCGGCCCGGACCGCGAGGCAGGCCAGACCCAGCAGCAGGAGGAAGTCGGCGACCCGGACGGCCGACCCCTCGGGCGAGACGAGCGCGTCCCACAGCGCGCCGAGGACCGGCCTGCCGAGCGCGGCCGTTTCGAGCGCGCCGAGGACCGAGGTCATCGAGAGGACCGCGGCCAGCGACAGCGGCACGACCGAGTAGGCGAAGCGCGAGACGGCGGTCGTCAGCGAGCGGTTCCCGACGACGCCGGTCCACAGCGCGGCGAGGCCGCCGGCGGCAACGAGCAGCGCTACCGCGCGCACCGCCCGCACCGGCGGCCCGCTCGCCATGGCGACCAGGTCGCCGACCAGCAGCGCACCGGCCGGGACCAGCAGCAGGCTACCGATCGCGAGCGCCTCCGGCTCGTCGTCGTTCAGCAGCGAGAGCGCAGCCGCGACGACGAGCGCGGTCAGCGCGCTGTCTACCACCTGCCCGAACACCGCGGTCCGGGAGCCGACGAACAGGACGCCGAAGCCGGCGACGACGGTGACGAGGAGGCGGCTCGTCCGCGGCGGCGTCGCGTCGCCGTTGGCCGCCGAGTCCGCCGTGACGAAGGGGTTCAGGCTCATCGCATCGCCTCCGTCGCGTCCGCCAGCGCCAGCGTCAGCGGTTCGTCCGGGTGCCAGTCGACGACGGGCACCCCCGCGTC
Source organism: Halostella salina (assembly GCF_003675855.1). NCBI lineage: Archaea > Methanobacteriati > Methanobacteriota > Halobacteria > Halobacteriales > Natronoarchaeaceae > Halostella > Halostella salina. The sequence continues at coordinate 138,809 of NZ_RCIH01000004.1, read as the reverse complement.
GCGGACCTCGGCGAGCCGGGTCCGCCGTTCGAGCGCCGCGATCCGCTTGCCGGTCGAGTCGTAGCCGGTCACGTCCGGCGACACCAGCGTCAGTTCGTGCCCGTGAGCCGCGAGCGTCCGGACCGCCTCGACCGGGTAGCCGTCGAGGACCGGGCTGACGATGAGCAACTGCGTCGACCCCGAGAGCCGGCGGCGGAGGTCGGCGACCGCGTCGCCATCGCCGGGGACGCCGCTGCCGTCGGCGACGCCCCGGTCGCTGGCGGGCGATTCGAGCACGTCCGAGAACAGCCGCTCGGCGCGGGCCCGCAGCTCCGGGCCGCTCGACGGCTCGACCCAGGAGACCGTCTCGCCGAGCCCGGCGTCCTCGACGGCGGCGACCCCGACCTGGTGGTCGGCGTCGGCCAGCGTGCCGACCAGCCGGGCGGCGGCGTACACCCCGAGGTCGACCCCGGTTGGGTACCCCTCGGCGGGCGCGAGGTCGCACGGCTCTCGGGCGTCGACGACGACCACGGTCCGGGCGGCCTGCTGTCGCCGGTAGTCGACGGTCGTCAGCGAGCCGCTCTTGGCCAGCTGTCGCCAGTCGATCCGGCTCGGCGGGTCGCCGGTGCGGTACTCCCGCGTGCCGTAGAACTCGACGCCCGAGCCGCCGGTGTCCGTCGGAAGCTGCCCGGTGAAGCCGGTCGTCTGCTCGTGGAGCGGCACCGCGTCGACCCCGACCTCACAGGAGAGCCGGACGTCGCCGCCGGCGTCGACGGCGGCGGTGTCGTACCCCGTGGCGCTCGCGTTCCGGAGCCTGACCCGCGGCGGGTCGAAGGCGTACTCGCCGCGCCGCGCTATCACCGAGTACGACACCGTCGCCGACTCGCCGGCCCGGAGCGAGAGCGCCGCGCGCGGCGACCCCTCGAAGACGGTGACGGCGTCCGGGACGCCGTCGACGACGCGCACGTCCGGCAGCGCCCGGTCGGTCGGGTTCTCGACGGTCAGCGTCACCCGCACCGTCTCGCCGGGCATCGGCGACGGCGGGCCCATCCGGCGGTCGACGCGGACGCTTCCCGCCGCCTCGGGCGTCCCCGACAGCGCGCCCACGAGGACGAACGCGAGCGGGATGACCGCGGCCGCGAGCAGGGGCTGCTGGCCGCTGGCGACGCCCGCGGATGCCAGCGCCGCGCTTCCGGCGACCGCGCCGCCGAACCGCCGGACCGTCGGCATCAGCGACGCACCTCCTCGCCCGGGGCCGGGTTGCCCGTCGCGGACTCTCCGCCGGCCCCGCCGCCGTCGTGCCAGCGGCGCTCGTGGCGGTCGAGCTCCCGCCGGAGCGCGTCGACCGTCCGCTCGGCCCGCCGCCGGGTCTCGCGCTCGGGGGCGAGCCAGCGGCGGAGCCGTTCGTCGAGCGTCCACGCCGTCGCGCGATCGTCGCCGAGGAAGCCGGCGGCGACGCGGTCGTCGGTCCACGTCCCGGCGGCGACCAGCGCCTCCGCGTCGGCGTCCGGCCGGCTCCGGGCGAGAACGACCAGCGCCGTCTCGCGCAGGGTCGCCGACGGGTCGGGGCCGCGGTCCCACGCGGACAGCTCCCGCTCCCCGACGCGCTCGACGGCGTCCTCGAACGCATCGCCGGCGACGGCGGTGTCGGTCGTCGGCTCCTCCGGCGGCGTCGAGACGATCGGTTCGGTCGCCCCGGGCTCATCCGACGACCGGACGCTCCACAGCACGGCCAGCAGGCCGACGGCGGCGACGCCGGCGGCCAGCTGCGTGCTGTTCGTCGACGCGGTCGCCTCCCGCGCCGCGGCTCGGAGCGCACTCGGCAGGAGGCCGGGCGCGTAGACGAAGGCGATGCCCGCCGCCAGCGTCGCCAGCCCGACCGCGACGCCGACGACGCGTCCGAGCCGCCTCATCGCTCACCGTCCCGGCCGCGGAGCGCGTCGAGCGCGCGGCGGGCGGCCGACACCCGCTCCTCGTCGGGCGGGTCCTCGCCGTACTCCGCCCGCCGGAAGGCGTTCGTCAGTCGGTACACCGGTTCGTCCGGGAACCCCTTGCGCACCGCCGCGCGGGCCACGTCGCCCGGCGTCCGCGTCCGGCTGTCGCCGGGGGAGACGAGCCGGACGAACCGCCGCCAGAGCCCCCGAAGCGACCGGCGCTGCTCGCCGACGTTCTCGGGGGCGCTCGCCCGGTCGACGACCTCGTTCCGGTTTGCCGGGTCGGGGCGCGGTCCGTCGCCGATCCCGACCCGTCCGAGCAGCCGACCGGCGAGCCGTCGCAGTCGGGCGACGACGCCGGCGACGGTCAGCCCGGCGAGGGCCGCGCGGAGCCGCCCCAGCCCGTCGAACCGGTCCATCGCCCGCTGGACGAGGCGGGCCAGCCCGTCGAGCCCGTCGCCGAGCGCGACGAGGACGGCGACGACGCCGCCTGCGATCCATCGGACCCGCGCCGCAACGTCGTCGCCGGTCACCCCGCGGCGGCGGGCGAGCGCGACGACGCCCGCCAGCACCGCGACGAGGGCGACGGCAGCGCCCGCGAGCGGGAGCAGGAGGTTGTTCAGCGCCGTCTCCGTCTCCCGGCCGTCGACGCTCGCCGAGAGCGTCGCCGAGTTCGCCAGCGGGAGGGAGACGGCGAGTTCGCCGTCGACGTCGGTCCGGCCGACGACCTCGCCGTTGATCGACACCGTCGCGTTCGACACCGGGTCGTCGCCGACGGTGACGACGACGGTCGCGTTCCGGCCGGCGACCGCCAGCCCGTCGACGCTCGCGTCGAGTTCGCCGAGCGATATCGTCCGCTCGCCGGCCACCTCGCCGCGCTCGACGGCGACGGTCACCTCGTCGCCCGGGTCGCCGGACAGGGTCGTCGTGATGACGCCGGCCCCGTCCGTCCTGCCGACGGACTCGCCGTCGACCCGAACCGTCGCGTTCCGGAGCGGTTCGCCGCCCGCGCTGACGAGCAGGTCGACGGTCGCCCCCGGCGTCGGCGTCCCGGCCACGCGGACCGCGACGGTGGTGTCGACCTCGTACGTCCGGGTGCCGTTGTCCGCCGCCGGCGCTTCCTGGGTCGCGGGCGCGCCGAACGCGAACCCGCCGGTGCGCTCGCCGGTCCCGGCCAGCGCGGCGCTGTCGTCGCCCGTGAGCCCCCCGGAGCCGTTCTCGACCGTCTCGACGTCGACCGGGCGCACGGTGACGTTCAGCCGGCCCTCGTACGGCACGGTGCCGACGACCTCCCCGTCGGCGTCCGTGGTGCCGACGGCGTCGCCGTTGAACAGGACCTCGACGGACTCGACCGGGCGACCGGCCTTCGTCACCGACACCGTCACCTCCCGGCCGGGGGCGGGCTCCGAGGAGAGGTCGATCGAGTACGGCGGTTCGGCGTTCACGAGGCTCCCGTTGGCCGGGTCGTACGTCTCGCCGGGGCTGGTCTCTATCTCGTGGGGGTAGCTCTCGCCGTCGCCGGTCTGGTTCTCCAGCGCCCGCTGCTGGACGGTCTGCCGGTCGGCCGCCGGCGTCGGGTCGAACTTCACCCAGCCGACGCCCTCGAAGTACACCTCGACCCAGGCGTGGGCGTTCATCCCGCGCACCTCGTAGCGGTTCTCATCGACCGGCTCGCCCGGGCTGTACCCGACGACGTACCGGGCGGGGATGTCCTGCGAGCGGAGCATCACCGTCATCGCCGTCGCGAAGTACTCGCAGTAGCCCCGCTCCATCTCGAAGATGAACTCGTCGGCGACGGTGCCGTCCCGGTCGTGTGAGGCGTCCAGCGAGTACCGGTGGTTCGCCTCCAGCCACTGCTCTATCGTCGCCGCTTTGTCGTACGCGGTGTCGTCGTCCGCGGTCAGGTCGCTCGTGAACTCGCCGACCCGGTCCGGCGTGGCGTCGGGGAGCCGGGTGAACCGTTCGTTACCGGCCGGGACGCCCGCCTGCCGGAGCCGTTCGGGCGAGGGGTCGTACCGGTAGCTCGTCACCGTGTACTCGGTGCCCGCGGCGACCGGTTCGTTGGCGACGATCGCGTACCGGTCGATCGATACCGGCCCGCCGATGCCGTCGATGCCGATCGGCTGCCACGCCGCGGGGAGCGCGGTGGCGGGCCGTTCCAGTTCCACGGTCTGCTCCATCCGGGTGCCGCCGTCGGTGGGGATCGGACCGATCTGCCCGTCGCCCTCGCCGGACCGCCAGCCGCTGCCGGTGTACACCCCGTACGCGCCGGTGCGCCAGTACGCCGGTTCGGGGCTCTCGACGTAGAAATGCGTCTCGGCGGACTGGTTGCGAAGCGACTCGCCGCCGAGCGATCCGCCCACGCCCGTCCGGTCGCCGGGGTTCAGCGCGCCCAGCCCGGCCGACGACGGGCCGCTCCCGCCGGTGACCTGCCCCGGTTGCCCGGACGGGCCGTCGGAGCCGCCCCCGGACTGGTTGAACAGCGACCGGTTGAAGCTGTCGCCGCTCAGGGGCGCGGCGAGCGCCGGCACGACCGTTCCGGCCGTGACCAGCCCGACGATGCAGGCGAGGGCGAGCGCCGCCGTCCGGAGGTCGCGACCGCTGTCGGGGCTGTTCGACTCGTCCTGTCGGTCCTCGGGGGGTGGTCCGGCCATGACTCGTCTCCGCGGCCGGTGGAGGGCCCCGGCCGACGTGTTATCGGATACAGGTGCCGAGAGAGTAATAAGTCTTGGAGTGGCCCGCACGTCGTCACGGCGGCCGAGGTGCCCGGTCGCTCAGCCCGTGAGCGGGTCGCTCAAGCGGTGAGAGAATGTACCTGTCGTGTCTGTGTACTGTTATGGAACGCGACACGAGGAACGGACGGACGCGACGCCGCGTGCTCTCGACGACCGGCGCGCTGACGGCCGGCGCGCTCGCCGGCTGTCTCGGCGACCTCACCGGCGGCGGCTCGGACGACGACGGCGGCGACAGCGGAGGGAGTACCGCAAACCTATCAACGGTCGAAACCGTCGGCAGGTCGGGACGCAGCGCCAGCTATCCGGGGTCGTGGGCCGGTTCGTCAGCACCGTCCGAGGCCTGGCGGTTCGAGGTCGGCGCCACCCCCGAGTTCTACGCCGGGATGATGGGGCCAGCCGTCGACGGTGAGCGTGGGCAGGTGTACATCGCCTACCGGTTTCAGAAGGAATCGAAGATCGCAGCGCTCGACGCCGGGACCGGGGAGAACGTCTGGGAGGCGACCGTCGGGCGGGAGTCCGGCAATAACAACCCCGCGGACCCGGGGTACGTCACGCTCGCCGGCGACGCGGTGCTCGTGACGTATCAGTCGCAGGTGTCGGCGTTCGACGCCGACGGCGGCGACCACCGCTGGACGACCGACGTGTGGGACCTCCGCAGCAACTACCGGCTCGGGAAGGCACTCGCGGTCGGCGGCACCGCGGTCGTCTGGTACCGGTCCACGGTCGTCGGCCTCGACCTCGCCAGCGGCGACGAGGTCTGGCGCAACGAGGACGCGTGGCTCCGACGACACGCCGTCGACGACGAGTTCGTGTACAGGACGTCCAAATACACGGACGACGGTGCGTTCACCCTCTTCGCCCACGATCCGGGCGACGGGAGCGTCGCCCGCGAGATCGGCGTCGAAGCCGACGAGAACGTCTTCGACTTCACGCCGGTCGGCGTCGTCGGCGACATCTGTTTCGTCCACGCGAACGTGACCGCCTCGCCGGACAGCGCACTGTACGCGGTGTCGCTGGCCGACCGGACGGCCACCGGAACGGCGAGGTTAGCGGACCTGGGGTACGAGGACACCGCGGTGTTCGCCGACGGCGAGACCGTCTACGCATACGGGACGAACGACGGCACCGAGATCCGGGCCTACGACGGGACGAGTCTGGAGCAGACCGGCAGCGTCGGCGTCGGCGGCACGACCGTCCCCCGGCAGTACGACGGCGCGTCGCGACACGCGGTCACCGACGACGCCGTGCTGTTCGGCCACGGGAAGACGCTCAAGAGCTGGAGCAGCGACCTCGGGTCCGGCGGGTGGGAGCTGACGCCGTCCGACACCCCCGTCGGAACGGTCGTTCCCGCCGGCGGAATGCTGTTCGTCGTGACCCGGTCGGCCGACCTTGGCGGCGATTACAGGACCCCGGCAACGCTCGTCGCCTACGAGTGACCGCGACACTCCGACCGCCGGCCACCGCGGTCAGTCCTCCGCCTCGATGCACGACGACGGCGAGCGCTCGCGCAGTCGGCGGACGTGCGATTCGACGACATCCAGCGTCGTCGACTCGGCGGGCGCGTACGCCGTCGAGTGCTTGTGGTAGCTCGTCGGGCGCTCCTCGACGGCGACCGTCCAGTAGTTGGTCGCGGCGACGTTTCGCTCGGCCATGACGTCCTGCAGACGGCCGACCCACTCGGCGCGCTCCTCGTAGGGGGCGGAGTCCTCCGGCTGGACGCCCCAGTTGTACTCGCCGACGTACAGCGGCTTCCCGATCTCCTCGTGGGCAGTCTCGATCGCCGCTTCGAGCGTCGGGATCACCTCGTCTTCGGGCAAATCGTAGTGGCTCGGGCCGGGGTAGTAGTGGATCGACACCACGTCGATCGGGTCGGCGCTCGCCTCGTCGACGAACGCGTTCCGCCCCTGGTGGCCATAGGAGCCGGTCGTCAGGAGCGTCCGGTCGTCGAGGCCCTTGACGAACGAGCCGGCCTGCTCGATCCACGGCCGGATCGACTCGCCGACGCGGGGGGGCGACATCTGGATCTCGTTGCCGAGTTCCCACATCGCGATGGTGGGGTCGTTCCGGTACTCGACGCCCGTGAGGTGGTTCTCGTGGGTGACCAGCCGCTCGACCCACCCCTCGAACATCGCCATGCACTCATCGCTGTCGAAGAAGTCGCTGCGCGTCTCCGCGTCGTCGGCCCAGCGGACGAACTGCGGGACGTTCACGCTCAGGTTCTCCTCGCCGATCGGCCCGTACGCCGGGTTCCCGTTGATCAGCGGCACGAACAGCCGGATGTCGCGGCGCTTGGCCGCGACGACGACGCGGTCGAAGAACTCGAACCACGCGTCGTTGTACGTCTCCGGCCCCGGCATGCTGTCGATCCGCGCCCAGGACGGCGCGAAGCCGAAGACCCGGACGCTCGCGACGCCGCGGTCCGCGATGGCGTCGAACGCAGTCGCCAGGTCGTCTCCCCGGTCCGGCGAGAACGCGTTCGCCAGCGAGGATCCGCCGAAGTAGACGACCCCGTCGCCACAAACCAGATCCGTGCCGTCGACGTCCACGTCGTGTTCGGGGTACGGCGTGACCGTCACCGTCCCCGTCGCGCTGGCGATGGTCTCGCCGTCGCCCCGGACGGCCACCGACACGGCGTTGTCGCCGACTCGGCCGCGTTCGAACTCGACTGTCGCCTCGGCGGTCTCCCCCGCCGGCACCTCGACCGCCCGCGAGTCCACGAACTCGTCCGTGAACTCCACGGCGACCAGCCCGTCGAACCGCTCTTCGCCGTCGTTCGCCACAGTCACGTCGATCGTTCCGGGCCGGTACTGCCCCACCGGGGGTGCCGACAGCTCCGCGATCCGCACCGACGGTCCCGGCTCCGTCGTCTCGGTCGGTTCGGTCGTCTCGGTCGCTGGCGTCCCCGTCGCCTCGGTCGGCTCGTCGGTGGCCGTGTCGGTCGACTCCCCACCCGACTGGTTGCAGCCGGCGACCGCCGGCACGCCCGCCGCGGCCAGCGCCGCGAGGAAGCGCCGGCGCGCGCCGTCCGCGCCGCCGTCACCGCCATCGTCGCCGTCTCGTGTCATGTCCCGTGGATGGCACGACAGGACCATTACATCACCGGCCGGCGAGGTCCCTCAAGCCGTGAGCGACGGCGTCGGACCGGGCGGCCTCCAGCAGCGTCGACCGGCACCGGTCAGTCGTCCGCCGTGGCGACGAGGTCGGACCTGCGCTCGCGGAACTCCTCGTGCCGGTCGTCCAGCCCCGCCGCCGCGGCGAGGTCGGCCGCGCGCTCACAGCACGCCGCAGCGTCGTCGTCTCGCCCCTCGTCGGCGAGCAGGTCGACGCGCCGCTCCAGCGTCTTGACGGCCATCCCGACGGCGTCGTGGTCGGCAAGCGTCGCCGCGGCGCGGTCGTAGCGGTCGAGCGCGGTCTCGGCGTCGCCCCGTTCCCGGGCCACGTCGCCGAGTTTGACGACCGCCTGTGCGGCCCCGACCTCGTGGTCGTGGTCGCGGTGGATGTCGCGGTTCCGGCGGTAGTGGTCGGCGGCCGTCTCCGGGTCGTCGCGTTCGAGCGCGAGCCTGCCGAACCCGGCGTGGACGTTCCCCCGGAACCGGTCCATCCCGAGGTCGTTGGCGAGTTCCAGTGCCCGTTCGAGGCAGTCCTCCGCGCCCGCCGTGTCGCCGCGCTTGGCGAGCAGGTCGCCGAGGTTGTACACGTTCTTGGCGAGCGCCCGGCGGTTGCCGGTCTCGCGGCGGCGTTCGATACACCGCCGGTAGTAGTCCTCCGCCCGGTCGAAGTCGCCCTGGTTCTCGGTGACGATGCCGAGTTCGTTGAGCGTATGGGCGATGTCGCCGTCGTCGCCGAGTTCGCGGTCCATCGACAGCGTCCGCTGGAGCCACTCCTCGGCCGCGTCGAGGTCCCCCCGCCTGCGCGCGAGCGACGCCCGGTAGTTCGTCGTCGTCGCCCGCTCCGACATCGGCGGCAGCTCCTCGCCCACCGAAAGCGCATCGTCGAGGTGGGCCTCGGCGTCGTCGAAGCGGTCGGTCTGGAGCGCGACCCACGCCAGCGAGTTCCGCACCATGACGCGCATGCGGTCGTTGCCGGACGCGGTCGCCCGGTCGAGCGCACGCTCGAAGCGCTCCCGGGCGGTCGTCATGTCGCCGCGCTGCTCGGCCACCTCGCCGCGGTTGACGAGGCTCCGGACGACGAACCGGTCGCGGGTGGCGGCGTCCACGTCGGCCCCGCGGGCGCGGTCCGCGAGCGCCTCCGCGACCGCCTCGGCCCGGTCCAGGTCGCCGTGCTCGTACCAGCCGAGCATCCGGTCGCGGCGGCAGGCCAGTTCCGTCTCGGGGGCACAGCCGTCGGGGAGCGCGATCCCGGACCGCGCGTGGTCGCCGAACAGCGGGGCGAGCGAGGAGTGGTCGGTGGCGAGGTCGAACACCGCCCGGACGAGTTCGTCCGGGTCGTCCGCGAGTCCCCGGAGCGTCGACGCCTCGCCGCCGAGCCAGCGCTCGACGCGGTCGCGGCGCTCGGGGTCGTCCGCGGCGGCGAACAGCGCCGAGAGCCCGCGTTCGAACGCCGCGACCGCTCGCCGGTCCTCGCGGTCGAGGAGGGTTTCGAGGAACTGGACGGCCCAGTACGGATGCTGGGTCCGGTAGCCGTCGTCCTCGGCCGGGAACAGCAGCCGCCCCGTCAGCGCGTCGAGGGCGTCGGCGACCCGCGGATGGGCGTCGACCGGGTCGGCGTCGCCGTCCGCGACGCGTCCCGCCGCCACGGCGTGTGCCTGTCCCGCCGTCACGGGCTGTTCAGCCGCGACCAGCGCCGCGGCGAGTGCGCCGACCGCGAGCGCGGTCGGCCCGTCGGTCGCGTCCACGAGCGCGTCGTGGGCCGCCCGCACGTCGGCGTCCAGCCCGGTCGGTGCGTCCTCGCCCCGCCGCCACGGCGCGCCGCCGGAGTGGGCGACGAGGTGGTAGCTCAGGAGGTACATCCCCCCGGCGTCGCCGCGGTCGACGCGCTCCAGCAGGCGCTCGGCGTCGACGGCCACGCGCCGCCCGGTCGCCGACTCGAACGCGTCGACGGCGCGCTCGCAGGCGGTCGCGTCGAGGGCCGGCAGCCGGTACTCCTCGACGCCCGAGCGGAGCAGTTCGCGCAGGGTCGCGTCGGTGAGGTCCTCGGCGAGCGCCCGCCAGCCGCCGTCCCGCGCCTCCAGCAGGACGGCGGCGTCGCCGTCGAGCAGGCGACACAGCTCCAGCGCGGCCTCGCCGCGGTCGCCGGTCGCGTTCTCCACGACGACGAGCGCGCGCCCCTCGCAGTCCGCCGCCGCGGCGGCGACCCGCTCCGGGGCGTCGAACGAGTCCCGCGCCCGCGCCAGCCGGTAGAACACCGGCCCCCGGTCGCGCCGGACCCACCGACACGCCACCGAGCGACACGCCGTCGACTTCCCGTCGCCCGGCGGTCCCGTGACGGCCAGGGCGTCGTCGGCCGCGAGGCGGTCCGCGAGCGCCGCCGCGACGGGGCGGCCCTCGCCCGACTCGGGCCGGGTGCGGCGCTCGAACGCGTAGCCGTAGTACACGTCGGACAGGTCGTGCCCGGTCTGCCACGCCCGGACCGGGTCGGCTGGAGGCCGCTCGGCGAACGCGCGCTCGTCGAGCCGCTCGAACCCGTCGGCCCGGAGCCGGTCGGCCGTCTCCGTCATGTCCGTCGGCGCGTCGCCGTCGGCCGGGTCGACCGCTGCCGGGGCGGCCTCGGCTCCCACGTCGGCAAGCACCCCCTCGGCCCACTCCGCGACCGCGTCGGCCGTCGACCGGACCAGCCCCACCGCGCCGCTCCCGTCGGCGGTCACGACGAAGGTGGTCCGCCGGTCCCCCTCCCGGACCACGAACAGTTCGAACGGCGGCACGTCGCCCTGCCGGAGGTCGAACTCGCGTTCGGCCGCCAGGTCCGCGGCCAGCGCCGGGAACTCCGTCCCGAGCCGGTCGACGACGGCCGGCGCGGCGACGACGCCGCCCGAGAGGTCGCCGTCGAGCAGGCGCGCCCGACACAGCCGCAGCGGCCGCGTGTCGCCGAGCCGCGGCAGTACCGCGTCGACCGTCGTCGCCGTCCGCACGTCCGCGAGCACCCGCTCGTAGAGCCGGTAGGGTTCGTCCGGCTCGGTGACCACCTCGCCGTCGGCGACCAGTTCCGACGGCAGGTCGACGCCCGGCGGCAACGGCGCGAGCGCGCCCTCTGCCGAGAGGATCGCTCGCTCGTCCGCGACGAACGACCGGTATCGACGCACGGCGAGTCGCCCGAGCGTCGTCGTCTCGTACCCGTCGTCCGTGCGCTCGACGAGTTCGGCCGCGGTCAGCTCCCTGATCGCGCGGTCGACGGTCGACCGCGAGGCACCGATGTCGTCGACGAGCGCCGGTTTGTCGGCCGGGCGGTCGAGCAGCCGCGTCAGGAACTCGCTGCGGTCCGCCACGAGGTCGATCCGGCCCTCGGCCTCCCCCGATTCCATACGCGTTGCTGACACGCCACTGGTAAGTGCTTGACGGCTGGTTCGCCGTCGCTCGCGCCGTCTGAGAGCATCGCACGAACGACGGCGTACCGTCCCTCAGAGGTAGTCGAACGCCCGGTCGCCGCCGGCGTCGAAGCCCAGTCGCTCGTCGGCCCACTCGAAGACGCCCGCGTCGCGGCGCTCCGCGAGGAAGTCGACGATCCGCTCGCCGACGCGCTCGCCGTAGAGGTGGTCGCCGGTCGCGATCGCCTCGCGGACCGCGGGCGTCTCGGCGACGTACTCGACAGTGTCGTGCACCACGTCGCCGGACACCGGCGGCACGAGCAGGTTCGTTTGGGCGTCGAACACCGTCTCGGGGCGGTCGGTGGTGAACCGCGCCGTCAGACAGACCGCCTCGTCGATGTGGTTGAGTTCCTCCTGCATGCTCCCCGAGTCGGTCAGCTCCGCGAAACACCGGCCCGACCGGAGAAACTCGTAGACGTGGGCGTGTTTCTTCCACAGCCCGGTGAAGAGGAAGTTCTCGCGCTCGTCGGCCAGCCGCTCCAGTTTCTCCCGGTAGCCGTAGTTCTCCAGCGCCTCCCGGGTCGCCGTCAGTTCGACGAAGTTGACGTTGTAGCCGTCCTCGACGAGGTCGACGACCCCCTCGACCAGCGCCGTGAAGCGGCCCGGGAGCAGGTTCGCCCGGCGGTGGATGTCGACCCGGATCCAGTCGTCGCGCTCCTCCAGCACGGGGTAGACGTCGAAGACGCTCTCGCCGTCGTGGTCGGCCTTCATGTCGATGGCGTCGACCACCGAGTTGCCGACGACGGGAATGCGTTCCCGGCCGCCGACGGACGCCGGGTACCCCTCGTTGAGAAGGTGCTCCCGATTCAGTTCGACCGGCGCGAACTGGTAGATCGAGGCGGCCGAGCCGACGAAGGTGTCGTACTGCTCCGGGAACGGCTCGGAGCGCTCGACGCTCCACTCACCCTCCCACTGGTCGGCGACGAGCGCCTCGGGGTCGGTCACCGTCCCGTAGTCTGGGGCCATGCTCCGGAGGCCGGCCTCGTTGTGCGCGACCAGCTGGTTGGTGGCGAACAGCCACGCCTGCGGGAAGATCCCGGCGGCGTGCGTGTCGCCGTGGACGACCGGCAGCACGGTCGTGTCGTACTCGTCTAAGCGCTCGGCGAGATCCTTGACCGCGAGCATGGTCTGGGCGGTCTTCTGGCTGAGGTCCCCCCGGATCCCCAGGTCGGCGGCGACGTGCTCCTCCAGGCCGTACTCCCGGAGGCCGTGGCCGAGCACGTCGTCGTAGTGCTGCCCGGTGTGGATCACGAACGCGGGGAGGCCGCGGTCGCTCGCCGCGGCCACGACGGGTGCTTGCTTGTAGAAGTCGGGCTTCGTCGCGGTCACGACGGCGACGGCAAAGTCCTCGCCCGCCAGCTGGGCGTCGAGGCGGTCCTCGTACACCGTCGGGTCGGCGTCCATACTGCTCCCGTCGGATCGCTGGGACATGGGCGTTTGGATATCGAACGAGCCCCTGGGCTGGATGAACGGAGGACTCGGTCGCTTCGTTCACGAGACCGACGCAGAAGCGATGGGCCCTGGCGGATTCGAACCGAAGCAAGACGTGCTCGCTCACTTCGTTCGCTGTGCGCGACTTGCCGGGTTTGAACCGCCAGATGTACACGATTCGCTCCTCACGTTCGTTCGTCGCAGAATCGATGGGCCCTGGCGGATTCGAACCTCGGTCACTCCGCTGCGCTCCGTTCCCTGCTTCGAATCCGCACGCGACATCTCACACGCACCGCTCCGCGGTGCGGTTCGATGGGCCCTGGCGGATTCGAACCACCGACCACTCGGTTATGAGCCGAGCGCTCTAACCAGGCTGAGCTAAGGGCCCGACAGTCGCGTGTTCCCCGGCGGTCCATTTCAGCCTATCGTTTCCGCAGGCCGGCGGTAGCGCCGGCTGGCGGGCTATGGAAGCGGTCGCGGAAGAAACGGGAGCGCCGCCGACAGGGCTCGAACCTGTGACAACCTGGGTAACAACCAGGTGCTCTACCAGCTGAGCTACGGCGGCTCCGTCGTCACTCTCTCGTAGCGCCGGGGCATTTGATAGGGCTTTCGTTTTCGCCGCAGGGCGCGGGGCACCGACACGCTTTCGGCGCGACGGCGAGTACCGGCGGCCGATGACCGACGACGACGCGTTCCGCACGGTGACGCGGGCGGTCCGCGAGGAGATAGACCCCGACCCCGAGGAACGCGAGCGGCTTGCCGCGGCGGCGGACGAACTCGTCGAGCGCAGCGAGGCGGCCGTCGCGGACATCGGCGTCGACGCCGACGCCCTGCTCGTCGGGAGCACGGCGCGGGGCACCTGGATCAGCGGCGACCGCGACATCGACGTGTTCGTCCGGTTCCCGGCCGACCTCGACCGCGAGACCCTCGAGGAGTACGGCCTCCGCGTCGGGAACGAGGTCCTCCCCGACGGCCACGAGGAGTACGCCGAACACCCCTACGTCACCGGCGAGTTCCGCGGGTTCGACGTGGATCTGGTCCCCTGCTTCGACGTGGAATCGGCGACCGAGATCCAGTCCGCGGTCGACCGGACGCCGTTCCACACCGAGTACCTGCGCGAGCGACTGGACGACGACAGCACCGCGGACGTCCGCCTCGCCAAGCAGTTCCTGAAGGGGGTCGACGCGTACGGGAGCGACCTCCGAACTCGCGGGTTCAGCGGCTACCTCACGGAACTCCTCGTACTGGAGTACGGCGGTTTCCGCGAGTTCGTCGAGGCGGCGGCCGACTGGCACCCGCCGGTCCGGCTGGACCCCGAGGACCACGGGACGGCAACGTTCGGCGACCCGCTCGTCGTGATCGACCCGACGGACCCCGAGCGCAACGTCGCGGCGGTGCTCTCGCAGGACAACGTCGCCCGCGTCCAGCACTACGCCCGGGAACTGCTGGCCGACCCCCGGACCGACCTGTTCTTCCCCGATCCGCCGGAGTCGCTCTCGGCCGACGCGGTCCGCGAGCACGTCGAGCGCCGCGGGACGACGCCCGTCGCGGTACGGTTCGACGCGCCGGACGTGGTCGAGGACCAGCTCTACCCGCAGCTCCGCAAGTCGCTCGCCGGCGTGACCGACGAACTCGACCGCCGCGGGTTCGACGTGCTCCGCTCCGCGGCCTTCGCCGCCGACGACGCCGTCCTGTTCGCCGAACTCGCCGTCGCCGAGCGCCCGTCCGTCGAGCGCCACGAGGGGCCGCCGGTCCACGTCCGCGACCACGCCGCCGGGTTCTACGACAAGTACGCCGAGGGCGCGGCGTACGGGCCGTTCGTCGACGGCGACCGGTACGTCGTCGAGCGCGAGCGCAACCACCGGACGGCCGCGGCGTTCCTCCGGAGCGACGCGCTGTTCGACGTGGCGCTGGGCGCGGCCGTCGAGGACGAGCTATCGGCGGGCTACGACGTGCTCGTCGGCGACGAGGTGGCCGAGCTGGCCGACGCCTACGGGCGGGAGCTCGCGCGTTACTTCTCGCCCAGTCCGTGAGTCCGTCGGATATCGTCGATCAGCGACTCGACGCCGTCGTCGACGTCGTCGTCCGGCTCCATCGGCTGCCGGCCGTCGAACACGTCGTGTACCATCGCGATGCCGTCGGCCAGCACGTCCAGCCCGTAGCCGCCTTCGAGGACGAACCCGAGCGCGGCGTCGGTGTCCGCGGCGATGTCGCGGACCCGGTCGGTGAGGACGCCGTACCCCTCCGTCGACACCCGCATCCGTGAGATCGGGTCGTGGCGGTGGGCGTCGAACCCGGCGCTCACGAGCAGGAGGTCGGGGTCGAACACGTCGAGCGCCGGCGCGACCGCGTCCTCAACCACGGCGGCGTAGTCGGCGTCGCCGGACCCGGCCGGTAGCGGCGCGTTCAGCGTGTAGCCGGCCCCGTCGCCCGTCCCGGTCTCGTCGACCGCGCCGGTGCCGGGGTAGATCCCGTCCTCGTGGAGCGAGGCGAAGAACACGTCGTCGCGGTCGTAGAATATCTCCTGGGTGCCGTTGCCGTGGTGGACGTCCCAGTCGAGGACCGCGACGCGGTCGGCATCGCCGTCGAGCGCCGCTCCCGCGGCGACGGCGACGTTGTTGACGAAGCAAAACCCCATCGCGTCGTCCGTCTCGGCGTGGTGGCCGGGCGGTCGACCGAGCGCGAACGGCGTCCCCCGCCCGTCCGCGCCGTCGAGGGCGGTTTCGGCGGCCCACCGTGCGAGGCCCGCGCTCTTGAGCGCGGCGTCCCACGTGCGCTCGACGGCGACGGTGTCGGGGTCCCAGTTGCCGCCGCCGTCGTCGCAGAACTCGCGGAACTCCGCGACGTAGTCCGGGTCGTGGACGGCCTTGACGGCGGCCGGGTCGGCGGGCGCGGCGTCGACGTACTCGACGCCGTGCTCGCGCTTCAGCCGCTCCCGGATCGCGCGGAGACGGTCCGGCGTCTCCGGGTGCCGCGCGCCCGTGTCGTGGTCGAGGCAGACCTCGCTGTAGCCGAACTTCATCTAATCGAAGAGCTTGAAGTACGTCTCGATGTCCTCGGCCTTAACGGTTCGCCGGTCGGCGTGTCGCGCGAGCGTCGCCGCCGCCGCGGCAACGTTGTCTGCGTAGTCCTCCAGAATGTCAGCGAGCGCGACCCGCGCATCCATCGAGACGCGGTAGCTGTCGTCGATGTCCTGGCGCGCGATGCGGTCGACGGGGGCGACCGGCAGCGTCAGCCCCTCCTTGTCGACGACCTGGCCGACGCCGAAGTCCGCGGCCATCAGCGTCTTCCGGCCGTCCTCGGTCGCCTGTCCGGCGGCGTCGACCGCCAGCGACGCGCCGTGGGTCTGGATCCGGCGAGCCAACTCCTCGGCGGCGTCCGCGCTCACCCGCAGGTCGCCCGCGTTGCGACGGATGACCGTGTCGACGGGGGCGAACGGTAACTCAACGCTCATACCAAAACGCGGGTGGGTCGCACCCTTAACCTTTTTCGTAGCGGCGTTTCGACGGTCTGCGCTCGTCTCGAACCGTCGTTCCGCTCGGTTGAGCCGTCCGGGTGGTCCGCAACGACCGGCGTCCCGGAACGGGAGTCCGTCTCAGAACACGTCGTCGGCGTCGATCCGGCCGTCCGACAGTTCGCCGCGGACGGTCACCTCCTGCCCCAGTCGCACGTCGGCGTCGGTGTCGACGCTGACGGTCTCCTCGCCGTCGTCCAGCACGACGGGGTCGCCCGCCTGGACGACGGTGCCGGTGAACTCCGTCTCCTCGCCGTCGGCGGCGACCGCCGCGGCCGCGCCGCCGTCCGCCGAGGCCGCCGTCTCGCCGCCCGTCGAGGCTGACGCGTCCTCGCTCGTACTTACGGCGTCGCCGTCGTCGCTCCCGTCGCCGCCGAACGCGCCGAGGCCGACGTTCTCGTCGTCGCCGCCCGAGTCGCCTCCTGCGGCGCTACCGGTGTCGGGCGCACCGTCACCCTCGTCCAGCACCGTCACCGTCGCCTGCCAGCCGGCGGAGGCCTCGATGTCGTCCTGCCAGCCGTCCTGGATCTCCACGTCGGCGAGCGCGACCTCGTCGCCGGGCGCGATCTCCTTGTCGGCCTTCGGGCCCCACAGCGCCACGCGCACGTCGCCGGTGTCGTCCTGGACGCGGACGTTGCGGACCTGCCCCTCGCTGCCGTCGTCGCGGTCGAACGTCCGCTTCGGGTCGGCCGAGCGCACGACGCCGCTGATGTCGACCGTCTGGCCGATCTCCAGGGTCTCGATCGGCGTGCTCTCCGGGGAGTACTCGATCTCGTCGTCGATCGCCTCGACGGCACCGCGCTCGCCGACGTGGAGTTCGAGCGCTCCGTCGCGCTCGCGGACGTAGCCGTCGACCACCTCGACGGAGACGCCGTCCGACAGCTCCTCGGCGCGGTCGGCCATCCCGTCCCACATCGTCACGCGGACCTTCCCGGTCGGGTCGCCGAGCGTCAGGTTCGACACCTTGCCCTCGCTGCCGTCGTCGCGGTCGAACGTGCGCACCTCGTCGGTATCTAAGATTTTGCCGGCGAGGTTCACGTTCGAGAGGCCGAGCGAGAGGTCCTCGACGCGATAGGTGTCCTGCACCTGCACGTCGACCTCCGCGTCGGCGTCGGGGTCCACGTCGCTGACGTTGACCTCGACGCCGTTGTACCCCTCCTTCGGCCGGCCCTTGATCGCTATCACGTCGCCGACCGACAGCTCCTCGGTCGCGCCCTCGGCGAGCTGGTCCCAGAACGTGACACGGATCGACCCGGTTTCGTCGGCCAGGTCGACGTTGACGACGCGCCCCTCGTCCTCGTCGTCGCCGTCGCGCTCGAACGTCCGCAGCTCCCCGACCGACGTCACCTTCGCGGTGAACTCCACGTCCTCCATCCCCGGCTCGACGTCGGCGACGCCGCTGACCTCGCTCTCGTCGAGCTCGTGGGCGATGAGCATCGCTGCGGTCTCCTCGTCGGCGAGCCCACCCATCTGCTCGACCTTCTCCTCGACGGCCTCCCGGAACTCCTCCTCCGAGACGTCGGCGTCGAGGTCCGCGTAGACGTCCTCTATCTCGCCCATGAATATACCGAGGGGCAGGGTTGGCCCGCGCTTAAGCGTTGTCCTTGCCGATCCTGCCAACCGCAGTCGCCCGGTTTTCCGGGGTCGCCGTCGACCATCACGCCACGGGGTTGCCGCCCGATCCGGGATAAACGCTCGCTACGCTGACGTGGTTTCGACGGTGCGGGTTCGCCCCCGGCTCCGGTGTTTCACCGTCACCGTTTCGGGTGCCCCGTCGACAGCGAGGGTCGCGGTGTACCCGACCACGCCCACGCACTCCATACAGACCTCGTCGGTCGCCTCCGGCGCGACGACCACCGTGAGGTCGCCGTCGCGGCGCTCGACCGTCCCGAACGCCGCCGCGTGGCACGGGTCCGAGACGACGACGGTGCCGCGTACCTCGACCGTATCCTCGGCGACCGTCACGCTGGCGGCGTCGGCGTCGTCCTCGGACCGGCAGTCTGCTTCGGTCGTCGCGATCGAGTGGTCGCCGGCGTTCCCGTTGCCGTCGGTCGTCTTTTCGTCTGTCGACTGCTGGTTGCCCGTATCGTCGGCGGCGGTGTCGGTCGCCTCGTCGCAACCCCCCAGCCCGCCGGACCCGTCGGTCGTGTCGGTGTCGTCCGTCGTGTCTTCGCCGCTCTCGCCGTCGGGGGAGCCGCCGTCGCTCGACAGACACCCGGCGAAGGCCCCACCCCCGAGCGCCGCACCCATCCCGCGAAGCACGTCGCGTCGTTCCATATCTGCCGGATCGAAGGGCGTGTAAAAATCCCTTGTGGACGGTCAAACGACCCTTTAACCGACCCGGTGCGGACGCCCCCGCGCCGTGTCATCGGTCTCCATGCCGGCCCCACATCGTAACCGCTTTACGTACATCCCGAATACGTAGAGGTAAGTCCGGATAGGGTAGTGGACTATCCTCTTGGCTTGCGGAGCCAGGGACCGGCGTTCAAATCGCCGTCCGGACGTTCTCTCGGTCGCTTCGCCGCGAGCGTAGCGAGCGGCCCAAGCGACCGGAAACGGCAGCGGCATTTGAACAGACGAGTCGCAGTCCGGACCGGCCGAGCGGAGCGAGGCCGCAGGCCCGGACCGTCTCGGCACGTTCAAATCGCCGTCCGGACGCTTTTCCGAAGCACAACGACGACGAGCGACAGCGAGGAGTCCGTGCTTCGGAAAACGCCAAAGAGATTTGTGCAGCGAAGTCGCAGTCCGCTCAGCGACCGACGGAAGTCTCGACGTCGGTTATCTCGAAGCGAGCGCCTCCGTCATCTCCCTCGGTTGCGGTGATCTCCCAGCCGTGAGCGATGACCAGTTGACGGACACTCGCCATCCCGAACCCGCTGCCGTTCTCCTTCGTGGAGTAGCCGGCTTCGAAGACGCGCTCACGGTCGTCGTCGGGAACCCCCGGTCCGTCATCCGCGATGTAGAACCCGTCGGGAAGGGAGCCGACAGTCACGTGGACGCCGTCGCCGGCGTGTTCCAGGGCGTTCTTGAACAGGTTCTCCAGCAGTCGCTTGAGTCCCTTTTCGTCCGCGTGAATCGAGCCCTCCGTCTCCACCGTCAGCGTTGCGTCGGCCGTCTCAAGCGACTCCCACACGGACCGGACACACGGCTCCATCGCGACCGCGGTTACGTCCCCGACGAGTTCGCCCTCGCGCATGACGTTTGCCAAGTCCTCGATGAGTTCGTCGAGTCGGTCGAGTGGCTTCTCGGCCTGTGTGAGATGTTCGTCATCGCCGGTCTCCTGTGCCAGTTCCAACCGACCGTACGCCGTGTTGAGTGGGGTCCGGAAGTCGTGCGAGAGGACGCTCCCGAAGTGCTCGAACTGGTCCAGCTGGCGTTCCAACTGCCGTTCTCGGCGCTTGAGGTCGCTGACATCCCGGCCGATCCCGACGAGACGGGCGTTCCCATCGGAATCAGTAAGTCGACGCTTGCGGAACTCGAACGGGATAGTGCGCCCGTCTTTCGTGAGCAGCTCCGCTTCGGTCGTCGCCGACCCGGTTTCGAGCGCTCCGTCGATGTCGTCCTGGATTCGGGGGCGGTCCTCGGGCGAAAACAGGTCCGCGGGAGCCATCGACAGGAGTTCATCGCGGGAATAGCCCGTTATCTCTACTGCACGGTCCGTCACACGGACGATGTTCCCCTCGCTATCAAGCGCATAGAAGACGTCCTCAAGCACGTCGAGTGCACGGTCGAGAAAGTCGTTTTCGGCCGCAAGCGCCTGGTGCGCCGTTCGCTGATGGGTCATATCGCGCGTGACCTTGAGGAACCCCTGATGTTGCCCATCGTCGTTGAAAACCGCCGTAATGACGACGTTTGCCCAGAACTCCGGCCCGTCCTTTCGAACGCGCCACCCCGTATCTTCGACCGAGCCTGCGTCCAGCGCCGTCTCCAACAGCTCTGCAGGATACCCCTCCTCGGTTTTTTCTTCGGGGTAGAACGTCGAGAAGTGTTCGCCGAGGATCTCGTCCTCGTCGTATCCTTTCAGTTGTTTTGCCCCCCTGTTCCAGCTGGTGATGTACCCGTCGGGGTCCAGAGCGAAGATGGCGTAGTCCTCGACCGCGTCGACGAACTTCTCGAACCGCTGGCGCTCCCGTTCCAGCGTTTGCTCCGTCTCCTTCTCCGCGGTGATATCGCGGATGAGACAGAGGAGCGTGCCGTCGCGACTGTAGGTGAGCGCGTGGCTCACGATTATCCGCGTCCCGTCCTTCCGGTGATGGATGTTTTCCCCGGACCAGGTGCCGTCCTCGGGAACGGCGGGGAGGATTTCGTGATGCGCTTGCCTCACGTACTCGTCGGGATAGAGTAGCTCCCAGTGTTCGCCGATCATCTCCTCGCGGTCGTACCCGTACACCTCCGCGTAAGCCGGATTGGTGTAGAGAAACAGCCCTTCGTCGTCGAGAAACGCGATGCCTTCACGCGCCGTTTCGATAGCGGAAAACCCCCGCTCGATCTCCTGTGTGGCGTGGTACTGTTGGACGGCGTTTTCGATACGGTTAGCGAGCACCGTGTACTGGTCGGTTCCCCCTTCCTTCTGTAGATAATCCGTAACACCCGCTGAGATCGCCTCGCTGGCTATTTCCTCGCTCCCTTTACCGGTGAAGAGGATGAACGGAAGGTCGGGATACGCCTCCCGCACGGCCTCCAGAAACTCCAGCCCGTTCGTCACCGGCATATCGTAGTCGCTGACGATACAGTCGATATCCTCCGTTTCGAGCCGTTCCAGTCCAGCCTCGGGGCTGGTTTCGGTTATCACCTCGATCCCGTCGCCTTCGCGTTCGAGATAGACGGAGACAAGGTCCGCAAACGCCGATTCGTCATCGACGTGGAGTACCGTCAGAGGCCGCTGCTGATTTAACTTATCCAGCTTGTCACGGACTCCACTGGTCGCTAACGGCGATCCCATAGGTACGGCCATTCGCTCACAACATATGGATATTGCCACAGGGACGCTCGGAGCGGGCGACCAACTACTGCGGCCACGGTAGGGTGCTGTACCGGTCGGTTCGCGCTCTGCCGACTGCCGAACGGAATGTCGACGGCTCGCACAAGCGCTGGAACGCCGGCCCGGCTGGCTCGTTCGGGCGAAACCCGTTTCCGCCGAGGGGGCGAACCGACGGCCATGCGCGACCACCTCCGGGCGGGGATCGCAGTGTACAACGCGGGTGAGTACCACGCCGCCCACGACGCCTGGGAGGACCGCTGGCTCGACCTGGAGCGGGGGAGCGACGACGAGCGGTTCCTGCACGGGTTGATCCAGTTCACGGCGGCGGTCCACCACGCCCGGGGGCGCAACTGGGACGGCGTCGCCGGGCTGGTCGAGAGCGCGAGCGAGTATCTCGCCGACCTACCCGACGAGTACCGCGGCGTCGACGTAGCGGCGGTGCGGCGGCATCTCGCGGCACTCGGCGCGGACCCCGAGCGCGTCGAACGCGGGCGGCCGCCGCGGCTCGCCCACGAGGGGACGGCCGTCACGCCCGACGACCTGGCGTTCGACGCGGGTGCGGTCGCCGCGGCGGTCATCGCGGACGAGTGCGAGCGGTTCGACGAGTCGGTGCTGGAGCGGGCGGCGCGCTACGGGCGCGAGGACATCGAGGCGGGGCAGTCGACCAGCGAGTTCGTCACGTTCGTCCTCGACTTCGCGCGGGACCCGGAGCACCGCGACATCGTCTACCGGCGGCTCGCCGCCCACGTCGAGCGACGGCAGCGGCGGGAGGACGACGTGGCGGGGCTGTTCGACTGACCGAGCGGCGGGGCGTGGCCCGCGGTCAGTCGTGCTCGGCCGAGTTGTCCCGCGGCTCGTACCCCAGCGCCTCGCGGGCGCGGTCCAGCGAGTAGTACTTGCGGTCGTTGTCGGAGATGCCGTACACGATCTCGTAGCCGTAGTCGGCGCGCAGCGCCCGGTCGAACAGGTGGGCGCAGTCGCGGTGGGAGAGCCACATCGCCTGTCCGCGCTCGTAGTCGATCGGCGGGTGGTCCTTCGTCAGGTTGCCGATACGGACACAGCAGACCGAGAGGTCGTGGTGGTCGTGGTAGTACCGGCCGAGCGTCTCGCCGGCCGCCTTCGACACGCCGTAGAGGTTGCTCGGGCGGGGCAGTTCCGTCCCGTCGAGCAGCACGTCGCCCTCCGGACGGTACATCTCGGGCGTGCGGTCGTCGGTCTCGTAGGCCCCGACGGCGTGGTTCGACGAGGCGAAGACGACGCGGTCGACCCCGGCGTCGACGGCGGCCTCGTACACGATCTTGGTCCCGTCGATGTTGTTCGTGAGGACGCTGTCCCAGGGCGCTTCCGGACGGGGGTCGCCGGCGAGGTGGATCACCGCGCCGACCCCGTCCATCGCCTCGCGAACCGCTTCCTCGTCGGTCACGTCGGTGACGACGAACTCCCCGGGCGGGTCGCCGGTCGGCGGGTCCCTGTCGAGGAGCCGCCAGTCGTACTCGTCGGCCAGTCCGGCGAGGATCGCCTGCCCGACACGGCCTTCCGCGCCCGTGAGCAAGACAGGGTCGTCCATTCGTCCGTTTCCAGAGCGTACCGGAATAAGTAACGTGCGATCCGGGCCGGTCGTGCGGGTTGCACGGTCGGCCGTCCACGACCCGAACGCACTTGCCCGCCGCCGCCCTCCCGCCGGCCATGGACCCAACGGACCGCGAGGCGGCCTGCTTCGAGGCCGGCATCAAGTTCGGGACGCTGTACCACCAGTTCGCCGGGACGCCGGTCAGCCCCGACAGCGCCGCCAGTCTGGAGCGAGCCATGGCCGAAGCGATCGAGAACCAGCCGTTCTGCGAGTCGGTGACGGTCGACGTGCTGGAGGAGACACTCGCGGCGGAACTGGCCGAGCAGTCGGCCGACTACGCCGAACTCACCGGCCGGTTCATCGAAGTCGAGATGCGGATCGCCTACGAGGGGACGACCGTCCGGACGCGGATGGCGATGGACGGCGACTACCCGCTGATGGAAGTCGTCGACGTGGAGGGGTGAGCACGACGGACAACCCGTCGGTCGACCGGCGCGGCCGGTCCCGCTCGGCCTCTGCCAGCCGTCCCCGCCGTCCGGCCCGCTCGGGCGCTCCGTCGCCGGGTTTCACTTCCGCTTTCGGGCAACCTTTTAAACCCGACCGCGTGAAACGTCAGCACATGAGTCAGTCCACCCTGGACGACGACGAGCTGTTCGGCGAGGCGGCCTCGGAGATGCGGTCGGACGTGGAGGAGTCGCTCGACGCCGCGCGGGCGGAGCTCCCCGAGAGCGACGCCGTCTGGGAGACCGACGCCGACAACGTGCTCGGCGTGCTGAACGGGCTCCGGTCGGCGCTGGACGTCGGCGAGGCCGAGGACCACCTCCGCGACGCGAAGAAGTGGTTCACGATGGGCCAGCGCGCCGACGCGTTCGACGACGCCGACGACCTGGAGGCGGCCATCGCCGATCTGGAGGAGCTGATCGCCGACATCGAAGCGGCGGGCGAGCAGGTGGGCGACCTCACGTCGACGGTGCCGGAGCTTCGGAGCGCGCTGGACGACGCCGCCGGCGACGACGAGGACGCCGAGGAAGACGAGGAGTAGCTACCGGTCCGGGGGCCGGCACACGTCCCTCGACTCGACCGCCGAGAGCAGGGCCGCGAGCGACCCGGCCGCCAGCTCCAGCAGTTCCTCGCCGCGCTCGGCGTCGCCCTCGCCGGGGTCCCCGACGACGCCGTTCTCGGTGAACTCCGCGGAGTCGAACGCGAGGTTCGTCCCGCTCACCCACTCCCCCCAGCCGTCGCTGGCTCCCTCGCGAGCCTCGTCGACCCGGTCCTCGCGGACGAGGTCCGGGCGAACGTGCCGGAGGAGCGCGGTCTCCAGCGGCCCGCCGTGGCCCATGTCGTCGGCGTGGTCGCCGACCGCCTCGAACCAGGTGAACGGGACGGCGTAGGCGTCGTCCTCACGGGTGATCCGCCCGGCGACCTCCCGGAGTGCGGCGACGTTGCCGCCGTGGCCGTTGACCAGCACGACCCGGTCCCAGCCGTGGTGGGCGAGGCTGGCGACCGTCTCGCGGACGTAGTCGCGGAACGTGTCCTCGCTCACCCACAGCGTGCCGGGGAACTGACGGTGTTCGGCGGCGACGCCGACCGACACCGGCGGCGCGACGACGGCCTCGCCGTCGTACGCGTCGACCCCGGCTTCGGCCACTGTCTCGGCCGTGATCGCGTCGGTGCCAAGCGGCGCGTGGGGGCCGTGCTGCTCGGTACTGCCGACGGGAACCACCGCGAGGTCCGTCTCGACGGCCGCGGCGTCCGTCCACGTGGCGTCGGTCAGGTGCACGTTCGGACTCTGCATCTCGGCGGGCTTATACGTGGGGCAAACGGTTTCCCCGCGGTTCCCGTCCCGACGGGTAGGGGGAACACAGCATGACAGACGACGACAGAGAGATGGGTGTGGACTTCGGCGACCTCAGCGGCAAACTGGCGAGTCACGACTACCCCGCGGACACCGGGGAACTCGTCGACGCGTACGGCGACGAGCAGCTCACCTTCTCCGACGGGGAGGCGACGTTCCGCGAACTGGTCGAGCCCATGGGGAACCAGGAGTTCGACGACGAACAGGACGTGCGGCAGGCGCTGCTCACGATGGTCGACGACGAGGCCATCGGACGCAAGAACTACAGCGACCGGACGCCGCCCGCGCCGGGCGAGGACCGGCAGGCGGAGGGCGCGCCGGGACAGGACGTGTCCGACGACCAGCAGTCGTTCTGAGGGCGGCGTGTAACCGTCGGTTTCGGCGGCGTAGGCCGTCCTTACCGGGACGTAGCCGGCTGTTTCTCGGCGAAGCGAACTGAACAGTGTCGGTGGCTTATCCGGTCGCTCTGGGTAGCATCTGACACCGAACATGGTACGCGAGAGTCGTAGACGGCACCGGGTCCGGACCGACCACTCGACCGCCAGCACCGTCCACACCGCCGCCCGCACCGGCGACGGGGGTGGTCGACGTGGCAACCGGTGACGACGGCCGGGCGCGCGACAGCGTGTCCGACGCGGTCGCGGCGGTCGAATCGATCGACTGCGACGGCTCGCCCGTCGTCGTCTCGAACCGCCAGCCGTACAGCCACGGGTACGACGACGACTGCGAGGTCACCGTCGACCGCCCCGCCGGGGGGCTGACCGCCGCGCTCGACCCCGTGATGCAGACGGTCGAGGGGTCGTGGGTGGCGTGGGGCGACGGCGACGCCGACCGCGAGGCCAGCGACGACGGCGTCGTCAGCGTGCCGCCGGACGACCCGTCGTACGACCTCCACCGGGTGTGGCTCGACGACGAGCAGGTCGACGGCTACTACCGCGGGATCAGCAACCGGACGCTGTGGCCGCTCTGTCACTCCGACACGGCCCGCGTCCACTTCGCGACCGACGACTGGGAACGCTACCGCGAGGTCAACCGCGAGTTCGCGTCGGCCGTGACCGCCGCCGCGGACGGCACCGCCCCGGCGGTCTGGTTTCAGGACTACCACCTCGCGCTCGCGCCGCGGGTCCTGCGCGAACGGCTCCTGCCCGACGCGTTCGCGATGCACTTCTGGCACCTGCCGTGGCCCGCGTGGGACGTGTTCCGCGTCTGCCCGCGGGCGGTAGCCGTGCTTGACGGCCTGCTCGCCAACGACCTGCTCGGGTTTCACACGCCCAACTACTGCCGGAACTTCCTCGAGTGTGCGGAGCGGGCGCTGGACGCGGCGGTCGACCACGAGAACGGCATCGTCCGCTACCGCGGCGGGTCGACGACGGTGCGACCGTTCCGGCTCGGCATCGACGCGGACGCGGTCCGGGACCGCGCCGAGTCGCAAGCGGCCGCCGATTTCTGGGACGAGTTTCGGGCCGAGCACGGCATCGGCGAGCACCGAGCCGTCGCGGTCGGCGTCGACCGCCTCGACTACACGAAGGGGATCGAGCGTCGGCTCGACGCGCTGGAGCGGCTCTGGGAGCGCTCACCGGAGTGGCGCGGCCGCCTGACGTTCGTCCAGAAGGGGACCGAGAGCCGGAGTTCGATCCCGGCGTACGCCCGCCTGCAGGACCGCGTCGCAGACCGGATCGCGGGGATCAACGAGCGCTTCGGCACCGAGGACTGGCAGCCGGTCGTCTTCACGACCGCGATGCTCCCCGAGAAGCAGCTCGCGGGGCTGTATCGCGGCGCGGACCTGGCGCTCGTCACGCCGGTCCGGGACGGCATGAATCTCGTCGCCAAGGAGTTCGCCGCCGCGCAGGTCGACGACCCCGGCGTGCTCGTCCTGAGCGAGTTCGCCGGCGCGGCCGCCGAGCTAGAGGAAGGGGCCGAGGTCGTCAACCCCTACGACGTGGACGCGGTCGCCGACGCCGTCGAATGGGGCCTCCGGTCGCCCGGGACCGAGCGGGAGCGCCGCGCGGCGACGCTCGGCGAGCAGGTGCACGAGAACGACGTGTACGCCTGGATCGCCCGCCAGTTCAGGACCGCTCGATCGGTACAGCAGGGCAAGCGGTACGCGGCCAGCCGGGGCCGGCAGTCACAGTGACGGGGAGCGATCGGGCGGCCGACGACGTCTCCGACCGCAGGGACGCGGCGGGGGAGCCGTCGCGGAGCGACCCCGCCGACGTGGCCGCAGAGATAGCCGACCGCGCCGCCGAACGCGACGGGGTCGCGCTGTTCTCGGATTTCGACGGCACCCTCGCGCCGATCGTCGAGCGGCCGGACGAGGCCGCCATGGCCGACGGGCTGGCCGACCTGCTTCGCTCGTTCCGGGACGCGCCGGCGGTCACGACCGCCGTCGTCAGCGGGCGAGCGATCGACGACCTGCGCGAGCGCGTCGGCGTCGACGGCCTCGCGTACGCCGGCAACCACGGGCTGGAACTCCGCGCCGACGGCGAGACGACGGTTCACCCGGCTGCTGCGGACGCCCGCGACGCGCTGACCGACGTCTGCGAGCGGATCCGCGAGTCGCTCGACGTCCCGGGCGTCGTCGTCGAGGACAAGGGCGCGACGGCGACGGTCCACTACCGGATGGCCGACGAGAACGCGGTGCCGCAGGTCCGGGAGCGCGTCCGGGCCGCTGCCGCGGATGCCGGGCTCGAACTCACGACCGGGAAGGCGGTGCTGGAGCTTCGCCCCGACACCGACTGGGACAAGGGCCGGGCCGTCGAGTGGTTGCTCGACCGTCGGGGTCCCGAGGGCGGTACGCCCACGGCCGTCTACGTCGGCGACGACACGACCGACGAGGCGGCGTTCCGAGCGCTCCCCGAAGGCGGTGTCGGCGTGAAGGTCGGGGACGGGGAGACGGCGGCGGACTACCGGGTCGCGGACGTGCCGGCGGTCAGAACGCTGTTCGAGCGGATCGCGGCGTCGGCGGCCGTGGAGGGGTGAGGTCGGCTGATCAGTCGTCGCCGGCTTCGGTGCGGGCCTGTCGCTCCGCGGCGCGCTCGATGAACTCCTCGGGGAGTTCGTCGATCTCCCCGGCCTGCACGCCCCAGAGGTGGGCGTACAGCCCGTCGTCGTCGAGCAGGTCCTCGTGACTGCCGTCTTCGACGATCTTCCCGTCCTCAAGCACGACGATCTTGTCGGCGTCCTTGATCGTCGAGAGCCGGTGTGCGATGGCGAACGTGGTGCGGTCGGCGGTGAGTTCGTCGAGGCTGCGCTGGATCAGCATCTCCGTCTCCGTGTCCACGTCGCTCGTCGCCTCGTCTAAGATGAGGATCTCGGGGTCCTTGAGGATCGCCCGGGCGATGGAGATGCGCTGGCGCTGGCCGCCCGACAGCTTCACGCCGCGCTCGCCGATCTCGGTGTCGTAGCCGTCCGGGAGGTTGGTGATGAACTCGTGAGCCTCGGCCATCTTCGCGGCCTCGACTATCTCGTCCTCGTCGGCGTCGAACGTCCCGTACGTGATGTTCTCCTTGACGGTGCCGTAGAACAGGAACGTCTCCTGGCTGACGTAGCCGATCGACCGCCGGAGGCTCGGGATCGTCACGTCCCGGAGGTCGGTCCCGTCGATCCGGATCGCGCCGTCGTCCACGTCGTACATCCGGAGGAGCAACTTCAACACCGTCGACTTGCCGGCCCCCGTGGGGCCGACGAGTGCGAGCGTGTCGCCGCCCTCGACGTCGAACGACACGTCGTCGATGATCGTCTCGTCGTCGTAGCCGAAGCTCACGTCCTCGTACACCACTTCGCCCTCGTCGACGACGAGTTCCTCGGCGGCGGGGTCCTCCTCGATCCGGCTCGGCTCGTCCATCAGCCCGAAGATGCGCTCGCTGGAGGCGCGAGCGCGCTGGTACATGTTGATGATCTGCCCGAACTGCGCCATCGGCCAGATGAACCGCTGGGTGAGCAGGATGAACGTGACGAACTCGCCCGCGCTGAGCGTCCCTGTCAGCGGTCCGGGACCGCCGGCTTCCGGAGGCATCAGCACCCACAGCCCGCCGACGAGGAACGTGGCGACGAACGACATCCCGGCCAGCAGGCGCAGGCCGGGGAAGAACTTGATCCGCGTCGAGATGGCGCTCCAGTTGGCGTCGAAGTAGTCCTGGGAGACGTCCTCGACGCGGTCGGACTCGTACCCCTCGGTGTTGCTCGTCTTGATCACCTGGATGCCGCCGAGGTTGTTCTCCAGCCGGGAGTTGACCGTGCCGACGCTGGAGCGCACGTCGGCGTACTTCGGCTGGATGATCTCGATGAACTTCCAGGTGAACACGGCGATCGCGGGCACCGCGACCAGCGCGACGAGCGCGAGCTGCCAGTTGTAGTAGAACAGGATGGCGGCGATGCCGAGCACCATCACCGACAGGCGAAACAGGGAGTTCATCCCGTCGTTCAGGAACCGCTCAAGGCGGTTCACGTCGTTCGACAGGATCGACATCATCTCCCCGGTCTGCTTGTCGGCGAAGAAGTCCATGTTCAGCCGCTGCATCTTGTCGTACGTGTCGGTCCGCACGGAGTGCTGGATGTTCTGCGCGAAGGAGTTCCATCCCCAGTTGCGCACCCAGTGAAACGCCGCGCCGAAAGTAAAGGCCCCCCCGATCAGCCCGACGGTGACCCAGAGCTGGCCCTGCGCGTCCGCCGGGAGCCACGCGTCCGGCACCAGCCACAGCGCCGTGAACGGTTTGTCGTCCCGGAAGATCGCGTCGAGCGCGAACCCGAGCAGCACCGGCGGCAGCAGGTCCAGCAACCGCGCGAACACGCTGGCGACGAGCCCGACGAGAAACTGGACGGAGTTCTCCCGTCCGTACTCCCCGAACAGCCTCCGCATGGGGTTCTCGGCGCTCTCACGCTGTTCCTCGAAGGGGTCGTCGTCCTCGGCGTGAATACCCATCGACCGTTATCGGGTCCTCCACGGTAAAAAATCGTTGTTTCGAACCGAAACACTACAGCGATCGCCCCTCAACCTCGGGGTCGATCCCGGCTTCGGTCAGGTCCTGCCGGATGCGTTCGCGCAGCGGGTCCGGGACCGCGTCGCGGGCGACCGGCACCGCGGTCTCGCCGTCCCCTTTCACCTTCCAGTAGAGGACGCAGTCGCTCGGCGCGTAGTACTCGACGCTGTAGCGGTCGCCGGCCCCCTCGTAGTGGACCCGCGCCGCAAAGCCCTCGGCGCGCCAGCCGTCGCGCTCGGCCAGCGCAGCCACCTGCTCGCTCATGGCCGCCCCTTGTGTCGCCACGCCGGTAGCTGTTGCGAGTGCAGTGCGGCCGTCGCGTTCTCGACGGTCACCGTCGCGTTCTCGCTGGTCGAAGCCGTCCCGTTACCGTACTCGATCGCGATGGTGTCGCCCGCCTCGATCCCCTGCGCGTCGGTGTACCCCTTCGGCACCTCCAGCACCCACTTCGCGCGGCCGCTGTACTGCTGTTCCTCGCCGTCCTCGTTCGGCCCCGGCTCGGGCGCCTCGTGGATCGTCGTGATCGTCCGGTCGGCCCCGACGAACACGATGTCGATCCCGAAGTCCATCTCGCGCATCACGTACGTCCGCCCCTCCTCGCTGTCGTGGACGAACAGCATCCCCGACCCGTTCGCCAGCGACTCGTGCTCGCTCAGCCCCGTGTACCGCTCGTTGGCGGTGCTGGCGACCTCGGCGTCGACGACGGCCAGCGGCTCGCCGTTCTCGTCGGTCACCGTCACGGTCGCGTTCTCGGGGCCGTCGGCGAAGGGGTTCGCCAGCAGTCCGGTCTGCACCGCGGCCCCACCCAGCAACGCGACGACGAGCACGACGCCCGCGGCGTTCAGCACCTTCCAGCGCTCCATGGTCGATACTCGACCTCGCCGGCAAAATGGGTTCCGCCGCGGAGAGAAAGCGTTATTCCTCGGGAGGGACTTCCGCCAAATGCGGGCTTGTGGTCTAGTTGGTTATGACGCGGCCTTTACAAGGCCGAGATCAGCGGTTCGACCCCGCTCAAGCCCACTACTCCAACGCCGGGATCGGACAGACGATATTCCCGTGCTCTGCCTGCTTGTGACAACTTCGACAGAGCAAAACTAGATTGAGAAGCGTATTTGCGCGTTCGATGGGATCGAAGGCACATCTTGGAACGATGTGGTGAACATCGAGTAGGGAGTTTTTCCCGTCAGCGCCGCAATACTGACATACGACATCCCGGTCGATCACTTGTTCACGCAAAGCCTTCCAGTTGTCGCCAAACTCATGCGTTGCGTCCGGTTTCCAGTTTGGATTGTTTTCTTCGCGCTGGTTTCGACTGATCCATGCTCCTCTACACCGGCTATTACAGAAGTGTTTGTCCGCTCTCTTTGCATTATATGGGGTTCGTTTCACTCGGTCACCACAGTTCTCACACGCCCGAGTTACGTGGGTATTTTGTCCTTGCCGTTTCCATGCATCTTTGCACTCTCGACTGCAAAACTCTGAAGAAGTAGCTTTCGATGCTTTCACTTCGTATTCGTCTTCGCAGTGCTTGCAGTCGAGTTGTACTTGGTTCCTTTGACTCGCCGTATGGCATTCGCGACTACAATACGATGAGGATTCGGCTTTCGAGGGTTTGATATCATACTCCTGTCCGCAATGACCGCATTCAACAAAAACCATATCAGGCTGATCAGTCCTCTGTTCAATACACGACCGTTTAGGTTGTATATTTGTTGGAGTTACTTCAAAGAGTCAGATTCAGTTTCCAGCTCCGCACCGCAGTCCCGGCACTCGCCGTCGACGATGGTCACCTGTGCGTCGCACTCCGGACAGAAGTCGCGGTAGCACGCCGGATCGCCCATGGTTCCATCTCGCACGGCCTCCGACAAAACGCCTGCGCCGACCCCTGTGTGTTTTGCGCCGGGGCGTCGAACCTCGTCCCATGAGCGTCGAGGTTCGGCCGGCGACGCCGGCGGACGTGCCGGGGATCCGCCGCGTGGCCCACGCGGGATGGAATGCTGCGTACGAGGGCGTGCTGTCCGCGTCGACCCGCAAGCAGTGCCTTGCCGAGTGGTACGCTCCAACTGTCGTCGAGCGCGCGGTGACTGACCCTGACGTGAGCTACTTCGTCGCGGACGACGACGGCGTGGTGGGGTACGCCAGCGGCGACACCGACGGCGGCGAGGACCTCGGCCGCCTGTCAAGCATCTACGTCCACCCCGACCGCTGGGGAGAGGGCGTGGGGACCGAACTGTTAGACGCCGTCGAGTCGGCCCTCGCCGACCGCGGAATCGACGCGGTGCGCGTGCTCGTACTCGCCGAGAACGACGTGGGGGTCCGGTTCTACCGGGCGCGCGGCTACGACTGCGTCGACTCCAGAACCGCCGAACTCGGCGGCGAGACGTGCACCGAACGGGTGTTTCGCGGCTCCGTCTGAGCGGCGGCCGTCCGCCCGCCGTGTTTCGAAATCCTTTTTGCCTGCATCGACCGAGCATGTGGTGCGCGCCGCCTTAGCTCAGACTGGGAGAGCACTCGACTGAAGATCGAGCTGTCCCCGGTTCAAATCCGGGAGGCGGCATTTTCCTGCGAACGAAGTGAGCAGTGAAAACGCCCCGACTGCGATTCACACCCGGCGAGTCGCACGCCCGGGAAGCGTACGGAGCGAGCGACCCGGAACGGCTTGCCTCGGTTCACAACCCGGGAGGTTGCATCCCGATTCTACGCGGGTTCTCTTCGAAGAGCCCTCACGCTCGACCGGCTCGCCAAAATGTATTTTATCAATCATGACAGACTGAGCACCAATGGTAAACGGAGACGACGAGCCGACCGCCGGCATCGTCGCGTACCTCCTGCTCGTTCCGATGCTCCTCGTCACCGTTGGGATACCGACGATAGTGCTCGGTGCACTCGCGACGGTCGCACTGTACGGACTGCAGGCCACCATCGGACTCCCGACGCCGACGTTCGGTCTCCTCGGGGCGGTCGGGCTGCCGCCGGGGCTTGAGAACTCGCCGATCGTCTACGGCCTCGGGGTCGGGCTTCTGACCGCACTCTGGCTGCTGAGCCGGACCGGCATGGACTGGAAGGGACGGACACCGACCCCACGAAACCGGGCGACAGGTGGTAGTTCCACGCACGCCAGATCGGCAACCAGCCATTCCCCTTGGGCTGGAGATCACCGTCTCGTCACAGGCCCGGTATCCGACCAGACACGGGAAGTGAATAGAGAATCAGCGAGCGGAGTCCGGTATAGAAACGCTCAAACAGGTCAGGACCGCTCGTTTCGAACGTGAAAGACCGGCTCCGCGGAGCGAAGGAAGGGCGGCTCGTTCTCGGAGCGGTCATCGTCAGTACGTTTTTCATCGGCTTCGGGGGCGGCGTGATCTTCCCGATCCTGCCGAACCTCGGCGCAGTTCTCGGGATCTCCCCGTTTCTGGTCGGCGTCATCCTGAGTGCGAACCGGTTCTCGCGGCTGTTCGCGAACGCGCCGGCCGGGGGGCTCGTGGACCGGTACGGAACGCGAAAGCCGTTCGTCGTCGGGATGTTCGTTCAGGGGATCGCCACGTCGGGGTACGTCGTCGCGATGGTCGCGCCGATCCCGGAAGCGTGGTTCATGGGCGCTCGCGTCCTCTGGGGCGTCGGGAGTGCGCTCGTCTTCGCGACCGCGTACACGATCGCCGACGACATCAGCGACGGCGGGTCGCGGGGGTCGAACATGGGTCTCATCAGGGGCGGGGTCCTCTTCGGGTTCCCGGCGGGCGTGGTCCTCGGCGGGCTCGTCAGCGAACTCGCCGGCAACGTCGTCGCTTTCACCGTCGCGACCGGCTTCGCGTTCTTCGCCAGCGCCGTCGCGTACCTGACCGTGCCCGAAACGCACGTCGAGAGCGGGGCGAACCAGTCGGTCAAACCGTGGGACATCAACACGGGCCTCCCCGCCATCACGGTCGGACTGGTGAACTTCGCCGTGTTGTTCGTCTACATCGGTGCGCTGTTCGCGACACTGGTCGTGTTCCTCGACCGGAACCGGCTCAGCCTCCTCGGCTTCGACGCACAGGGCACCTCGGGCCTGTTCATGGGCCTCACCGTCGTGGCGGCAGGGCTGTCGATGTACCTCGGCGGGTACGTCAGCGACCGGAACCAGTCGCGGGTCCCAATTTTGCTCGCGTTTCTGGGCGTCACGTCCGTCGGGTTCGTCCTGCTCGCGCTCGCGGATTCGGTCCTGACGCTGGCTATCGCCTGCCTGTGCATCGGGCTGGGACAGGGCGGCACGAGCGGGCCCCTGATGGCGCTGCTGGGCGACCTCGTCGCCGACGGCGAGATGGGCCGCGCCGTGGGGACGAACAACGTGTTCGGGGACGTCGGCGGCGGGTTCGGACCCATTGTGACGCTCCCGGTCGTCGAGAGCGTCGGCTTCTGGCCCGTGTATCTCAGCTGTGCGGTCATGCCGCTCGTCGCGGCCGCGATCCTTCTGGTCGGCGTCCGACGGGAGACCGGTCAGTTCCTTCCGAGTGTCGGGAACTGACGGGAAACCGCAAGGGCCGGCCGGCGTCAAACCCGGCGAAAACAGGAGATCCGCCCCTCAGGCCGCGTCGGTCGGCGTCGTCGCCTCCTCGTCGGCGGCGTCGACGGTGACGGACTCCAGCCGCTCGCTGAGCTCGTCGGCCTGGTCGGCGAGCCGGTCGATGCTCTCGTTGACGCGGGAGAGCGCGGCGGACTGTGACTCGGCGGAGGTCGCCGCGCGCTCAGCTTCCGTCTTCGTCTCCTTCGAGACTGCGGTCGCGTGCTCGACGGAGTCGAGCACCTCGTCGATCGACTCGGTCTGCTGTTCGGTCGTCTCGTTGATCGCCTGAACGCCGGCGTTGGTCTGCTGGGCGGCCCGTGCGACGGACTCCAGGGAGTCGACCGCGTCCTGAACCGAATCCGCCTGCTGGGCGATCCGCTCGCTGGTCTGTTCGGCCTCGGCGACGGTGCGCTCGGTCTGGCTCCGGATGTGGTCGAGCCGTTCCTCGACCTCGTCGGCCGCCTCCTTTGAGTGTTCGGCCAGCTCCTTGATCTGGGTGGCGACCACGGCGAAGCCCTCCTCCTCGCCGGTGCGGGACGCCTCGATGTTGGCGTTCAGCGCGAGCATGTTCGTCTCCTCGGCGATCTCGCGGATCGCGTCGACCAGCTCGTCGATCTGGTTCACCTCGGCTTCGAGCTGCTCGATCGCCTCGACGGTCTCGGCCGACTCGGACTGGATCTCGCCCATGCCGTCGATCGCGTCGTTCGCGGCGTCGCGACCCTCGCGGCCGACCTCCGCGGTCTGTTCGGCGAGGTCGGCGACCTCGGCCGTCGAGATAGACATCTCCTTGACGGTCGCCGAGAGCTCACCGACTTCCTCGGTGGCCGCTTCGAGCTCCTCGGCCTGCGTGTTCGACTCCTCGGAGATCTCGTTGAGCATGACGCGGACGCGGTCCGCACCCTCGCTGACCTCCTGGGTCGAGAGCGTCACCTCGTGGCTGTAGGCGGCGACCTCGTCGGCGAACCCGCGGATGTCCGCGAGCAGGTCGGAGGTTTCGTCGAGCAGGGCGTTGACCGAGGCGGCCGTCGCGCGGGCCGCCTCGTCGGGGCGGTCCTCGTCGAGGCGAACGGTGTAGTCGTCCGCCTCCACCGCCCGGTCGACACACCGGTCGATGTCGTCCGCGAGGCTCTCGTACGCCTCCGACCGACGCCGCATCACGGCCAGTTCGTCCTCCAGGTCGTCGACCTGCGAGCGAAGCTCGCCGACGTGGGCTGCTTCGTCGTTCAGTTCGGTCGCCGCCAGTTCGAGTTCGGGGCGGTCCCACTCGTCGTCGACGGGGGTCCCGACCGTTCGGTCCGCCAGCGCCGACCGGAACGCGTCGGCTTCGTCCGCCCGTGTGCCGGACTGGAACGCGGTCACCGCAGCCCCGACGACGGCGCTCGCGAGGACGCCGGCCCCGCCGGCCGCGAGGACCGTGGTGCCGGTGTTCTCGGTCGCGACGAGCGCGCCGCCCAGCACGGCCCCGCCGACGAGCAGCGTCGCGACCCCGACGCCGGCCGCCGCGCGCCCTGCTCCGCCGGACGCCTCCTGTTCGCCCGCCATCTCAGTCACCCACGCTCCCGGTGGTCGTCGATTTCGACACCCGCTGGACGCTGAACGTGCATCGGTCGTCGCCCTCCAGCATGCAGGTGTGTTCCTTGTAGCGGTACTCCTCGTCGTAGTAGTCGCCGACGCCGGTGATCAGCCCCGGGATCCACTGACACCACTGCCGCTTCGAGCCGTACACGATCTTCAGCGTCTCGTCGTCGATCTCCTCGATCCGAAGGACGGGCGGCGTCATCTCGCCCATCCGGCGCTGGCGCAGCTGGGTGTGGATCGCCTCGATCTGCGACAGCAGGTCGAGCCCGTCCCAGTCCGGTTCGACGTACGCGCTCCCGTACACGTCGATGATGGGTTCGATGATCCACACCCCCCAGTCGTACATGAACGACTCCATCGAGGTGTCGGTGACGTCGAGGGTCGCCTCCAGCAGGTCGACAGTGACCTCCTCGTCGTAGGTCGTCACGGCGACGTACATCTCGCCCTCGCGGCCGGCCTCCTCCTGTACCGTCTCCCACGTCTCGATGTCGTGTTGCTCGACGACGTAGTCCTTGAGCGTCTTCAGGATGATCCCGTGCATCAGTACGAGTCCCCGCGTTCGGGCCGCCGGTTCCAAACGGTGGCTGCCGAGCGTATGGACGTTCTCCGGACCAGCATCGTCGTAAGAAGCATTTCGAATCCTGTATTGTCGGATAGACGTATAAAATGTGTGGCCGAGCGGTCAGGTCCGCTTCGCCGTCCCGAATCGCTGTTCGTACGCGCCGACGGCGTACACGATGAGGGGAACGCCGACGGCGGTCGGCCCGAGCCACCGGAGCAGCGGCGGCAGGAATGTGAGGTTGACGGTCACGGCGGCGGTCACCGTCGCGATGAACCCGCCGCCCATGTAGCCGATGTGCATCGTGACCCACGGCGGACGGGCGGCGGGCGGCGCACGGAGAGTGCGGAGCGACAGCGCGGCGAACCCCACGCCGATCCCGCCGAACACGACGAGGGCCGGCGCGAGGCCGGCCGGACCGGCCACCGTCCGCCAGCCGCCCCACGCGACCATGCCGGTTCCGACGAGGGCCATCGTCCCGTGGCCGGCGTAGTCGACGGCCGTCGGAGCGGTCTGGCCGGCGCGACGCCGGGCGACGACCCGGTAGCCGCCGAACACCAGATAGCCGCTGAACACGGCGATCGCGAGCAGGAACGGGTCAGTGGTCCACACCGACAGCGGAACCGCGGTCGCGACGACGACGGCCATCGACAGCACGTACAGCTTGCCGGCGGCGTTGTGCCGCCTGCCGCCCTTCCGCGTCACGATCGCGCCCGCCCCGCCGCCGAGTGCGGCGACGCCCGCGAGGACGTGAACGCCCAGCACGGCGACGAAGGCGGTCGCGTCCGCGCTCGGGTCTACCACCATCGGCGACCCGCGCCGTGACGCGCCCGGTCGCTGTCGCGGTCCATGCGATCCGTTTCGGGGCGGTGTCTGGTATGCTTTTTGTTGACACGTACCCTTCGGACTCCGCCCCGAGCGGGCCCGACCCGGGCGTAAGCAATTACGGATGCACGTGCTAGGCGAACAGCAGGGGAAAGCGGTGACTGACGAGGCGGAGCCGGAGTCGGCGGACAGGGGTGAGAAATCGGGGGTCAGCGTGCGACGCCGGCGACTCCTTCGGACGGGGGTCAATCTCGGCGCGAGCGCGGCGATAGTCGCCGGGTTCGGCGCGGACTACGTCGCGTCGCGGGACCTCGACACGATCACGTACGCGATGGCTCGCCCCGGCCCCGGATCGGCGACGCTCGAACCGCGAACGAAGGAGGTCCCGGTCGCGTGGCACGAGGGGCTCCGGCTCGCGTTCGAAGCGCAGGAGCGGATCAAGCAAACGGGCGCGCAGTCGCTGGTGGGGTCGTTCGTCGTGCCGGGCAGCTACGACAGCCCTGCGGCGACGCTCGCCGTGGATGCGACCGACGAGAGCGTCGCGGACACGCTGGCTGACCTGACCGGGGAGGTACCGATCGCGATGAACCTCGTCGACGAACTCCCGGCGGAACCCGAGGGGACGTTCGACCGCTCGGACGTGTATCAGGTCCCGGACCTGCCCGACGGGCGGGTCCCCGGCGGAGTCGCCTGCGAGACGGACGCGGGGGTCGGGACGCTGACGCCGGCGCTGTACGACGCGGACGGCGCGCGGTTCTTCGGCACCTCGAACCACGTGTTCGGCGGCGGCGGAACGATGACGACGGAGCACCGCGGGGAGCCGCTCGCGGTCCTCCATGCGGACGGACCGCGTGCCGTCGGGTCCGTCGCGCGGGGGTATCCGACCGCGGACCTCGTTCGCGTCGCCCCGGACGACGGGTTCCGGCCCCAGTCCGCGGTCGAACGAGCCTCCCCGCGGCGCGTGGTCGGACAGTACACGAAGTTCGGCCTGGCGGACCTGATGGCGCGCGGCGAGCCGCTGACGAAGGTGGGGTCGGTGTCCGACCGCACGACGGGGCGCGTCGAGGGAATAAACGGCGTCACCTGCTACACGGGGACGAGCTGCAAGCTCGGCCAGCTCAAGTGGGGCGGACAGAACGACATCGTCGACGGCGACAGCGGATCGGTGAACTTCCACGTCGACCCGGAGCACCCGGACGAGGGCGTGCTCGTCGGCGGCCTCAACAACGCCCGGACCTGGTGGCCCAGGGCCGATTTCTCGTGGGGGACGGCCGCCCACCACCTGCTCGACGAGTACGGGTTCCACTTCTGACCACGCGACGGCACAGCTTTACCCTGCATCGCGTGGACAGGACGCCCATGCGGTCGGCAGATCCCTCGCGACTCACCGACTCGCTTCGCGGCGTGACCGAGTCGCTCCCGTGGCGCTCGCTGC
Source organism: Halostella salina (assembly GCF_003675855.1). NCBI lineage: Archaea > Methanobacteriati > Methanobacteriota > Halobacteria > Halobacteriales > Natronoarchaeaceae > Halostella > Halostella salina. The sequence continues at coordinate 100,353 of NZ_RCIH01000004.1, read as the reverse complement.
TGGTCGACCTGCTCGTCGTCGCCGTGTGGGTCCTCGCCGCCTCGGTCGCGTTCCGGGCGATGGAGTGGCCGGTCCTGCCGTACTACGCGGTCGTGTTCGGCGGCGTCGTGGCCTACTCGCTGGCGGACCGGCCGTTCGGACGCTGACGGCCCGCGGCCGGTCAGCCGCCGCGTCCCCCGCGGCCGCGGGAGTTGCCCCGCCCGCGTCCCCGACCGCCCTTTCCCCGGTCGCCTTTGTCGTTCCCGCGTCCACGGTCGTCTCTGTCGTTTCCTCTTCCCCGGTTGTCGTCGCTCCGCCCACGGCCCCGGTTGCCCTTCCCTCGGCCTTCGTCCCCCCTCCCGCGGTTGCCACCGCCGTTGCCGCGTCGTCCCTTCCCCCTGCCGCGTCCGCGGTCCCCGCTTCCGTTCTCGTCCTCCTCGTCGCGGTCTTCGTCCTTCCCGTCCTCCTCGCCCCCCTCGTCGTCTCCGTCCCCGTCCTTCCCGTCGTCGCACGCGCCGGTGCGGACGACGAGTTCGGCGTCCAGTTCGAGGGGGATCCGCCGGGGCGACTCCCGGCCGTCCGGGAACGAGAGGAACTGCCAGTCGGTGAGGGTGCCCTCGTAGTACTCGCCGTAGAGCGCCGCCGACTCGTTGAACGCGGGGTCGATCAGCAGCGAGAATCCATCGCCGATACCGCGGAGCGCGCCGCCGTCCGTGCCGGCCTGGCCCCAGGTCCAGTCGATCCGGTGGGTGCTCCCGTCCACGTCCCAGCGGTCGTAATTTGTCGCCGCCGGGTCGCCCGTCTCGGGGTCGAGATAGCGGTCGTCCTTCACGGCCCACGTCGCGCCCGCCGGGACGCCCGCGACCGTCCACGAGACCGACCCACCGCTGGTGAAGGACCCGTGGACGACGACGAGGCTGAGCCCGTTCGGTCCGTCGTACAGGAAGGTGATCGTGGTGTCGACCCGCTGGAGGTCGCGGGTGCCGACCGAGCCGTAGTATGGTCCCGTTCCGGGGTCGCTCGCGCCGTTATCCCCCTCGAACCGGTCGGGGATGCGGAGGCCGTACAGCTCCTCGACCGGTCGGTCGCCGGACAGGGGGACGACGGACGCACAGGTCCCGCCCTGCTGGACGGCGTAGCGGTCGTTCGCGGCGGACGCCGAGGCGGTCGCGGTCGGGAGTGCCGAGAGCGCGGCCGCGCCGGCGACGGCCGATAGCAGTTCGCGTCGGTTGAGCGTCGTCGGTGTCGGCATATTACCCGGTTGATACGGCGGATACATTGTTATTCCCGGCCGAACCGACGGTATACGGCGACTACGCAGGGGTTTCGGACTGGCACCGAACGCGCTTTCTCGGCGGCGACCGCAGCGGCTCCCGGTGAGGAAGGCCGAATCCGTCGCGAACAGCGCCGTCGGCACGGTGCGGGGGTACTCGACAGCGTCGGTGACCTCTCCCGGGCCGACCGGACCGGTCCCGACTCGACCCAGCACTCACCCGACGGCCGCCGCCAGGGCGTCCCGGGCGTAGCGCTCGTGGTCGGAGAACCAGCCGTCGACCGCGTCGACGCGCTGCCACGCCAGATCGAGGCCTTCGTGTGAGAGTTCGAGGTCGCCGCCGACCCGCTCGCACAGGTAGAGCAGCGTCACCGCGCCGTGGGGGTCGTAGCCGGCACCCGCCGGCAGTTCGTACGCGTCGACGAGTTCGACGGGGCGCACGTCGAGTCCGGTCTCCTCGCGGACCTCCCGAACGACCGTCTCCGCCGGCCCCTCGCCGGGGTCGGCGTGACCGCCGGGGAGACACCACTCTCCGACCGGCCGCTGCATCGTGAGGAGGCGGGCCTCGTCGTCGACCACCGCGCCCGTCGCGCCGACCTTCGGGGTGACGTGGCCGAGTTCGTCCGCCAGCCGCTCCCGCACGTCGTCGGTCGGCAGGTCGAGCGTCCGGCCGTAGTACTCCGCGACGAGCGCCTCGATGCGCTCGTAGCGCTCCCGGTCGTACGGGTCGTCGGCGTACTCCAGCCCGTTCGCCGCGATGACGCGCAGTTCGTCGAGGAGGGCGAGCAGGTCGACGGCGTCGTCGGACGGGGGCATGGGGGAGGATCCGCCCGAGCGCCGCAAAAGCGTTTCCGACGCCTCGCGCCGTCCGCCTCCCTCCGGGCGGAACGCCCATCCCCCTCGCGCCCCTACGACTGCCCATGTCACAGGACACCGCCGACGACCTGCCGGAGACCGAGGCCGAGTGGCGCGAACGGCTGAGCGAGCGGGAGTACCGGATGCTCCGCGAGGGCGACACCGAGCCGCGCGGGAGCGGCGAGTATCTGAACCAGAAGGCCGACGGCACGTACGCCTGTGCCGGCTGCGGGGCCGAGCTGTTCGACTCGGAGACGAAGTACGACTCCGGCTCGGGGTGGCCGAGCTTCTGGGACGCCGTCGACGACGACCGGATCGAGACCGAACGGGACACCAGCCTCGGGATGACGCGCACCGAGATCCTGTGTGCCCGCTGTGGCGGCCACCTCGGCCACGTGTTCGACGACGGCCCGGAGCCGACCGGCAAGCGCTACTGCGTCAACTCCGCGTCGCTGGAGTTCGACCCCGAGGAGTGACCGGCTACCCGTCCATCTCGAAGTACCGGTCGTAGTGGTTCGCACAGCCGGGGTTGAACGCCGCGCCGCAGTCCGGACAGGCGTGGTCGCCCTCGACGAACGTCCGGACCGACAGCGCGCTCCCGCAGACGCCACAGAGCACGCCGTCGGCGTCGAACGCCGCCCGCGGGATCCGTTCGGCGTCGTGGTCCGCGACGGCGGCGTGACAGCGGAAACAGGGGTAGTACGCGTCACAGCACGCAAAGCGGATCGCCACCACGTCCCGCGCCCCGTCGTAGTGGGCGCAGCGGGTCTCGGGTCCCACACCGACACCGCGAACCGCGTGGCCGGCCACGTCGACCGTCGTCCGGTCGGAGTCCTCCGCCATCGTCACTCGCGCGGGCAGTCGTACGTGTCGCGGACGGTGTCCGCGAACAGCCCGCCCTTCTCGATGGCGAGGGTGACGATGAGGAACGGCTCGTCCGTCGGTCGGATGACGAAGGCCTCGAACGGCGGGTCCTCGTTCTCCGCCAGCCGGTCGAGCAGGGGTTCGAGCGGCCGGACGCCGTCCCGGAACTCGGTGAACAGGTCCTGCTCGCCCGGCTGCTCCGCGAACGTGTAGACGACGCCGTTGGCATCGCCGTCCGTGCCGTAGGTCACGTCGGCGTTCATCGCCGCGCCGTCCGCGCGGGCCGACCGCCACGTCTCCTCGGCGGCCTCGAAGACGGTGTCGGTCCCGTCGACGAACTCCAGCAGCGTCCGGTCCAGCACGTCGACGCTCGTCGCCTGCGGTTCGCCGTCGTCCCACTCGACGGTGGCGTCGACGCGGTAGCCCGGCCGGAGTTCGTCGTCCCCGGCGTCGACCGCTTCCCTCGGGACGTACGTCGGGTCCGCGGTGTCGACGTCGAGGAACACCCACTCGGCGGCGTCGCGGGTGCCCGCGAGCACGCGGAACGTCCCGCTCGTCGTCGGTTGCATACCTCGCTGTAGCCGAGCGTCGCGTAAAGGCGCGTCGCGTCAGGGCGAGGAAACGCTCGGAAACCCGTATCGTATTTATGATATTTCCTTCCACAGTGGGGTCGTGTGGTACCCTCCTTCGAGACATATAATGACATGGGGTCAATCTGTGGTGTATTATTTCCATTCAGCATAGATTCTTATGTGGGAACGCCGTTTTCGAAGACGAGACAACATGAGCACGCAACAGGCCATCCAGCAGTCGACCACCCGTTCCCTGCCGACCGAACTCGAATCGCCGCGCGCCAAACTCGTCTACCTCTACCTCTCCGACGCCGGCGAGACCACCGTCGACGACGTCCAGTCGGCGCTCAACCTCCGGAAGATGACGCTGTTCGGCGTCCTCGACACGCTGGCGTCCCAGGGCTTCGTCGAGCGTCGCGGCGACACCGTCGCCGCGGCCTGAGCCCCGGCCCTGCCGCACGACCGACGACCTGTTGCTGCCGACGCCGCCGCGCCGTTTTCCGTTCGTTCGACGCCGCCCAGCCGACGCGCCGCCAGCGGCCGTCTCGTCGGTGTCTCCGTCCGTGCTTCGAAGGGTTTATTCGCGCGGTCGGCCTCAGTCCCCTGTAATAACCATGTCAGACAAACCTGCCTCGATGTACCGGGAGATCAGCAAGCCGCCGTACACCCGACGCGAGTACATCACCGGCATCCCCGGCTCGAAGATCGCACAGCACAAGATGGGCAACGTCGACACCGAGCCCGACGACTACCCCGTCCAGATCAGCCTCGAACTGGAGGAGGAGTGCCAGCTCCGCCACGGCGCGCTCGAAGCGTCGCGCCTGTCGGCCAACCGCCACATGCTCAAGGAGGTCGGTCAGGAGAACTACAAGATGATCCTCCGGAAGTTCCCCCACCACGTCATCCGGGAGAACAAGCAGGCGACCGGCGCGGGCGCGGACCGCGTCTCCGACGGGATGCGCCAGGCGTTCGGGAAGGTCGTCGGCACGGCCGCCCGGATCCAGACCAACGAGCGCCTGTTCACGGTGTGGTGTTCCGTCGAGGACGCCGACGAGGCCAAGGAGGCGTTCCGCCGCGCCTACAACAAGATCTCGCCGCCGTGCCGCGTCGTCGTCGAGCGCGGCGAGGAGCTGCTCGTCTCCTAACGAACTTTTTCCGCTTCGGGTGCGCCAGCGGCGCACCGCTCAGCGCAAAAACTTCGATGAAAAAGGCCGCGAGCGCCGTCGGCGCTCGCGGGGAAACGCCGCCTTCGGCGGCGTATACTTTCTGCTACCGCACAGCCTGACTGCTGTCAGCCGCCGCAGTTTCCGGCGGCTTTTTGCTCCGAGAGTCGCAGGTAGCGGTATGCGCAGACTGGCGGTGGTCAACCGCGAGGAGACGTTCGAGCGGATGGCCGACCCACTCGCGGAGCGCGGGGTCGAGGTCGTCCACGTCCCGGTCCGGGAGCGGGCGATCGACCTGTCCGGCGAGGACCTGCCGGATGTCGACGCGGGGTTCGTCTTTCCCGGCCGGACGATGGAGGGCGCGGCGGTCGACGCGCTGCTCGACGTGCCGTGGCTCAACGACCGCGACGACGTGCTGACCTCGCGGAACAAGGGCGGCGTGATCGCCGAACTCGGCAGCGCTGGTCTGCCGGTGCCCGACACCGTGATGGTGTCGAACCCCTGCGACGAGGACGAACTGGTCGCGGCGTATGAGCGGTTCGACCCGCCCGTCGTGGTGAAACCCAACTCCGCGACGCGCGGCGTCGGCGTCGCGAAGGTGACCGACCTGGACTCCTTCCTCGGCGTCGTCGACTACCTCGACCTGGTCCACGACTACCGCGCGACCGGCGACAAGTCCTTCCTCGTGCAGGAGTTCCTCACCGGTGCGACCGACTACCGGGCGATGGTCGTCGACGGCGAGTACGTCGGCGCGGTCGAGCGCCGCCTGCCCGACGAGAAACTGGCCGCCGGCGGCTGGAAACACAACGTCCACCGCGGCGCGGTCGCGGAGGGCGTCGACCTCCCGCCGGAGCTACGGGAGCTGGCGGCGGAGACCGCGGCGACGCTCGGGATCCGCTTTCTCGGCGTCGACCTGCTGGTGTCCGAGGAGCGGACGGTCGTCAACGAGACGAACGCGCGGCCGACAATAGACGCGGCGACGAAGTACCGGCCGGGCTTCTACGACCGGCTGGCGGCCGCGATACGGGACCTCAGCTGACGTCGATGTCGGCGGAGCCGTCGGCGGCGCGCTCGAACACGACTTCGAGGACGCCGTTGTTGTAGGTGGCCGACGCGGAGTGCTCGTCCACGCGGGTCGGCAGCGAGACGCGCTCGTCGTACTCCCGGCGCTCGCTGGCCGCGCTGACCGTCAGCACCTTCCCGTCGCACTGGAGTTCGATGTCCTCCTTGGCCACGCCCGGCAGGTCGGCGACGACGCGGACCTCGTCGTCGGTCTCGTGGATGTCGACGTGGGTGTCGCTCCCGAACCCGGCCGATCCCTCGAACCGCATGTCCGTCCCGTCTGCGCCCATCATCTCGTTCATCATCCGCTCTATCTCCCGGAAAATGTCGTCGAAGGGTTCGTCGCGGTCGTCCCGTCGCATACGCTCGGGTAGGGTCAGCGCGGGCAAAAGCCTTCTGTCGGCGGCATCGCGGGCGGGGTCCGCCCCGGCGGCGTCAGATCCCCATGCCGAGCGTCTCGTTCGTCGTCGCCATGCTCTCCTCGGCGTCGGCCAGTTCGGCCACCGCCCGGAGCGCGTCGACGTTCTCCGGGACCACGTCGCTCTCCTGGTGGATCCCCTGGAACAGCGACAGCTCGCCGTCCTCGACGTGGATCGACTCCGCCCAGACGCAGTTCTCCCAGATGTCGCCCCGCGGGCGGCCGGCGTCGCGGGCGAACTCCTTCAGCGCCCCGGGCCCGTCGAGTCCGAGCCCCTCCGGCACCAGGAAGATCCGGTCCTCGTCGGCCAGCAGGTCACGAACCGCCTCGGTGGTGGGGTCCCCCTGCAGGCTGATGTTCAGGCTGTGGACGTGCATCAGCGTCGCCGGCACCTTCAGGCCCGCCGTGTGGATCGACAGGTCCGGAAACACCGTCTGCACGTCGGGACCGTGGTGCGAGGGGAGCGAGACCGGGTCCGGCAGGATGTCGTTTATCGGTCCCCGACAGTACTGGTCGGGGTCGCCGCCACGCCGGACCAGCGTGGCCCGCGCTCGCTCCACGCCGTACGTCTCGTACAGCGGCGCGAGCAGGCGGGAGAGACCGGTCGTGTTGCAGGAGACGACGCGGACGTACTCCTCGCCGATCGCCTCGGCGTAGTTTGCTCGGGCGTTGAAGCTGGTCTCGGCGACGCTCGCGTCCTCGGCCCCCTGGAACAGCGCCGGCGTGTCGTGGTCCTCGTACAGCGGCCGGTTTTGCTCCCCTACGCCCCCCGGCGTGGCGTCGACGACCACGTCGCTCTCGGCGACCATGTCGTCGACGGTCCCCTCGACCGCGATCCCCGCGGTCTCGAACTCCCCCACTCCGCTGCCGCCGGCCACGTACAGCGGGTAGCCGGCGGCGACGGCACTCTCGGCGACGTGGTCCGGCGAGGTCTTGGCGACCCCGTGGACCGTCATGTCGGGCTGCTCGCGGACCGCGTCCGCGACGCGCTTGCCGATAGTGCCGTAGCCGTTGATGCCCACATGGAGCATATCTCTCTCTCCCACGTTGATCGGGATAACCTTTTCGCGTTCAATTGATAGATGTTAACTCGAAATCGAGTAGTTGGAGATAGAATCGACCAACGGAACGTCGATCCGACGGTTCTGTGTGAACAAACCACTATGAAATATTTTTTATAATTATGGGCTGTCGCGCCGTCAGGCGACGGGCCACGGAGAACGAACGTTGTGATGAAGCCCATTATCTTTCGGTAAATTAAATAGTTCTCAACATGAGCGGCTTTTTGGATAAATACTTTACCCAGGGAGGGCGATCATTCATACATGAGTAAAGATTCAGGTGCAGCGAGCGCAGTGGCGGACGAGTCCGACCCGATCCGCGTCGGGCTGAACGGGTTCGGTCGCATCGGGCGGAACGTGCTCCGCGCGTCGCTGGACACGGCGGGCGTCGAGGTCGTCGGGATCAACGACGTGATGGACGCCGAGGACATGGCGTACCTGTTCGAGTACGACAGCGTCCACGGCAGCACCGACGGCGTCTCCCTCGACGGCGGGCACCTCGCCGTCGGCGACCACACGATCCCCATCTTCTCTGAGAAGAACCCGGCCGAACTCCCCTGGGACGAGCACGACGTCGACGTCGCGTTCGAATGTACCGGCCTGTTCCGCAACTACGACGACGCCCACAAGCACGTCGAGGCCGGTGCCGACAAGGCGGTCATCTCCGCCCCGCCGAAAGGCGAGAAGGAGGTCAAGACGATCGTCTACGGCGTCAACCACGACGAGTACGACGGCGAGGACGTGGTCTCGAACGCCTCCTGTACGACGAACTCCATCTCGCCCGTCGCCAAGGTGTTAGACGAGGAGTTCGGCATCGAGTCAGGCATGCTGACGACCGTCCACGCCTACACCGGCTCGCAGAACCTCATCGACGGGCCGAAGGCCAAGACCCGCCGCGGCCGCGCCGCCGCCGAGAACATCGTGCCGACCTCGACGGGCGCGGCGCAGGCGACGACCGAGGTCCTCCCTCAGCTGAAGGGGAAGCTCGACGGCATGGCGATGCGCGTCCCCGTCCCCGACGGCTCGATCACCGACTTCACGGTCGACCTGCAGGAGGACGTCTCCGCCGAGGAGGTCAACGAGGCGTTCAAGGCCGCCGCCGACGGCGAACTCGAAGGCGTGCTCGGCTACACCGAGGACGAGGTCGTGTCGCGTGACATCGTCGGCGTCCCCTTCTCCTCGATGGTCGACCTCCAGTCCACGATGGAGGTCGAACAGGACGACGGCCTGGTCAAGGTGCTGGCCTGGTACGACAACGAGTACGGCTTCGCCAACCGCATGCTCGACGTCGCCGGTCTCGTCGCCGAGACGGAGCCCACCGAGGTCGAACCCTCGGCCTAACACACATGTTTCAGACTCTCGACGACCTCGCCCCCGAGCAGCGACTGCTGGTGCGGCTCGACCTGAACGCCCCAATCGAGGACGGCCGCGCCCGGGACAACCGCCGGTTCGAGCGCCACGCCGAGACCGTCCAGGAGCTGCTCGACGACGGCCACGCGGTCGTCATGATGGCCCACCAGGGCCGCCCCGGCCGCGACTCCTTCGTCTCGCTGGAGAGCCACGCCGAGGTGCTCGCCTCGCATCTGGACCGCGACGTGGCGTTCGTCGACGACGTGTACGGCGACGACGCGCTGGCCGCCATCGAGGACACCGCGGGCGGCGAGGCGCTCCTGCTGGAGAACGTCCGGTTCCTCGAGGACGAGGAGCTTGGCGACCGCTCGCCCGCCGAGCACGCGGAGAGCGACTTCGTGCAAACGCTCGCGCCGGCGTTCGACGCCTACGTCAACGACGCCTACTCCGCGGCCCACCGCGCCCACGCCTCCATCGTCGGCTTCCCCGAGGTCATGGACGCCTACGCCGGCCGCGTGATGGTCGACGAGTACGAGTACAACACGGGCGTCGAGCGCCGCGAGTTCGACGGCAAGGTGACGATGGCGCTCGGCGGCACGAAGGCCGAGGACGTGATCGCCGCCATGGAGCACTTAGACGAGAAGGTCGACCAGTTCCTGCTCGGCGGCGTCGTCGGCGAGCTGTTCCTCCGCGCCGCGGGCTACCCCGTCGGGTACGACCTGCCGGACGGCCCGGACCTCTACGACGAGAACTACGAGAAGAACGCCGAGACCATCGAGCGCGTGCTGGAGGAGTACGGCGACCGGATCGCGCTGGCCGCTGACATGGCCTACGAGGCCGACGACGGCGAGCGCGCGGAGCACGACGTGGACGCCATCGACGAGAAGTCGGTGTCGTACATGGACGTGGGACACGACACCGTCGAAAAGTACGTCCCGCACGTCGAGGAGAGCGAGGCCGTCCTCGTGAAGGGCGCACTCGGCGTCTTCGAGGACGAACGCTTTAGCTACGGCACCGTCGAGGTGCTCCGTGCGGTCGCCGAGACCGACTGCTTCTCCGTGGTCGGCGGCGGCGACACCTCCCGCACCGTCGAGCTGTACGACCTGGGCCGCGAGAACTTCGACCACCTCTCGATCGCCGGCGGCGCGTACCTCCGTGCGCTCACCGGCGAACCGCTGGCCGCCGTCGAGGCGCTGAAGCAGGACTGAGCGCCGGACGCAGCGGCCGTCGTTCCGCCGCCCCCGACGACTATGCACGTCGCCGGAGAACGTCCGCCATGTCGGACGACCACCAGCGACGGGACGGCCCGCTCGACGGGGAGGATCAGGAGGTCGCCGCCGAGATAGCCGACGAGACCGACTCGCTGCTCGTGCTCCTCTCCAGCTACTACCGCGGCGGCGTCAGCCAGGCCAACAACAGTCAGACGCGGATCGACGGGACGACGAACTGGGCGATCACGGTGCTCGCGGCGCTGCTCTCCGTCGTCTTCGCCCGCCCGGCGATGCCGGCGTACCTGCTGCTGGTGGGCGTCGTCATCCTCGCGGTGTTTCTCTCCTACGAGGTTCGGCGCTACCGCTTCTACGACCTGTACCGGGCGCGGGTCCGGTTCGTCGAGGAGAACGTCTTCGCGAACGCGCTGGAGCCGGTCGGCGCGGAACACGCCGACTGGCGCGCGGAGCTGAGCGACGACCTCCGCAACCCCACGTTCAAGGTGACGACGCGAGAGGCGCTCTCGCGGCGCGTCCGGCGCGTCTACGGGCACCTGTTCGCGGTGCTCGGCGTCGCGTGGGCGGCGAAGGTCACGCTGTTCACGCCCGAGGCCCGATGGACCGAGGCGGCGGCGCTCCCCGGCGTCCCCGGCGTCGCCGTCGCGGGGGCGCTCGGCGCGTTCTACCTCGCCGTCGTCGCCGTCGCCGCGTGGCCGGGCGGCCGCGAGGCGAAAGGCGAGGTCCACGACGAGGAACCCGGGAAGTGGAAAAACGGGTGACCGTCGAGCGAGTCGCCCCGACCGCCCACGCTTTTCCCGTCCGTCGCCGTACCGCCGCCCATGCGAGTCGGCATCGTCTCGGACACCCACGACAACGTCGAACTGGTCGAGCGGGCGGTCGAACACTTCGAGCGCGAGGGCGTCGAGACAGTCGTCCACTGCGGCGACTTCGTCGCGCCGTTCTCGGCGACGCCGTTCGACTGCCCGTGGGCGTTCCACGCCGTCCGGGGCAACAACGACGGCGAGTGGAATCTCGCGTCGACGGTCGACGAGTTCGGCACGTACCACGGCGAACTCGCGGAGCTGACGCTCGACGGGGCTGAGATAGCGGTGTACCACGGCACCAGCATCCCCATCGTGGAGGCGCTGGTCGACTGCGGCGCGTACGACTACGTGTGTCACGGCCACACCCATCAGCGCCGCCACGACGAGGGCGACACCGTCCGGATCAACCCCGGCGGGATCGCCATCCCGCCCGCGCCCGAACCGCTCCACGTCGCGGTGCTCGACACCGAGGCGGGAAGTGTAGAGTTCGAACAGATAGAGGAAGCATAGGGGGTGGCCCGAGGGCAACTCCCCTGCCCGCGGGCGCAACCGTCAGTATCATTCCCTCCCCGGCCGGAGTCGCGGGCATGAACGAGGAGTTCCGCGGACCGGCCGAGACCGCCGTCGAACAGTGCCTCGACCTCCAGACGGACGAGTCCTGCGCGGTCGTCACCGACGACAAGCGCCTGCCCATCGGCGAGGCGCTGTACGAGGCGGCGAGCGCGGTCACCGACGACGCGGTGCTGCTGCGCTATCCGCCGGGCGACCAGCACGGCGAGGAGCCGCCCGCCCCCATCGCCGCGGCGATGCGGGACGCCGACGCCTTCCTCGCGCCGACGACGAAAAGTATCAGTCACACACGCGCCCGCGGCGACGCCTGCGAGGCCGGCGCGCGCGGCGCGACGCTCCCCGGGATCACCGAGGAGGTGTTCCTGACGGGGCTTGACGCCGACTACGAGAACATCCGCGAGGAGTGCGACGCGATGCTGGCGAAGGTCGCCGACGCCGACGAGGTGCGGGTCACGACCGACCTCGGCACGGACTTCACCGTCTACCCGGGCGACCGCGAGTGGCGCGACGACCACGGGATGATCCGCGAGCCGGGGTCGTTCTCGAACCTGCCCGCCGGCGAGGTGTTCGTCAGCCCCGAGACGGCCGAGGGAACGTACGTCGTCGACGGGACGATGATGCCCCACGGGCTGCTCGACAACGGCGAGACGCTGACGTTCGAGGTCGAGGACGGCTTCGTCACGTCGATCAGCGACGACGACATCCGCGAGCAGGTCGAGACGGCCGCCGAGGAAGTCGGCGATGCGGCGTACAACCTCGCGGAACTCGGCATCGGGACGAACGTCGCCGTCACCGAACTCGTCGGTTCCGTCCTGCTGGACGAGAAGGCGGCGGGCACCGTCCACGTCGCGCTCGGCGACGACGCCGGCATCGGCGGCGACACCGACGCGCCGATCCACCTCGACGGGATCATTCGCGACCCGACGGTGTACGTCGACGGCGAGCGGATCGAACTGCCCGAGGGCGTCTGACCGCGGGTTTTTCCCTCGCGCCGGCCCTAGCCGCAGCCATGTCCCACAGACGCGCCGCCGCCCTGCCGGTCGCCCTCGCCGCGACCCTCTTGCTGGCCACCGGACGGGCGCGAGCCCACGTCAGATACGTCACCGAGGGGTCGGGCGACCCAGTCGACGCCGTCCGGTTCGTCGTCGACGTGCTCGCCGTGCCGCTGCACGCGGCGCTGTTTCTCGGCGGCGGCCTGCTCGTCGCGACCGCGGCCGCCGGCTACCTCCGCTTCCGTCCGGCGGCGTACGACCTGGCCGTCCTCCGGCGGACACTCGCCGAGTACGTCGACCTCGTCCCGTGGATGCTCCGGCTGAGCGTCGGCCTCCCGCTCGTCGGCGCGGGGTTCGCGGGCTACTTCTTCAGCCCCGCGGTGCCGGCGACGACGCGGCTGTTCCAGGTGGTCGTCGGCTTCTTCCTCCTGTTCGGACTCGCCACCCGGTTCGTCGCCGCCGTCGCGCTGGCCGCGTACCTTGCCCGGCTCGCCGTGGAACCGCAGCTGCTGCTCGCGGTCGAGTACGTGGGCGCGCTCGTCGGCATCGTCCTCGTCGGGAGCGGCCGGCCCAGCGCGGACCAGATGTTCAAGGAAGTCGCCGACGACGACCGGACCCTGTACTCGAAGGTCGACCCCTTCCGCGGACTGTCGAAGCGGTTCGACGCCGTCGTCTCGCCGTACGAGGACTACGCGGCGACCGCGGTGCGGGTGGCGCTCGGCGTCACGTTCGTCTACCTCGGCTTCGTCGAGAAGCTGCTGAACCCGGGCCGCGCGCTCCTGGTCGTCGAAAAGTACGACCTGACAGCCGTCGTCCCGGTCGAGCCGGGGATGTGGGTCGTCGGGGCCGGCCTCACGGAGATCGCGCTCGGGATCGTCGTCATCCTCGGCCTGTTCACCCGCGCGAGCGCGGCTGTCGCGTTCCTGCTCTTCACGACGACGCTCTTTGGCCTGCCGGACGACCCGGTGATCGCACACATCTCCCTGTTTGGCCTCGCGTCGATGCTGTTCATCACCGGGAGCGGTCCGCTCGCGCTCGACAACTGGCTCCGTGGCCGGACGGCGACCGTCGACAGCTCGACGACGGGGACCGAGGAACGCCCGGCCGGGGACCCCACTACAGCCACCGACGGTGGAACCGATCCCGGCGATCCCGGGGCCGACTGAGACCCTCGACTCCGATCCCTTTTACGCTCACGGGGAGTACGGCCGGGTATGACTGACGTTTCCGAACGGGTACCGGCGACGTGCCCGTCCTGCTCGCCCGACGTGGAGACGGTCCACGAGGTGTTGAAGCCGGGCGGACAGGTCACGGTCCGGTGTACCGAGTGTGACCACGTCCACAAGACGAGGATCGAGGCGGACGAGCCTGTCACCCGCGACGTGGTCGTCTCGCAGGACGGCGAATCGTTCACTGCGACCGTCGAAGCGCCGCCCGAGGAGACCGTCGCGGTCGGCGAGGAGTTCGTCCTCGACACCGAGGAGGCGATCATGACGGTGCGGATCACCAGCCTCGAACTCGGCGAGCAGCAGCGGGTCGAGGAGGCCCTCGCCGAGGACGTGGAGACGTTCTGGACCCGTGCCGTCGACAACGTGAGCGTCAACGCGACGATCCACCCGAAGGAGGGGACCGGGAACCGCGAGGACACCCGGAGCGTCGAGCTGTTCGTCCCCGGCGACTACGAGTTCGTCGTCGGCGAGGCCGAGGAGCACGGCGACGAGGCGTTCGACGTAGAGGGGATCGTCGTCCGCGACGACGCCGAGGGGTACCAGTTCGACAAGCTCGACTACGACGGCGACACCGCCATCGCGAAGGACATCAAGCGGCTGTACGGCCGCGACCGGACCACGAGCGCCTGGTCGGCCTGGTGACGATGTTCGGGGGGGATCCCGACTACGCGGCGCGCCGCCGGAAGCTCGTCGACCGCCTCGCGAAGCGGGTGGACGACGAAGCGACGCTCGCGGCGTTGCGGGCGGTCCCGCGCCACGAGTTCGTCCCCGAGTCCCGCCGCGACCGCGCCTACGAGGACCACCCGCTGCCGATCGGCGACGACCAGACGATCAGTGCGCCCCACATGGTCGCCATCATGACCGATCTGCTCGACCTCGGCCCCGGCGACGAGGTGCTGGAGGTCGGGACGGGCTGTGGCTACCACGCCGCCGTCACCGCCGAGGTGGTCGGGGCGGAGCACGTGTACAGCGTCGAGTACGGCGCGGCGCTCGCCGAGCGCGCCCGCGAGACACTCGCCGACCTCGGGTACGGCGACGTGTCGGTCCGCCACGGCGACGGCCGCGAGGGCTGGCCCGAACACGCGCCGTACGACGCGGCCTACTTCACCTGTGCAGTTCCGTCGGTGCCCGATGCGGTCGTCGAACAGGTGCGGGACGGCGGCCTGATCCTCGCGCCAGTCGGGACGGAGCGCCAGCGACTCGAACTGCTCCGCAAAACCGCCGACGGGGTCGAGCGCGAGGACCACGGCGGCGTGCGCTTTGTCACGCTCCGCGGCGACGACTGAGCCGTAGCGGGACGCTTTTTCCCGGTCGCGGCCGAACGCCGTCGCATGCCGACACGAGACCGCGACGGTGCGTCGGTCGAGACGCTCGCGCTGCTGTGGGCCGCCCGCGAGACGGGCGTGCTCGACGCGCTGATGACCAGCGCCGGGACACCGACCGAGGTGGCCGCCGAGACGGGCGTCACCGAGCGCGCGGCCGAAGTCACCGTCGACGCGCTCGCCGCGGAGGGGTTTCTCGACCGGGTCGGCGACGCCTACGAGCCGACGAACCGGGCGCTGGGCTTTCTGGCGAAGACCGACGTGCGCTCGATCGGCCGTCTCTCGCGAGAGATCGACCTGTTCGACGCGCTGGCTTCCCTCCCCAAGACGATGCGGACGGGCAAGCCGCCCGCGCGGTCCGACGACTGGACGCGGAACCGGCTCGGAGCCGTCGCGGCCACGGACGAGGCGGTCGTCCGCGCCTGCGTCACCGCCGCGGTCCGCGAACGGCCCGACGCCGAACGCGTGCTGGACGTGGGTGGCGCGCCGGGGACGTTCGCGGTCGAGTTCGCGGCCCGTGGCTACGATACCACGCTCGCCGACCGCCCGGACGCCGTCGAGGTGACGCGGCCGTTTCTGGCGAACGAATCCGTCGACCTCCGGGCCGTCGAGTTCGCCGATTCCCTCCCGGACGCGGACCTCGCCTTCCTGCCAGACCTCTCGCCACGGATCCACGCCGCCGAGTTCCGGGGCCTCCTCGCCGCCGTCCGCGACGCGCTCGACCCGGACGGCGTCGCGGTCGTCGTCGACCGGCTCGCGGACCGGTCACCGCGCGCGACGAGCGTCGCGGTCGAGGCGCTGGCGACCGGTGACGGCGGCGCATACGACGCCGACGACTACCGGGACTGGCTCACTGACGCCGGGTTCGACGGCGTCGCGGTCCGCGACGTACCCGGCACCGACCGGCAGGCCGTGACCGCGACGCCCTCCAGCGGGTGAGTGACCGCGCCTGAGCGCGCGATTGATTAGCGTCGAGCCGGTAGGTCGACCATGGAGCCCGTCGTCCTGCGCGACGACATGGTCGACAGCCTCGAACACGAGGCCAAGGGGGTCGTTCGGAGCGACCGCCTCAGCGTTGCCATGCGTGCAGTTCCCCGCCACGAGTTCGTCGGCGACGAGCGCAGCGCCTACGCCGACACCGCCCATCGCCGGCTCGGCACGCGCGTCCTCGCGCCGAGCACCGTCGCCCGCCTGCTGGAAGCCCTCGACGCCGACCCCGGCGACGACGTGCTCGTCGTCGGCGCGGGCGTCGGCTACACCGCCGCCGTGCTGGCCGAAGTCGTCGGCGAGGCCAACGTCCACGCGGTCGACATCGCCCGCCGGGTGGTGTACGACGCCCGCGGGAACCTCGCAGATGCGGGCTACGAGGGCGTCCTGGTCGACTGCCGCGACGGTGCCGAGGGGCTGCCGGAGTACGCCCCGTTCGACCGGATCCTGCTGGAGGCGGCGGCAGTTAGTCCACCCGACGCACTGCTCGCCCAGCTCGCCGACGGCGGCCGCCTCGTGATGCCCGTCGGCACGAACACGCAGAGCCTGACCGTCGTCGAGGACGGCGAACGGACCGAACTCGGGTCGGTCGCGTTCGCGCCCCTGCTCGTCGAGGGCGAGCAGGCCGACGCCATCGAGCGCAACCGAACCGCCCGCGAGGACCGCGAGCGCGCCCGCCGGGAGGCCCAGTCTCGCACCGGGTGGGAGCAGGACTGGATCGACTGGGACGGCTGACACCGCCTGACCCCCCGCCGCTCACTCTTCGACCACCAGTATCGCCGTGTTCGCCCGGCGGTCGACGTACTCGTCGCCCGACGGCGGCTTGATGTCGACTTCGAGCGTTCCCTCCTCCTGGTTCGGTCCGAGCGACGGTTCGACGGTCACCGTCGCCGTCCCGTCGCCGCCGGTCGTCGCCGTCTTCGTCCCGTCGAGTTCCGCCGTGTCGCCGCGCACGACGACCGTCGCGTCCGCCACGGGGTCGCCGTCGGCGTCGACCACGAGTACCTCCACCTCCTCCTCGCCGGGCGTCACCACGTCCGGCGACGGCTCCGCGTCGAGTTCGCTCACCGCGAGGCTCCCGACGCCGGACAGCATGTTCATCATCACGCCCAGGCTCGCCACGCCCACGACCAGAGCGATGACCAGCCGGATCGGCAGTCCCTCGATCGCACGCTCGTCGTCCGCGAACCGTGTCGTTCGCATGGACCGGTCTGGTCCCGGGTTCGTTCATAAACCCTCGTCCGAGGGTTCAAGACGGAAGCCGCGACCAGCCCCGCCGTGACCGACATCGTCGGCCGCTCGGCGGACGCCGGACCGACCGCGAACCTGGGATCGTTCCGCGCCCGCGACGGGAGCCTCGGCGCGGCCTGCCGGCTCGACCTGAACGGCCCCCACGCCGCGCTCGTCGTCGGCAAGCGCGGCTACGGCAAGTCCTATACGCTGGGCGTCCTCGCGGAGGAACTCGCCCGCGCCAGCGGCGTCGCACCCGTCGTCGTCGACCCGATGGGCGTGTTCGACGGCCTCACGGCGGGCGCGGACGACGTAAGCGCGACGGTCGACCGGTCCCCTGCAGTCGCCGCCGACGCGGTCCCACCGCGGGCGTGGTGCGACATGCTCGGACTCGACCCGTCGTCCGGCCCCGGCGCGCTCGTGTGGCGCGCGGCGGCCGAGGCGGAGTCCCTCGCCGCGATGCGAAAACGGGTCCGTGACGTGGACGTCCCCGATGCCCACCGTCGCG
This sequence comes from Halostella salina, assembly GCF_003675855.1. Lineage (NCBI taxonomy): Archaea > Methanobacteriati > Methanobacteriota > Halobacteria > Halobacteriales > Natronoarchaeaceae > Halostella > Halostella salina. The sequence continues at coordinate 82,886 of NZ_RCIH01000004.1, read as the reverse complement.
CGGCCGCGAACCACCTCGACCTGGCCGACTCGTGGGGGGTCTTCGCGTCCGACGGGCTGACCGCAACGGACCTCGCCGACGGCAAGGCGACCGTGCTGGACGTCTCCGGCCGCGTCGCCGCGGCGATGAACGCCGTCGTCCGCGCAGTCGCGGCGGGGCTGTACGACGCGCGAGTCGCGAACGATGTCGAGCGCCTGCCCTGGCTCCTGATCGACGAGGCTCACGCCTTCTTCGACGGCGTCGCCGGCCCGGCGCTCCGGCGGCTCCTGACCCGCGGCCGCCACCCCGGCGTCAGCCTCGTCGCCGCGACACAGCGCCCCAGCGCGCTCCCCGAGGTCGCCGTCTCACAGTCCGACCTGGTCGTTGCCCACCGGCTCACCTCGCGCGCGGACCGCGACGCGCTCGAAGCCGCCCGGCCGTCGTACATGGGCGCGTCGTTCGGCGAGCGGACGCCGACTGACCCCGGCGAGGTGACGCTCGTCGACGACGCGACGGAGGCCGTCCACGCGGTGACGGTCCGCGAGCGAGACACGCCACACGGCGGTGCCAGTCCGCGGGCGAGCGACGTTGCACTCGAACCGGATGCGTAGTCGGCGGGACGAACAAACCGGCGGCACCAGCCGATCGAGAAGAAGACGCGCTGCTACGAAGCGAATGCGGAAGAAAGCGCTCGAGGCGGGATTTGAACCCCGGTCGCGGCGAAGCCGCTCCCTGCTTCAAATCCCGCAGTACAGTCGCATCGCTCCTCACGTCCGTTCGTCGCAAAAGCGCCCGAGGCGGGATTTGAACCCGCGTCACGACCGTGACAGGGTCGTATGATGGGCCACTACACCACCCGGGCTTTCGAACGCAACTCCACGTTGCTGCGGGTGTTATTAAGGGATGTCGATCTCGACTGCCAATGGTGGGCGTTGCCGTAGGACATCGGAGACGGCATCGGGAATTTAACCGAAACGGTCGGATAGCGTATATTCGTCCGCCCAGTTGATCGCGGACGCCGGCGCTTTCGGATGCGGGTCCTCGACGCGCAAACGCATCTCACCGGTTCCGGTGTCGCCGACTGGGACCCAGTACGCTGTCGCAGTCTCCGGGGAGTAGACCGCATACGCGTCGATTTCCTCGTGGGTATACTCCCGTTGCATCCGGCCGTTGGAGGTCACCGTAGACGTATACAGGTTGAACCGGACCGTCCCGTTCACCCAGTTCCCGGTTTTGCACTGCATCCTGTAGAGTTCGCCGTGTTCGTCGACGACGAGGTCGTACCGGTCGCTATCGCCGAACGGCACCGAAACGGAGAGGCCGCTGTCGAGGAACCGCTGCAGAAGGACCGCCTCAGTTTCGTCACCGCGACGTGATGCGTTCACGGAACGGCGTTGTCGCGTCCTGATATTTGAACCACGGGACGGTCGCTGAGACGGGAGTTCGTAAGAGGGATCTCTCACGGGCCGATTCGCTGACGCTACGGTTCGCTTCGCACGCCGGTTAACGTCGGCAGAAAACGCCCGAGGCGGGATTTGAACCCCGGTCGCGGCGAAGCCGCTCCCTGCTTCAAATCCCGCAGTACAGTCGCATCGCTCCTCACGTCCGTTCGCCGCAAAAGCGCCCGAGGCGGGATTTGAACCCGCGTCACGACCGTGACAGGGTCGTATGATGGGCCACTACACCACCCGGGCTTTCGAACGTGTCCTACCATTCCCCGGTTGCAACCTTAAGACTTTCCAAAGAAGACGGAGGCGACGGCCGCCACATACCGTCGCCGTCGGTTAGATCCGTGGCACGTCCCCACAAACCATTTATACGACAACGTTCTCCGTTTCGGTACTGACCAGGAACGTCGCCGCCCCCGACCGCGCCGTGTTCGCATCGCTCCGGTAGCTGTCGGTTCCGATGGAGTTGGCAAGCCTTAAATCCTCCCCGTGTGTAACAGGCTGTAGTATCTCGTGACAGCAGCTTCTCCCCCCGTCAGACACACATGGTAGACGTAAGCCAACACAACCTGGTACCCGAACACACCGTCGTCGACGAGGACGCGGTCGACGAGGTGTTAGCGGAGTATAACATCGACCGGACGGACCTGCCGAAGATCAAGCGCGCGGACCCGGCGCTGCCCGACGAGGCCGAGGTCGGCGACGTGATCGAGGTCGTCCGGGACTCACGAACGACAGACCAAGCCGTCGTATACCGACTCGTCGTTGAATAACATGGAACGAGAAGACAGACGCGCGATCTCGAAGGAGTATTTCGGCAAGGAACGGCTCGCAGAACACCACTACCGCTCGTTCAACGCGTTCCTGGGTCGCGGGATGCAGGAGGTCGTCGACGAGAAGGAGACCATCGACACGGACATCGGCGACAAGGAGGGCGAGGAGCCGGTCCACGTCGAACTGGGCGACGTTCGCGTCGTGACCCCGCGGGTCCGGGAGGCCGACGGCAGCGAGGAACTGCTGTACCCACAGGAGGCCCGCTTGCGTAACATCACGTACGCCGCGCCGGTGTTCATGGAGATGAGCATCGTGAAGGGCGACCCCGAGGAGGGCGAGGACCGCGTGGTCGACAGCACGGAGACGAAGATCGGCCGGATGCCGGTCATGGTCGGCTCCGACAAGTGTAACATCGCCGGCTTCTCCGACGAGGAGCTGATCGAGATCGGCGAGGACCCGGCAGACCCCGGCGGCTACTTCATCGTCAACGGCAGCGAGCGCGTGCTGATGACCAGCGAGGACCTCGCGCCGAACAAGATCCTCGCGGAGTACGACACGAAGTACGGCGACGAGATCCAGGTCGCCAAGACGTTCTCCCAGCGCCGGGGGTACCGCGCGCTGGTGCTGACCGAGCGGACCCGCGACGGGCTGCTGGAGGTGTCGTTCCCGTCGGTGTCCGGGAGCATCAACTTCGTCACGCTCGTCCGGGCGCTCGGCCTCGAATCCGACGAGGAGATCGTCCACCGCGTCTCCGACGACCCGGAGATCGTGAAGTTCATGCTGGAGAACCTGGAGGCCGCCGACGTCCAGACCGAGGAGGAGGCCATCGAGGAACTCGGCAAGCGCGTCGCCAGCGGCCAGGGGAAGAACTACCAGCTGAAACGCGCCAACTACGTCATCGACCGTTACCTCCTGCCGCACCTCCACGAGGAGGGCGTCGACGAGGAGGACGTGCGGATCAACAAGGCGTACTACCTCTGCCGGATGGCGGAGGCTTGCTTCGAGCTGGCGCTGGAGCGCCGCCAGCCCGACGACAAGGACCACTACGCGAACAAGCGGCTGAAGGTCAGCGGCGACCTGATGAAGGACCTGTTCCGGACGGCGCTGAACAAGCTCGCCCGGGACGTGAAGTACCAGCTGGAGCGCGCCAACATGCGCAACCGGCAGCTCTCGGTCAACACGGTCGTCCGCTCGGACGTGCTGACCGAGCGGCTCGAACACCCGATCGCGACGGGGAACTGGGTGGGCGGGCGCTCCGGTGTCTCGCAGCTGGTCGACCGGACGAACTTCATGGGCGTCCTGTCGCACCTGCGCCGCCTGCGTTCGCCGCTGTCGCGCTCGCAGCCCCACTTCGAGGCGCGGGACCTGCACGCGACCCAGTGGGGGCGCATCGGGCCCTCGGAGACGCCCGAGGGGCCGAACTGCGGCCTGGTGAAGAACTTCGCGCAGGCGATGGAGCTGTCACAGAACGTCGACGACGAACAGGAGCTGAAACGCGAACTGGCGTCGATGGGTGTCGAGGGGATCCCCGGCATCGAGGGCGTCAGCCGACGGGCGGAGGGAGACTAACATGAGCCAGCAACAACAGCGGGAGGCCAAGGTGTACGTCAACGGGAGCCTGGTCGGGACGCATCCGGACCCCCACCAGCTCGCCGAACAGATCCGCGAGGCGCGCCGACGGGGCGACGTGAGCGAGATGGTCAACGTGTCGGTGAAGGACCGCACGCGCGAGGTCATCGTCAACGCCGACGCGGGGCGGGCGCGCCGCCCGCTGCTCGTCGTCGAGGACGGCGAGACGCTCATCTCCGACGAGGAGATCGAGGCCGTCAAGGAGGGGAGCCTCGACTTCGACGACCTCGTCGAACACGGCTACGTCGAGTTCATCGACGCCGAGGAGGAGGAGGACATCTACGTCGCGGTCGACCGCGAGGACCTGACCGCGGACCACACGCATCTGGAGATCGACCCGCAGCTCATCTTCAGCATCGGGTCGGGCATGATCCCGTACCCCGAGCACAACGCCAGCCCCCGCATTACGATGGGCGCGGGGATGATCAAGCAGTCGCTCGGGCTGCCGGCGGCGAACTACCGCATCCGGCCGGACACGCGCCAGCACCTCCTGCACTACCCGCAGCTCTCGATGGTCAAGACCCAGACCACCGAGCAGATCGGCTACGACGACCGGCCCGCCGCGCAGAACTTCGTCGTCGCCGTCATGTCCTACGAGGGGTTCAACATCGAGGACGCGCTGGTCATGAACGGCGGCTCGGTCGACCGCGCGCTCGCCCGCTCGCACTTCCTGCGCACCTACGAGGGCGAGGAGCGTCGCTACCCGGGCGGTCAGGAGGACCGCTTCGAGATCCCGAGCCAGGACGTCCGCGGCGCTCGCGGCGAGGACGCGTACACCCACCTCGACGAGGACGGCCTCGTCAACCCCGAGACGCAGGTCGACGAGAACAGCGTCCTGCTGGGGAAGACCAGCCCGCCCCGGTTCCTCGAGGAGCCGGACGACATGGGCGGCCTCTCCCCGCAGAAGCGCCGGGAGACGAGCGTGACGATGCGCTCCGGCGAGAGCGGCGTCGTCGACACCGTGACGCTGATGGAGGGCGAGGACGGCTCGAAGCTCTCGAAGGTGTCCGTGCGTGACGAACGCATCCCGGAACTCGGCGACAAGTTCGCCTCCCGGCACGGCCAGAAGGGCGTCGTCGGCCACATCGCGCCCCAGGAGGACATGCCCTTCACCGAGGACGGCGTCGTGCCGGACCTCATCCTCAACCCGCACGCGCTGCCGTCGCGGATGACGGTCGGCCACGTGCTGGAGATGATCGGCGGGAAGGTCGGCTCGCTCGAGGGCCGCCGCGTCGACGGGACGCCCTTCACCGGCGAGGACGAGGACGAACTCCGCGACTCACTCACCGAGAAAGGGTTCAAGTCCAGCGGGAAGGAGATCATGTACTCCGGCGTCACCGGCGAGAAGATCGAGGCCGAGATCTTCGTCGGGACCATCTTCTACCAGAAGCTGTACCACATGGTCTCGAACAAGCTGCACGCCCGCTCGCGCGGGCCGGTGCAGGTGCTCACCCGCCAGCCGACCGAGGGGCGCGCCCGCGAGGGCGGCCTCCGCGTCGGCGAGATGGAACGGGACGTGCTCATCGGGCACGGCGCTGCGATGGCCCTGAAAGAGCGGCTACTCGACGAGTCCGACCGCGAGTTCATCCACGTCTGCGGGAACTGCGGGATGAGCGCGGTCGAGAACGTCGAACAACAGCGCGTCTACTGTCCGAACTGTGGCGAGGAGACGGACGTCCACGAGATCGAGATGAGCTACGCGTTCAAGCTCCTGCTCGACGAGATGAAGGCGCTCGGCATCGCGCCCCGACTGGAACTGGAGGACGCAGTCTAAGATGGTACGAAACCACTCACCCAAGGAGATCGGCGAAATCAGCTTCGGGCTGATGGACCCCGAGGAGTACCGCGACATGAGCGCCACGAAGATCATCACCGCCGACACCTACGACGACGACGGGTTCCCCATCGACATGGGGCTGATGGACCCGCGGCTCGGCGTGATCGACCCCGGCCTGGAGTGCAAGACCTGCGGCCAGCATTCGGGCTCCTGTAACGGCCACTTCGGCCACATCGAACTGGCCGCGCCCGTCATCCACGTCGGGTTTACGAAGCTCATCCGCCGGCTCCTCCGTGGCACCTGCCGCGAGTGCTCGCGGCTGGCGCTCACCGAGGACGAGAAGGCGGAGTTCCGCGACGAGCTCCAGACGACGATCGACCTGGGCAACGACGTCAACGACGTGACGAAGTCGGCGATCCGGCAGGCCCGCAAGAAGGACCGCTGTCCGCACTGCGGCGAGGTCCAGTTCGACATCAACCACGAGAAGCCGACCACGTACTACGAGGTCCAGCAGGTCCTCTCCAGCGAGTACCCCCAGAAGATCGCCGCCGCGATGCAGGACGAGGACGCCGACGGGCCGTCGAACCCCGGCGACCTCGCCGAGGAGACCGGCATCGACCGCTCGCGCGTCAGCGAGATCCTCTCGGGCGAGTTCCGCCCGCGCAAGGAGGACCGCAAGGCCATCGAGAAGGCGCTCGGCATCGACCTCACCGAGGAGGACATGAACAAGCTGATGCCCAGCGACATCCGGGACTGGTTCGAGGCGATCCCGGACGAGGACATCGAGGTGCTGGGCATCAACCCCGAGCGCTCGCGCCCCGAGTGGATGATCCTCACCGTGCTGCCGGTGCCGCCGGTGACCGCGCGACCCTCCATCACGCTGGACAACGGCCAGCGCAGCGAGGACGACCTCACCCACAAGCTGGTCGACATCATCCGCATCAACCAGCGGTTCATGGAGAACCGCGAGGCCGGCGCGCCCCAGCTCATCATCGAGGACCTCTGGGAGCTGCTGCAGTACCACGTCACGACGTTCATGGACAACGAGATCAGCGGCACGCCGCCCGCCCGCCACCGGTCGGGCCGCCCGCTGAAGACGCTGTCCCAGCGCCTCAAGGGCAAGGAAGGTCGCTTCCGCGGCTCGCTGTCCGGGAAGCGCGTGAACTTCTCGGCCCGGACGGTCATCTCGCCGGACCCGACGCTGTCGCTGAACGAGGTCGGCGTTCCCGACCGCGTGGCGACGGAGATGACCCAGACGATGAACGTCAACGAGCGGAACCTCGCCGACGCTCGCCGCTACGTCTCCAACGGGCCGGAGTCGCATCCGGGCGCGAACTACGTGCGCCGGCCGGACGGCCGCCGGCTGAAGGTGACCGAGAAGAACTGCGAGGAGCTGGCCGAGAAGGTCGAGCCCGGCTGGGAGGTCAATCGCCACATGATCGACGGCGACATCATCATCTTCAACCGACAACCGTCGCTGCACCGGATGTCGATCATGGCCCACGAGGTCGTCGTGATGCCGTACAAGACGTTCCGGCTGAACACGACGGTCTGCCCGCCGTACAACGCCGACTTCGACGGCGACGAGATGAACATGCACGCCCTCCAGAACGAGGAGGCCCGCGCGGAAGCGCGCGTGCTGATGCGCGTGCAGGAGCAGATCCTCAGTCCCCGCTTCGGCGAGAACATCATCGGGGCGATCCAGGACCACATCTCCGGGACGTACCTGCTCACCCACACCAACCCGCAGTTCAACGAGACGCAGGCGCTCGACCTGCTGCGCGCGACCCGCATCGACGAACTGCCCGAGCCGTCGGGCACCGAGGACGACGGCACGCCGTACTGGACCGGCCGGGACATCTTCTCGGAACTGCTGCCGGACGACCTGAACCTGGAGTTCACCAGCGAGGCCGGCGACACCGTCGTCATCGAGGACGGCGAACTCACCGACGGGACCATCGACGAGGGCGGCGTCGGCGCGTTCGGCGGCGAGGTCGTCGACACCATCGCGAAGGTGTACGGCAAGACCCGCGCCCGCCAGTTCATCAACGAGGTCGCGTCGCTGGCGATGCGCTCGATCATGCACTTCGGCTTCTCGATCGGGATCGACGACGAGACCGTCCCCGAGGTCGCCGAGGAGCGCATCAACGAGACGATCACCGACGCGAACGACCGCGTCGAGGAGCTGATCGAGACGTACGAGAACGGCGACCTTGAATCCCTGCCGGGCCGCACCGTCGACGAGACGCTGGAGATGAAGATCATGCAGACGCTCGGCCGGGCCCGTGACAACGCGGGCGACATCGCCGAGGAGCACTTCGACGACGACAACCCGGCGGTCGTGATGGCCGAGTCCGGGGCCCGCGGCTCGCTGCTGAACCTCACGCAGATGGCCGGCTGTGTCGGCCAGCAGGCGGTTCGGGGCGAGCGCATCAACCGCGGCTACGAGGACCGCACCCTCAGCCACTACAAGCCCGACGACCTGTCGGCCGACGCCCACGGCTTCGTGCAGAACTCCTACACGAACGGCCTGACGCCGCGGGAGTTCTTCTTCCACGCGATGGGCGGCCGCGAGGGGCTGGTCGACACGGCGGTCCGGACGTCGAAGTCCGGCTACCTCCAGCGCCGGCTCATCAACGCGCTCTCCGAGCTGGAGACGCAGTACGACGGCACCGTCAGGGACACCAGCGACACCATCGTCCAGTTCGAGTTCGGCGAGGACGGCACCAGCCCGGTGAAGGTGTCCTCCGGCGACGAGAACGACATCGACGTCGACAAGATCGCCGACCGCGTCATCGAGGCCGAGTTCGACGACGACGCGGCGCTCCAGGAGTTCCTCGGCGAGAAGCGGCCGGCGACGAACCTCTCGGAGCACGCCGACGCCCGGCGCTCCGACGAGGTCCCGGAGCGTAGCGAACCGACAGCCCCCGCGGAACCCCAGGTGAACGATGACTGAGATAACCGACGACATCGAGGCCGTCGTGGAGGACACGGACCTCCCCAAGCGGCTGAAAGAGCAGGTGTACAGCACGGTCGAGGAGCGCGACGGCGTCACCGTCGAGCAGGCCGACCAGATCGCGAAGGCGGTCGAGACCCGATACCTCGACACCCGTGTCGACCCGCTCGATCCCGTCGGTACGGTGAGCGCACAGTCCATCGGGGAACCCGGGACGCAGATGACGATGAACACCTTCCACTACGCGGGCGTCGCGGAGATCGACGTGACCCAGGGCCTGCCGCGGCTCATCGAGCTCGTCGACGCGCGGAAGACGCCGGACACGCCGATGATGACGGTGTATCTGGAGGACGAGTTCGCGGAGAACCGCGAGCGCGCCCACGAGGTCGTCTGGGGGATCGAGGCGACGAAGATCCTCGCGCTGGGCGACATCTCGACGAACGTTGCGGACATGCGCGTCCAGATCGACCTCAACCAGGACACGCTCCAGGAGCGGTGGCCCCGGGTCGACGACACCAACGAGATCGCCACCGAGATCGCCGGCATCATCGAGGACTCGCTGGGCGTGGAGACGGTCCAGCAGGGGACGAACGTCGAGTTCGGCCCCGAGGAGCCGAGCTACCGCGACCTGCTCCAGCTCGTCGAGGAGCTGCGCGACATCACGTTCAAGGGGATCGAGGAGGTCTCCCGCGTCGTCATCCGCAAGGAGGAACTCGACGACGGCGAGGAGTTCATCCTCTACACCGAGGGGTCGGCGTTCGGCGACGTGCTCTCGATCGAGGGCGTCGACGCGTCGCGGACCACCTGCAACAACATCCACGAGATCTACCGGAACCTCGGCGTCGAGGCCGCCCGCGAGGCGATCATCGAGGAGACGATGGACACGCTGGAGGAGCAGGGCCTCGACGACGTGAACATCCGGCACCTGATGCTGGTCGCGGACATCATGACCAACGAGGGGACCATCGAGTCCATCGGCCGCCACGGCATCTCCGGCTCGAAGGACTCCGTGCTGGCCCGCGCCGCGTTCGAGGTGACGGTCAACCACCTGCTCGACGCGGCGATCCACGGCGAGGTCGACGACCTGAACGGCGTCACGGAGAACGTCATCGTCGGCAAGCCGATCAAGCTGGGCACCGGCGACGTGGACCTGAAGATGGGCTCGTTTAGCCGGCAGTCCGAACAGGCCGACTGATGCCGACGCGCACCCTGACCGACGCGGCCCGCCAGTACATCGCCGCCTTCGAGACCGAGACGGAGGCGACAGCCCGTGACTGCGTGGTGCAGGAACGGGACGGCGACGACCGGGTCGTCATCCTCGTGACGGCCGGCGAGATGGCCGAGGCGATCGGCCCCGGCGGGCAGCACGTCCGGCGGGTGCAGGAGGCAGTCGGCAGGGACGTGAAACTCGTCGAGGACGCCGACACCGCCGAGGCGTTCGTCGCCAACGCCCTGTCGCCCGCCGCGGTGTACAACGTGACGATAAGCGAGGACGACGACACCGTCGCCTACGCCGAGGTCGCCGAGGAGGACACCGGTGCGGCGATCGGCGCGGACGGCGAGAACATCGCGGTCGCGCGGACGCTGGCGAAGCGGCACTACGACATCGACGACGTGCAGCTGGCGTAGCGCGGTCGGGACGCGACACCGGCCGACGCTGCCGACGGGGTGGGCCTTCCTCAGACGACGGCTAACGGGCGCTTTTCTCCCGAAACGCTCGCAGAACGGCTCAGTCGGACCGTCGAAACCGCCTCAGATCCCGTAATCGACCCCGTTCGCGCTCCCTCAGCGCGTAACGGCGCGCGGCGAAAGGGGACGCTTAAGTGGCTTCGTCAGCTACGGGCTGGTACTATGGCAAACGGCAAGTACGCCGGGCGAAAGCTCAAGCGGGACCGCCAGAAGCGACGGTGGTCCGACTCGGAGTACGCCCGTCGTGAGCGCGGGCTCGAGGAGAAGTCCGACCCCCTCGAGGGCGCGCCCCAGGGCCGCGGCATCGTCCTCGAAAAGATCGGCATCGAAGCGAAACAGCCCAACTCCGCGATCCGGAAGTGCGTCCGGGTCCAGCTCATCAAGAACGGGAAGCAGGTCACCGCGTTCTGTCCCGGTGACGGCGCTATCTCCTTCATCGACGAGCACGACGAGGTCACCATCGCCGGCATCGGCGGCGCGAAGGGTCGCGCGATGGGCGACATCGGCGGCGTGAACTACAAGGTCGAGAAGGTCAACGGCGTCTCGCTCATCGAACTGGTCCGCGGTAACGCCGAGAAGCCGGTGCGATAACCATGGCGGCCGAAGACCAGCCCGAGCCGGACAAACCGGCGGGCACGGACGACGAGAGCGTCGGCGCGAAGCTGTTCGGCGAGTACGAGGTCACCGGCATCGAGTACGCCGACCCCTCGACCGAGCGCTACATCACGGTGACGCCCGTCGCGCACACGATGGGCCGCCACGCCCAGAAGCAGTTCCAGAAGTCGGAGATCTCGGTCGTCGAGCGACTCATCAACCGCCTGATGCAGACCGACGAGAACACGGGCAAGAAGACCCAGGCGCTGAACATCGTGCGGGACGCGTTCGAGACCATCGAGGAGCGGGCCGACGAGAACCCCGTGCAGGTGCTCGTCACCGCCGTCGAGAACGCCGCGCCTCGCGAGGAGACCGTCCGCCTGAAGTACGGCGGGATCAGCGTCCCGAAAGCCGTCGACGTCGCGCCCCAGCGCCGCGTCGACCAGGCGCTGAAGTTCATCGCCGAGGGCGTCTACGGCGACTCGTTCAAGACGCCGACCGACGTCGAGGACGCGCTGGCCGACCAGCTGCTCGGCGCGGCCAACTACGACGTCCAGACGTACGCGATCAACCAGAAAGAGGAGAAGGAGCGCGTCGCCGCCGCCGCGCGGTAACTGCGTCGTCTCTCTTATCGTTTCTCCGCCCGCTTCGAGCGCCGCCAGCGGCGGTCCCGTCGCCTGAACGTGATCGATGCGTTACCAAAACCGCGTTCAGGGAACGCTTTTTCCCCGTCCGTGAGAGGTCCCGGCCGTGACCAGTCGTGTGGCGTGACGCCGCCCCGCCCGTCCGGAAGTACTACGCCTACCAGGCGGTGTCGTCGACGGGCTTCATCACCCCGATCTTCACCCTGTTCATGCTCGCACGGGGACTGTCCTACAGCGAAATCGCGACGCTGTCGGCGGTCGTGGCGGTGCTGGTGACCGTCGGCGAGATCCCGACGGGGTACGTCGGCGACCGGGTCGGTCGGCGGAACAGCCTCGTGGCGAGCACGCTCCTGCTCGTCGCGTCGCTGGTCGGGTTCGTGTGGGCGCGGTCGTTCCCCGCCTTCGTCGTCCTGTACGCGCTGTGGGCGGTCGGGCTGACGTTCGCCTCCGGGAGCGACAGCGCGTGGCTGTACGACACGCTCGACGGACGGGGCGACGCCGAGGCGTTCACCCGCATCCGGGGGCGCGGACAGTCAGTCAGGCGCGGGGCGAGCGTGGTGACGATGATCGCCGGCAGCCTGCTGTACGTCGTCGAGCCGACGGTCCCGTTCCTCGCCGGCGCTGCGCTGAACGCCCTCGGCGTCCCGGTGTTACTGTCGATGCCGCGAAACGAGGGGTATGCGGAGGGGACGGGCGACAGGCTCACCGCCGCCGAGGCCGTGGACGTGGTCCGGCGGGCGCTGACCCGGCCGGCGCTCCGCACGTTCCTCCTCTACGTCGGCCTCTTCTTCGGGGTCGTCTCGGCGTCGAACACGTACGTCCAGCCGGTGACCGTCGACGTGCTGGAGTCCCACGTCGCGGCGTTCGGGATCCCGGAGGAGGCGACGCTCGGCGTGCTGTACGCCGGCTTCACCGGCGTCGCCGGCGTCGCGAGCTACCACGCCGGGACGGTCGAGGACGCGCTCGGGCTCCGCCGGGCGGTGCTGTTCGTCCCGGTCGCCGTCGCCGCCGCGCTCGTCGTGCCCCGGACGCTGCCCCTCGTCGCGCTGCCGGCGTTTTTCGCCATGCGAGCCGCCGACGCCCTGCTCCGGCCGATGGCGAGCGGCTACCTCAACGACCGGATCGCGGGCGCGGGCCGGGCGACGGTGCTGTCGGCGGCGTCGATGGCGTACGCCGTCCTCCGGGTGCCGCTTATCCTCGCCGGCGGCGTCGTCGCGGACGCCGCCGGGCCGCTGACGGCCGTCGCCGGGTTCGGGGGCGTTTTCCTGGTCGCCGGCGTCCTGCTCGGGCGGTTCGCGTCGCCCGTCGTCGGTGGTTCGGCGTCCGGCGTCGCCGAGGGGACGTAGCACGACGCCGCCGGCGGACGAGCCTGGAAAGTATTTAACGCCCCTGGCCTACGCGTGGAACATGGACGACCGCTGGTCCCGTCGCAGGTTCATCGCAGCCGCGGGGATCGCCGGCCTCGCCGGTTGTAGCTCGTCGGACCCCTCCACCACGACTCCGACGACAGGCACGGGAACGACGACAACAGCCGAGCCGCAGCCGCCGGATTACGACCTCTCGACCGACCACGACGCCGAGTCGTGGGCCCGGTACGACCCCGAGTGGGAGGCGCCCTCGTCGTCGCCGCTGACCGGCGACGTCGGGACGGAGATACTCGTCGAGAACCTCGAGATCCCGTGGGACCTCTCCTTCACTGACAACGGCGAGGTGTTCATCACCGAGCGCGTCGGGCGGATCAAGTCCTTCGCCGACGGCGAGGTGCAGAACGTCACCGCGCCGATCGACGCCATCGACGCGGAGTCGGTCGAACCGGGCGAGGAGGAGCAGACCTGGTGGGTCGAGGGCGGCGAGGGCGGCACCCTCGGGGTCGCCGCCCATCCCGACTACCCGGACCCGCCGGTCGTGTACGCCTACTACACCTATCAGGACGGCGACCAGCGGTACAACAAGGTCGCCTACTTCGACGTGAGCGCCGACGACCCGAGCCGACACGCCGGGACGCTCATCGACGGCATCCCGGCCGACAACATCCACAACGGCGGCCGGATCACGTTCGGCCCGTCGAACTACCTCTGGATCGGGACGGGCGACGCGGGGCAGAAGGCGCTGGCGGGGGACCCGGAGAACCTCGCCGGGAAGATCCTCCGGCTGACGCCCGAGGGCGACCCCGCGCCGGACAACCCCGACGTCGGCGACCCGAGGGTGTACACCTACGGCCACCGCAACCCCCAGGGGATCACGTTCCTCCCGGACGCGTCGACGGTGATCGACGAGCACGGCCCGGCGGCACACGACGAGGTGAACCTGCTCGCGGCCGGCGACGACTACGGCTGGCCGGACGTGCGCACCCGCGAGGAGTACGAGTCGGCCGAGGACGTCCACCCGCCACTGATGAACACGCCCCGCTCCATCGCGCCGAGCGGGTCGGTGTTCTACACGGGCGACGCCGTCCCGGAGTGGTCGAACCGGATGATAATCGGCACGCTGACCGGCCAGCGCATCCACGTCGTCACGCTCACGCCGGAAGGCGCGGAGCTACCGCCCGCCGAGGACGGCACGCGCTTCGACGCCGGCTACTTCGACGACGCGTACACCGCCACGTCGCACCGGGCGTTCGAGAACGTGCTCGGCCGCGTCCGCCACGTCGAGCAGGGACCGAACGGCGAGCTGTACGCGATCACCTCCAACCGCGACGGTCGGTCCCGCGAGGGGTTCCCGACCGAGCGCGACGACGTGCTGGTCAGGTTCACCGTCGACGGCGAGTGAGCGCGGTCGACCGACGCCTCGCTCGCCGCTGCCTCACTCCCGGCGGGTTTCGACGACGGTCGCGTCCGCGTCGAGCGTAAGTCGGAGGCGGTCGCCGTCGACCGTCACCGGCACCTCGACCCGGAGCGGGTCTTCGGCGACGGCCTCGGCCCGCGGCGTGACCGCCCAGTCGAGCTCCCAGATCGGCGTCTCCGTCACGTCGATCCCCCGCTCGTAGTGGAAGGCGACGACCGCCGGACGAAAGAGGACGTGTGCTTCGACGTTGGCGAACATGCCCGTGCCACAGCGGTCACACACGTAGCGGACGCCGAAGGGGTAGGTGTCGAGGACGCCCTCCGGGGAGCGCTCCAGTGTGCTCGTGGTCGGCCCGTGGCAGTTGGGGCAGAAGCCGTCGACGAACCGGCCGAACTCGCGCCGGGTCCAGCGCTCCGCGACCCGGGGCCACTCCGGCCGCGGATACTCCTCGAACGCGCCGGGCGGCACGCCGAGCCTGATCACGTTCCGGTCACAGTCGTCGCAGGCGATCCGGACGTTCCACTCATCGAAGTTGGCGGCGAGGGTTCCGTCGCAGTGCGGGCAGGCGGCGTCGACCGCCACGGGATCGCTCTCGACCCCCTTGGTGTACTGCCCGGCCAGGACCGCGCCGACCACCCGCCTGCCGGCCGGCGTCAGCAGGTACCCGTCCTCGTTCTTCGCGACGAACTGGCCGACCAGCCGGTCGAGGTGGTAGTTGAACTGCCCACTGTCCTCGACGCCGGCCGCGGCTCGGAGGTCTGCGAAGCCGAGCGGCCCGTCGGCCTCGGAGAGCGCACGCAGGACGCCGAGTCGGGTGTCGTCGCCGAGCAGGCCGAAGGCGTCGTCGGCCGACACGCGCTCGACCACGCCGTCGGCGTCGTCCGCCGGGTCGTCGGTCATAGCCGCCACTTGCGAGCGGTCCCTCGTAGCGTTTACGGGACAGTTATTTGACGGTTCGCCGCGTGTCCGGTCGCATGACCGACGACTGTCAGTTCTGCCGCGTGGTCCGGGACGACGAGACGGCCCACGTGCTGTACGAGGACGACGGGACGGTCGCGTTTCTCGACCGGAACCCGGCGGTCGAGGGCCACACGCTGGTCGTGCCGAAGCGACACCGCGAGGAACTGCTGGTCGGCGACGACTCGACCGGCGTGTGGGAAACCGTCCAGCGCGTCTCGACCGCGATAGAGGCGGTGCTCGACCCGGCGGGGTTCAGCACCGTTCACACGTCCGGAAAGCTGGTCGGCAGCGTCGACCACGCGCACGTCCACCTGCTCCCGCGGTACGAGGACGACCCGGTCCACATCGCGCTGGAGCGGCGGACGCTCCGGGCGGACACGGCGGAGCGGATCGCGTCGGCGGTGGAGGCAGAGCTGTAGCGGCGGGTGCCAGTGAACTCCCGGCCCGCCGTCAGTCGGCCGCCCGTCCACCACCGCCGCCGGCGTACTCGCGGGTCGCGTCGACGAGGGCCTTCCGGTACTCGCTCTCGTCGGGGTCGTCCGCCAGCGAGCGGAAGCGCCGGCGGAACCGGTCGACGTCGATCCCGGGCGCGTCGGCCGCGGCGGCCCCTGCCAGGTCGTACAGGCGGTGGTCGCCATCGACCAGGTCGTGGCGCTCGACCATCGCCAGCGCGAACGCGGCGTTGACGGCGGTGATCTCCGGGTCGGCGGCGGGGTCGGCCGGATGGGCGACGCCGCCCGGCGGCCTGCCCGGTGCGTCGACGACGGCTCGGGCCAGGCTCGATTCGAGGAAGGCGACGAGCTTGTCCGGCGGGCCGACCGAGAGGGTGATGTCGTCGGCGTAGATGTCCTTCATGTGGTTGGCGATCTGGTAGCACTGCGTGAGCCGGCGGCGCTCGACGGACTTGCCGGCCAGCGCGAGAAACAGCGCCTCCTCCGTCGACTGGGTGTGCGAGGGGTGGCCGGCCTCGTGGCGGCGCATGTGGGCGTACTCGTGGAGCGCGAGCTCGCGGGCCATCGCGCTCGTGGCCGCCTGCCGGGAGATGTTCAGGGTGTGGTGGTCGTCGTGGTGGCCGGTCCAGGTCCGCTCGTCCGGGTCCTCGCGGACGCGGACGCGAACCGGGCGGTCCAGGTCGTACTCCGTCTCGAACAGGTCCCGCGCGCCGAGAAACGGCGCGGCCGGACCCGGTCCCTGCACGCGAACGTCCATGTCTACGCGTACCAAGGGGTCGAGGGGTATGACTCTTGCCCCGCTACGGGACTGCCGTCGCCCGCTCCGCGTCGGTGACGGTCCGCCGTACCCCGTCCACGTCGAGGACGAAGTCGGCCCCGAACGCGGAGGCCGGCGTCCCGAAGCCGTCCGGCGCGTCCCCGGCAAGGGTGCGCTCGGCGGCCGCGACGGCCGTCGCCGCCGTCACGTCGTACGGGTCGGGCGTGTCCAGACGCGCGGCGACGCGGTTGCCCGCGTCGTCCGCCACCTCGCCGTGGGTCCGGACGGTGTTGCGGGCGCGCTCCCGCTCGGTCGGTTCGGAGACGACGGCGTCGACGAGTCGGGTCAGCGCCGCCCGAACCGGGGCGCGCCCGAAGAGGGGTGCCAGCGGGGCAGTCAGGCGCATCGCCGAGACGGCCCAGTCGGGGACGGTCGCGTACACCTCGATGTTCGGGATCCCCGTCGAGTAGTACGCCGACGACACGTCGGGCCAGGGGACGGTAACGGCCGACTCGGGGCCGTCGCCGAAGTCGAACTCCCGTTGCCGCCACGCGGGCGGCACGTCGACGATGTCGCCGTCCCGACGCACCGCCCCACCACGCGGCAGCGCCCGGAGCGCCGTCTTCGCCGTGCCGGGCGAGTACAGGTCGAACCCGGCAAGCGCCAGCGTGAGCCGGTCCGCCGAGCGCAGTTGCGACTCCAGATACGCCGCCAGACAGTCGGTCGCCGCCACGTCGAACCCCACGCCCGGAACGAGCGTGACGCCGGCCTGCTCGGCCTCGCGGTCGCGCTGGGCGATCCGCTCGAACACGTCCATCTCCCCGGTCACGTCGAGGTAGTCGGTGCCCGTCGCCAGACAGGCCTCGACCAGCGGGTCGGCCGTCGCCGCGAACGGCCCGGCGCAGTTGAGGACCGCGTCGGCGTCGGCGACCGCGTCCCGGACGATTTCGGGGTATTCCAGCCCGAACACCCGGTGGTCGAGGCCGTGCTCGGTCGCCTGTCGCTCCACGCTCGCGGCGTCGCGGCCGGCGACGGTCGGGTCGTGGCCGAGTTCGACCGCCCGGTCGACGATCAGTTCCCCCGTGTAGCCGTACGACCCGTAGACGAGCAGCGTGCCTTCCATGCTCGGGGCTACGACGGGCGTTCACAAAACTGTGCGTCGCGCAGCGGTGGCTCCGGTCGCGGTCGCTGCCGGTCGTCGTCGACCGCGCACGGCCCGTCTCGCCGGGCCTCCGAAACCCGTCATATCGTCCCGCTGACGGCGTGTTTCACCGTGACATGCGGCGAGCGAGAAACACTACCCTTTTGACCCCGCTGGCGATATGGGAACGTAATGGGCCGACGCAAGAAGATCGTCGAACAGTGTGAACGGCTGATGGACGAGCCGGAGCAGATCCGGAACATCGCCATCGCCGCACACGTCGACCACGGCAAGACGACGCTGACGGACAACCTGCTCGCCGGCGCGGGCATGATCTCCGACGACACGGCGGGCGAACAGCTCGCCATGGACACGGAGGAGGACGAGCAGGAGCGCGGTATCACCATCGACGCCGCGAACGTCTCGATGACCCACGAGTACGAGGACGACGACTACCTCATCAACCTCATCGACACGCCGGGCCACGTCGACTTCGGCGGCGACGTGACCCGTGCGATGCGCGCCGTCGACGGCGCGCTCGTGGTGGTCGACGCCGTCGAGGGCGCGATGCCCCAGACGGAGACGGTGCTGCGGCAGGCGCTCCGCGAGGGCGTCAAGCCGACCCTGTTCATCAACAAGGTCGACCGCCTCATCTCCGAACTGCAGGAAGGTCCCGAGGAGATGCAGGAGCGCCTGCTCGCGGTCATCCGCGAGGTCAACGACCTCATCCGCGGGATGACCGAGGAGATGGAAGACATCGACGAGGACTGGACCGTCTCCGTCGAGGACGGCACCGTCGGCTTCGGGTCGGCGCTGTACAAGTGGGGCGTCTCGTTCCCGTCGATGCAGCGCACCGGGATGGACTTCGGCGACATCATGGAGCTGGAGCGCTCGGACAAGCGCCAGGAGCTCCACGAGCGCACGCCGCTCTCGGACGTCGTGCTCGACATGGTCTGTGAGCACTTCCCGAACCCCGTCGACGCCCAGCCCCGTCGTATCCCGCGCATCTGGCGCGGCGACGCCGACTCCGAGCTGGCCGACACGATGCGCCTGGTCGACGAGGACGGCGAGGTCGTCCTGATGGTCACCGACATCGGCGTCGACCCCCACGCCGGCGAGATCGCCGCGGGCCGCGTCTTCTCCGGCACGCTGGAGAAGGGCCAGGAGCTGTACGTCTCCGGCACCGCCGGCAAGAACCGCATCCAGAGCGTCGGGATCTACATGGGCGGCGAGCGCGAGGAGGTCGAGCGCGTCCCCGCCGGCAACATCGCCGCCGTCACCGGCCTGAAGGACGCCATCGCCGGCTCGACGGTGTCCAGCGTCGAGATGACGCCGTTCGAGTCCATCGAGCACATCTCGGAGCCGGTCATCACGAAGTCCATCGAGGCCAAGAACATGGACGACCTGCCGAAGCTCATCGAGACGCTCCGCCAGGTGTCCAAGGAGGACCCGACGATCCAGATCGAGATCAACGAGGACACGGGCGAACACCTCATCTCCGGGCAGGGCGAACTCCACCTCGAAGTCCAGACCCAGCGCATCGAGCGCAACCAGGGCATCCCGGTCAACACCGGCGAACCGATCGTCGTGTTCCGCGAGGCGCCCCAGCAGCCGACCCAGGAAGTCGAGGGGATCTCGCCGAACCGCCACAACCGCTTCTACATCTCGCTCCAGCCGCTCAACGAGGAGATCGTCGAGAAGATCCAGCTCGGCGACGTGTCGATGAACATGCCCGAGCAGGAGCGCCGCGAGGCCCTGCAGGACGCCGGCATGGACAAGGACACGTCCCAGAACGTCGAGCACATCCACGGGACGAACATCCTCATCGACGACACGAAGGGTATCCAGCACCTGAACGAGACGATGGAGCTCGTCATCGAGGGGCTGGAGGAGGCACTCGACGACGGCCCGCTGGCAAACGAGCCGGTCCAGGGGTCGCTCATCCGCCTCCACGACGCCCGACTCCACGAGGACACCATCCACCGCGGTCCCGCGCAGGTCATCCCCGCGGTCCGCGAGGCCGTCCACCGCGCGCTCATCCGCTCGGAGGTCCGCCTGCTCGAACCGATCCAGGACGTCCGCATCGACGTGCCCAACGAGTACATGGGCTCGGCCTCCGGCGAGATCCAGGGTCGCCGCGGCCGCGTCGACGACATGTACCAGGAGGGCGACCTGATGGTCGTCGAGGGCGTCGCGCCCGTCGAGGAGATGATCGGCTTCTCCAGCGACATCCGCTCGGCCACCGAGGGCCGTGCCTCCTGGAACACCGAGAACGCCGGGTTCCAGGTCATGGCCGACAACCTCCAGCGCGACCAGATCATGGAGATCCGGGAGCGCAAGGGGATGAAGATGGAGCTGCCCGAGTCGATCGACTACTTCTAACGTGGCACCTTCTCTCCGCTTTCCGCACCCGATAGCCGCGCTTACCGCTCGCTAACGCGTGCTTACCACCCGTTTCGTCCCGCCGGGTCCGAAACGGTCGACGGGGTTTATTCGCGGGAGAGTCGTGGCCCCGCCTGTCGCTGCCCGCGCCTGGGCCAGCGGTGATGTTCATGAGAGACACCAACACGCCGGACCGCCGACCGACGGGAGAACCGGACCGACGAGCCGACCCGGACCGCCGGTCGTTCCGGGGCGAACAGCCACCACAGCAGGGAGGACAGCCGCCGAACCAGCGACCGCCGAACGTCGACGAGCGACGGGGTGCCGGCGGACAGCAGGGTGCCGCCGGCCGACAGCAGCAGGGCGGCCGCCGGGGGAGTGGCGCGCCACAACGCGGAGGTGGCGAGAGCGTCTCGCCCCCACCGAACCGACAGTCCGAGTTCGGGTCGCCGCAGCCCGGACCAGCGAGGACGGAGGGCAGACAGTCCCGGGGCCGCGGGGCCGAGCGGAGCAACCGGCAACCGGAAGGCGGCGGCCGGCAGTCGGGCAGGGGATCACAGGGCACCGGACGGGCACAGCAGGGGACCCGACGTGGCGGGACACAGCAAGCCGGCGGTGCGAGTCAGGGCGTGACTGAACCGCACGGCGGCCGGCAGTCACGCGGCGGGCAGGACCCGCACGGCAGCGAACGGGCGGCCGGCGGCCAGCAGCCGGGGGCGCAGTCGGCCGGTCCCGGGCAGCCGCCCGAGACGTCCCAGCCCGCGGCTGCACAGCCAGCGCGGAACATCCCGATCCAGCCGGTCGGCGTCGACCGGCTGGCGACCGACGACATCGTCACGGCCGACCCGGACACGCCGGTCGCGACGGTGGTCGCCACGCTGGCCGAGAGGAACGTCGGGTCGGTGGTCGTCGCGGAGGACGACCGACCCGTGGGGATCGTGACGGACCGACACATCGCGCTCGCGCTGGAGGAACGGCCCGACCTGACCGAGCGTGCCGTCGAGGAGATCATGACCGAGAACCCCGTCACCGTCGGACGCGACACGGACCTGTTCGACGCGATCCGGACCCTGCGCGACCACGAGGTCCGCCGGGTGCCGGTCGTCGACGACGACGGCCGGCTGTCGGGGATCCTCTCGCTGGACGACGTGCTGGTCGTCCTCGGCGGCGAACTGTCGGCCGCGGTCGACGTGGTCGAGTCGCAATCGCCGCGGTTCTGAACGGGTACCCTCGCCGTGGCGCGGGCGCGTGTCCCGCCGCTCACCCCGGGAGAACCCGGTCGTAGAACGCGTCGATCCGTTCGTTGTACCGGGCACCACCCTCCATCCCCCACGGGTACCGCGAGAAGTAGTACATGCTCGCGAGGACGGTGCCGATGGTGACCGCGTAGCCCGGCGCGACCGCGCTGACGGCGAACGTCGAACTCCCGGCGATCAGGCCGGCGACCAGCACGTCCAGTAGCTGCCTGAGTGCGGACATGCCCGACGGTTGGGACGGGAGGGAGTATACAGTGTCGGCTTCGGGTCGGCCCGGCGGCGGTGGCGCGTGTCCCCGCCGCGCAGCGCCCGTTTCCCCCGTCGTCGGAGAGAATTGCGAATGGATGAACTCTTTAGCCGGCGGGACAGAGAGAGGTAGCACATGAACACGCACGTCGCTGTGCGGGGTGGTCCCCGTGACGGATGAGGCCGAGGCCAGCGCCGACGGCGGTCGGCGGGGGGACGGCGACGACCACGTCGCCGGCGTCCGGTCGTACACCGTCCGGCTGGAGCTCGTCGACGAACCGGGCGAACTGCTCCGGGCGCTCCAGCCGATCGCCGACAACGGCGGGAACCTCCTCTCGATCTTCCACGAACGCGGCAACCTCACGCCCCGGGGGCACATCCCCGTCGAGGTCGACCTGGAGTGTACGCCCGACCGGTTCGACGACGTGGTCGCGGCGCTGCGCGATGCCGGCGTCAACGTGATTCAGGCCGGCGCGGAGCAGTACAGCGAGGAGATGACCGTCCTGCTCGCCGGCCACCTCATCGACACGGACCTGTCGGACACGCTGAACCGGATCGAGGAGTGTGCCGGCGCGTCCGTCGCGGACATCTCGCTGTCGTCGCCCGAGGGGACCGCCGACGCGTCGTCCGCGCGGCTCCGGCTCGCCGTCGAGTCCGGCCGGGTCGACGACGTGCTGGCGGGGATCCGCGCGGTGGCCGAGGACAAGGAACTGCGCGTCATCGAGCCGCTGACGGGCGGAGGTGAGACCGCGTGAAGCTCGCGGTGCTCGGCGCGGGAGCAGTCGGTCGCTCCGTCGTCGAACTGGCCGGCGAGTACGGCCACACCGTCACTGCAGTCGCCGACTCCGGGACTGCGGCAGTCGACCCCGACGGGCTCGACGCGGCGGCCGTCGTCGACCGGAAGGAGCGGGAGGGCGTCGTCGGCGACGCCGCACCCGAGGATGCGCTCGCCGCGGAGTACGACGCGCTCGTCGAGGCGACGCCGACGACGCTCGACGACGCACAGCCCGGCTTCGGCCACGTCCGGGCGGCGCTGGAGCGGGACCGGCACGTCGTGCTGGCGAACAAGGGGCCCGTGGCGGAGCGCTACGGCGACCTCCGCGCGCTCAAACGCGAGAGCGCGGGCGACGTGCTGTTCGAGGCGACCGTCGGCGGCGCGATCCCCGTGCTGTCGACGATCGCGGACTTCGGCCCGTCGAAGGTCACCGCCGCCCGCGGCGTGCTGAACGGGACGGCGAACTTCGTCCTGTCGCGGATGGCCGCCGAGGGACTGGACTACGAGCACGTGCTCGCGGAGGCCCAGGACTTAGGCGTCGCAGAGGCAGACCCTGCCTTCGACGTGAACGGGACGGACGCGGCGCTGAAATGCGTCATTCTGGCGAACGTGCTCTCGGACGACGACGTCGAGTACTCGCTCGACGACGCCGCAGTCGAGGGGATCACGGACGTACCCGGGAGCGCGCTCGACCTCGCCGCCGAGGACGGCCGTACCGTGCGGCTCATCGGCGAGGCCTCGGCCGACGGCGTCCGGGTCGGACCGCGGCTCGTCCCCGCGAACGGCACGCTCGCGGTGACGGGCACGCGCAACATCGTCCAACTGGAGACCGAACACGCCGGCCGGCTGAACGTCAGCGGCCGCGGGGCCGGCGGCCCGGAGACGGCGACCGCGGTGCTCGCCGACGTGGGACGACTCGACGGCTGAGCCGATCCGGATGCGTCGTCCGACAGTGACGCCGGAGGCGGCGAACCGTCCATCCGTGTGACGGGTCACCAAACCGCCGGACGGCGTCGGTATGGGGGGCGTACGGTATCGAAATGGTTTTAACTGCTTCCGCCGAAAGATACCGATATAACGCCTCTGCGCGTGAGATACCAATGAGCGAAGACAAACCCCACCAGAACCTGGCCATTATCGGCCACGTCGACCACGGCAAGAGCACACTCGTAGGGCGACTCCTCTACGAGACGGGAAGCGTTCCCGAGCACGTCATCGAGCAGCACAAGGAAGAGGCCGAGCAGAAGGGCAAGGGCGGCTTCGAGTTCGCCTACGTGATGGACAACCTCGCCGAGGAGCGCGAGCGCGGCGTCACCATCGACATCGCCCACCAGGAGTTCGACACCGACGAGTACTACTTCACCATCGTCGACTGTCCGGGCCACCGTGACTTCGTGAAGAACATGATCACGGGCGCGTCCCAGGCCGACAACGCCGTCCTCGTCGTCGCCGCGGACGACGGCGTCGCGCCCCAGACCCAGGAACACGTGTTCCTGGCCCGCACGCTCGGCATCAACGAGCTCATCGTGGGCGTCAACAAGATGGACCTCGTCGACTACGGCGAGGACGAGTACAAGCAGGTCGTCTCCGAGGTGCAGGACCTCCTCAAGCAGGTCCAGTTCAACACCGAGGACGCCAGCTTCATCCCGATCTCCGCCTTCGAGGGCGACAACATCGCCGAGGAGAGCGAGAACACGGACTGGTACGACGGCGAGATCCTGCTGGAGGCCCTCAACGGCCTCGAGGAGCCGGAGCCGCCGACGGACGCGCCGCTCCGCCTCCCGATCCAGGACGTCTACACCATCGACGGGATCGGCACGGTCCCGGTCGGCCGCGTCGAGACCGGCATGCTCAACATCGGCGACAACGTCTCCTTCCAGCCCAGCGACGAGGGCGGCGAGGTCAAGACGATCGAGATGCACCACGAGGAGGTGCCCGAGGCCGGCCCCGGCGACAACGTCGGGTTCAACGTCCGCGGCATCGGCAAGGACGACATCCGCCGCGGCGACGTCTGTGGCCCCGCCGACGACCCGCCGTCGGTCGCCGAGACGTTCCAGGCCCAGGTCATCGTCATGCAGCACCCGAGCGTGATCACGGCCGGCTACACGCCGGTGTTCCACGCCCACACCGCGCAGGTCGCCTGTACGATCGAGTCCATCGACAAGAAGATGGACCCGTCGTCCGGCGAGGTCGCCGAGGAGAACCCCGACTTCATCCAGAGCGGCGACGCCGCCATCGTCACGGTGCGCCCGCAGAAGCCGCTCAGCATCGAGTCGTCCCAGGAGATCCCGGAGCTCGGCTCCTTCGCCATCCGCGACATGGGTCAGACCATCGCCGCCGGCAAGGTCCTGAGCGTCAACGAGAGCTAAGATGCAGCAGGCACGCGTCCGCCTCGCGGGCACGAACCCCGAGGACCTGGACGACATCACCGCCGACGTCCGGGAGATCGCGAACAAGACCGGCGTCTCGATGTCCGGTCCGATCCCGCTCCCGACGAAGACGCTGGAGATCCCGACCCGCAAGTCCCCCGACGGCGAGGGGACCGCGACGTGGGAGCACTGGGAGATGCGCGTTCACAAGCGCCTGATCGATCTGGACGCGGACGAACGCGCGCTCCGCCAGCTCATGCGCATCCAGGTGCCGAACGACGTCAGCATCGAGATCGTTCTCGAGGACTGACGCCAGTCTAACGCCGTTCGGACCTTCGTTTTCGGCAGCTCGCCCCGGTAGCGTCGCGTACCGTTTTGTATCGCCGGGTCCTTCCATACGGTATGCGGAAGCCCCTCGCGAAGAGTCCCACCGTCGACCTCCTGCTCGTCTTCGTCGCCGTCTTTCTCGCCCAGCGACTGGTCGAGACGTTCGTTCCGACTGCCGTCGGGCTGTTCGCGCTCGCGCCGCCGCTCGATGTCCGCCCCTGGACCGTCGTCACCAGCGTGTACGCCCACGACGACCTCTCGCACCTGTTCGCCAACAGCGTCGCGCTCGTCTTCGTCGGCCTCCCCCTCGAACGGACGACCACCCCGTTTCGCTTCCACCTCTTTTTCCTCGGGAGCGGCGCGACAGCCGGCGTCGTGCAGGTCCTCACGAAGAGCCTGGTCGCCGAGCCGGTACCCGTACTCGGCGCAAGCGGCGCGGTCTTCGCCATGCTCGGCTACGTCCTGACCGGAAACCGACTCGCCAGCGGCCTGCTGGCGCGGATCGACCCCAGCCCGGGCGTGCAACTGGCCGGGTTCGCCGGCCTCGCGGCGGTCGTTACGGTCGCCACTGGATCCCCGGGAGTCGCCCTCATCGCCCACTTCACCGGCTTCCTGATCGGACTCGTCGCCGGCCGGCTCGGCGTTCTCGACGCCCCGCCCGTCGCCGGACGCCGCCGGGAAAACACAACCTACAAATAACCACGCCGGGCTACGTGTTGATGCGGGCTCGTAGATCAGTGGCAGATCGACACCTTCGCAAGGTGTAGGCCCCGGGTTCAAATCCCGGCGAGTCCACTCGACTCACTTCGTTCGTCTCGTTCCCTCGCCGACCCTCGCAAACTGTCAGTTTGCTCGGTCCCGCCGAGTCCATGATTCCTGCGCCGTGAGCAACTCCGCAAGCGGCGCGAATCGTCGGCCACGGATGCCATCCGGCTCACCGACAGGTTTTCGCCGCAAGCGCTGTAGCAACGTGCATGGAGTCGCCGACGCTGTACGTCGTCCGCAACGAGGTCGACGCCGACTGCGAGTATCACTGCGACGCGCTCGTCTCGCATTTTCCGGACGCCGAGGCGGTTGACTTCGCGGCGGGCGAGCGGTTCGAGCCGGCTGACGCGGACGCCGTCGTGCTCACCGGCAGCACGGCCGGCGTGTACGAGGCCGGCGACCGGCCGTGGATCGACGACCAGGCGGCGCTGGTCCGCGAACTCGTCGACCTGTCCGTCCCGACGCTCGGCGTCTGCTTCGGCCACCAGATCGCAAACGCGGCGCTCGGCGGCACCGTCGAGCGGGTCGGAACGACGGCCCGCCTCGTCGAGGCCGACCTGGACGAGGACCCACTGTTCGAGGCTGTCGAGTCGGTCGTGCCGGCGGTCCACGGCGACGCCGTCACGGAACCGGGCGAGGGGATGGAAGTGATCGCGTCGGCTCCCCACGCCGACGCGTTCGGGACGCGACACCGGAACGCGCCGCTGTGGACGGTCCAGTTCCACCCCGAGTTCGGGGCCGAGCACCGCGACCGGCTGGTCGACGATTTCGGGTGGGAGCGGACCGCGCTGTCGTTCGCGGACGCGACCACGGACCGGGTGTTCGAGAACTTCCGGGCGCTCGCCACGGAAGCGGCGGCCGGATCGGTCTGACCGGGCGCTGGCCTCAGTCCAGTCCGAGTCGTGCGTACTGGCTGTCGGGCGCTCCGAGGTCGTCCAGCGCGTCGACGAGCAGGCCGCGCATTCGGTCGACAGCCGCGGGGCCGCCGCCGTCGTCCGCGAGGTTCGTCGTCTGTCCGGGGTCCTCGCGAGTGTCGAACAGCAGCGGCTCGTCGGTCTGGGAGAACGACGGCGCGGCGTATCGCCACACCGGCGAGTCCGTGTACGGGAGGAACTGTCCGGCGTCGGCGTCGGTCTTCGGGTCGCGCGGCAGCGGGAAGCCGCGGGCGTTCAGCATGCCGGTCGAGAAGCAGTCGGCGTCGACGGAGGGGTCGCAGGGGTGGAGGTAGGTGTGCCGGCCGTCGGTGACGTTGACCGCCGAGCCCCAGTAGCCGTACAGCGCGCTGTCGCGCCCCTCGTCGGCGTCGCCGGCGAGCAACGGGCGGAGGGTCCGACCGTGGGTCCCGTCCGGGACCGGGGCGTCGAGGGCGTCCAGCACGGTCGGGTAGATGTCCACGGCGGACGTGAGCGACTCGATCCGGTCGCCGTTGCGCTCGCTCTCGGGATGCCAGACGAACAGCGGCGTTCGGGCGAGCACGTCGTAGCAGGGCGGTTCGTTCTTGCCGACCCAGCCGTGGTCGCCGAGGAAGAAGCCGTGGTCGCTGGTGACGACGACCATCGTCTCGTTCCACAGGTCGCCGTCGTCCAGCGCGTCGAGCACGCGGCCGAACCAGCGGTCGACCATCGTCACCTTTCCGGCGAACTGCGCACGGACGAACTCCAGTTCGCGCTCGGACAGCTCGCTCTGCCCTTCGTCGACGGGGCCGTAGTAGGGCCAGAACGGGAGCTCCGGATCCGTGGGGTCCTCGTCGGTGTACATGGAGGCGTACGGCTCGGGGCAGTGGAACGGCTCGTGGACGTCGAAGCTGTCGACGTAGCAGAACCAGTCGTCCCAGTCGCCGTGGTCGCCGAGCCACTCTGCGGTCCGGGAGAGTACGCGCGGCCCGAAGAACTCCGACTCGTCGGCGTCGGGGTCGTCCAGTCCCAGCGCCGCGGCGTTCCGGGGGTAGGCGGCCCGGTTGACGTAGCCAACGTCGCGCAGGTCGTCGATTTCGCGGTCCAGCGACTGGGCGACGAGGCGGTCGTCCGGCTCCCGCGGCGCGGTGCGCCAGGCGTCGTACTCGTGGCCCCGGAGGAAATCGAAGCCGTTGAAGTCCTCGTAGTAGCCGCCGCTCCCGTGCTGGAAGTAGTGGTAGTGGTCGGTGATCAGGTGCGTGAGAACGCCCTCGCGCCGGGCCAGTTCCGGGATCGTCTCGTCGAACGCCTCGGTCGGCCCCCACGGCCGCCAGAGGAACTCCCGGGTCCCCGTCAGCCACTCCCGGCGGGCCGGCATACAGGGGAGACTTCCGGCGTAGTGGGTCTCGAACGTCGCCGCACGCTCGGCGAAGCGATCGATGTTGTCCGTCTCGACGGCGTGGTCCAGACACCGGGGGTCGTCGCGGTACGCCGTGAGGAAGTCCCGGCGCAGGCTGTCGATCGACAGCAGGAGGACGTTCATGGCCGATCGACCGCGTCGAGGAGCGCACGGTGTGACTCGGCGGTCTCGACGCGGCCGTCGACGACGAGGAATGGCCCGGCGTAGCATCGGCCACAGCGGTCGAGGCAGACCCGTTCCCGGGTGTCGTCCCTGCGACGGAGTCGCTCGCGGGCCGCGCCGTCCACGTTGCGGAGGCAGTACTCGATCACGGTCGAGCGACCACGGCGCGTCGCAAAAGCGTACTTACCAGCTGCTACGGCGGGAGTTTACCCCCACGAACCGCCGCTACTGCAGGTAGCCGAGCTGTTCGAGCTGTTGCTGCCGCGCGCCGTCGATGTCGACTGCTTCGTCCGTGTCGGCCGCGTCGAACGAGGCGAGCCACTCGTCCACGACGGCTTCGAGCCGCTCGGCCTGCTCCGGGTGCGACCGCGTCAGGTCGTTCTCCTCGCCGGGGTCGTCCGCGACGTGGTACAGCTCCCGGGAGCCGTCGGATCCGCGGATCAGCTTGTGGTCGGCCGTGCGGACGGCCCGGAGCGAGCGGTCGTACTCGTACACGTGCGGCGGCAGGTCGTCGACGTGCTCCTCCAGCGCCGCCATCGACGGCTGCGGTTCGAGGTACTCGGCGAACACGTGCTCGTGGGGGTCGGCGTCCGAACCGGGGTGGAACGACCGTCCCTGGAACTCGGTACGGGCCGCCGGTGCGTCGACCCCGCCGGCGTCGAGCAACGTCGCCGGCACGTCGACGAGGCTGACGAGGCGGTCGACCTCGCCGCGGCCGTCGAACGCGCCGCCGGCGACGACGAGTGGGACGTGGAGCAGCGTGTCGTACAGGCAGTACTGGTGGTCCATCAGCCCGTGCTCGCCGAAGTTCTCGCCGTGGTCGCCGACGAGGACGAACACGGTGTCGTCCCACTCGCCCGCCGCGACGAGCGCCCGCCTGAGCCGCGCGAGGTGCTCGTCGAGGTAGGCGATCTCGGCGCGGTACAGCGCGCGGAGCGCCGCGAAATCGCGGTCGGTCAGTTCGACGGTGCCGGCGAGGTACTCCCACGGCTCCTGGGGCACGTCCATCGCCGCCTCGTAGCTCATCCCGTCCGGGAGGAAGCGCTCGGCGAGATGCTTCGGCGGCCGGTACTCCAGATGCGGTTCGAGGTAGTTGGCGAAGAGGAAAAACGGGTCGTCGCGCTCCCGGTCGGCGAGCCAGTCCTCGACCCACGCCGTCGCCCGCGCTGCCCCCTCGTCGCCCCGGTCGCGAACCAGCGTCCGGTAAACCGCGTTGGCCGCGTTCGCCAGCGGGTTGCCGTCGAAGAGCTTCCGGCCCACCGCGCGGAGTCGGCTCTCCTCGGTCACTTCGACGAGTTCACCCATCGCGGTGTCGGCCTGGACGTACTGCCAGGTCTGGTGGAACTCGTCGAAGCCGCGGGCGAACCCGCCCTCGCGGCTGATCCACGTGTTGCCCGACACCCCGGCGGTGTCGTACCCTGCCGCCCGGAACAGTTCCGGCAGCGTCGGCGGGCCCTCGTCCAGTCGCTCGTGACCGGCGTGTGCGCCGTGTTTCGACGGGTACTGTCCGGTGAACAGCGATCCATGAGACGGGAGCGTCCACGGTGCTGGCGCGACCGCGTTCGCGTACGTCGCCCCCGTCTCCCGCAGGTCGGTTATCGTCGGTGCCACGTCCGGTCGCAGTGCGTCGTCGTACCGCGTCGTGTCCGCGACGACGAGCACCACGTTCGTCCCCCCACCCATGTCGTTATCAGATGTGAGAACCACACGGATAATATTGTTGCCACGTGCCAGATATCGGGAACGACGGTTGTGATTGCGCGTTAGTAATATTCCTGATATAGATGCCGGAGTGCGGTTACGGCCCGCCGCGGCGCTCGGCGGCGAGCGCTGAGAACTATCGGCCCGTGGAGGTCGGGCGGAAAGCCCGCCTTACCCGCCCCGACGACCGCGATCCCGCGGCGCTACTCGTCGTCGACGACCTCGATCCCGCGGCTGTTGACCGCGTCGGGGTCGAGGCCGACCTCCTGGAGGAAGTCCTTGTACTCGCGCTCGCAGGACTCGGCCTCCTTCTGCCGGTCGGAGGCCCGGTCACAGAGCGCGACGAGGTCCTCGGGCACGTCGTTGGTGTAGACGATCCAGTGGTTGATCAGGTCCGAGAGCCGGCGGATGGGGCTGGTGAAGTGGCCGTAGATCTCGAAGTTCAGCGCGTGGTGGCCGCCGAACGGGTCGTTCATGTACTTCGCGCGTGGCATCACCTTCATCACGGCCCACTGGATCTTGTCGAGCTGGCGGTCGGGGGCCTCCTCCAGCGTCGCGTTAACGGCCTTCCGCGGGTCGTCCCACGCCTCGCCCGGGACGGAGACGCCGTTCAAGTCCTGGATCTCCCGGAGCGCCTCGTCCCACTCGCCGGGGCTGGGCTGTGGGTGGACGCGGTACATCGCCTCGACGCCGCGGTCCCACATCAGCTCGTGCGTGACGGCCTTGTTCGCCTTCAGCATGCACTCCTCGATGATGGTGTGGGCGCGGTCCCGCCGGGGGTTGAGCACGAGGCTCCCGTCCTCCTTGCGCTGCTCGTGCATCCGGTCGGCGAGCTCGAAGACGAGCGAGATCTCGTCGTGGAGGTGCGAGTCGGGGTCGTCGAGCCGGTCCTCGGCCTGCGTGTAGGTGAGCCGCTCGTCGCTCTCGATGACGGACTTGTAGATATCGATCGTCTCGTAGGAGAGCGTCTCCTTGTCGAGGTGCATTTCGACGGTGTGGGCCAGGCGGTCCTCGTTGGGCACGAGCGAGCAGACCGTCTCGGCCAGCACCGGCGGGAGCATGTGGACGGTGTAGCCGGGCAGATAGACGGTGTTGCCGCGCTCGACGGCCTCGTCCCACATCGCGGTGTCGGGGTTGACGTAGTGGGTCACGTCGGCGATGTGGACCCACAGCACGAACTCGTCGTCCCGCTCCTCGACGCTGATGGCGTCGTCGAAGTCCTGCGCGTCGATCGGGTCGACCGTCCACGTCGTCATCTCCCGGAGGTCCTCGCGCTCGTCGACCTCCTCCCGGATCTCCTGGGTGATCCCTTCGGTGCGTTCCTCCGCTTCCTCGAGCACTTCCGGGGGGAAGCCGTCGGGGATCTCGAACTTCTCGAAGAGTTCCTCCCGCTTGTTCTCCAGGTGGCGGGCCATCTCCTCGTCGATCTCGACGGGTCCCTGCGCCTCGGCGGTGCCCGCCTCGGCTTGCGAGTCGCTCATGCCCGGCCGTACGCGGGTCGGACAGTTAACCTATCGGGTACGCGGGTCCGGCGCGACCGCCCGGCTACTGCTCCTCCTCTAGCTCGCCGTACCGATCCTCGACGGTCGCGCTGTACCACTGCAGAAACGCCTCCCGGTCGCGCTCGCCGGCCTCGACGTCGATCAGGAGCTCCTCCAGTTCGTCCCGCGGCTGGTGACAGAGGTCGCGGTAACAGGGCTTGCAGAGGTACTCGAACTCCTTGCCCTCGCGCTCCCACCGGTCGCCGTGCTTGTCGTATTCCCGCGCGTCGGACCGACGGACGGAGTCCCCGCAGGCGATGCAGGTCTCCATCTCGTCCCGGTCTTTCCGGGAGGACCACATACCAGTACTGTGGGCGGGATCGTACTTAGCCCTTTTCGGGGTCCGCCGTGACACGACCGGCCGGCCGACGCCACCGACCGGCGACCGTCGGCGGGCAGGTCCGTCGGCGACCCCGCGCCGGAACGGGCGATTTATGCGCGCCGCGGTGTTTTCCCCGTCCATGCAGGTCAAGTCCCGGCACCACCTCCGGAGCGACGAGATCGACGAGATCGAGGACCACGTCGCCGCCCAGCTGGACGTCGCGGTCGACGGCGACGCGTACGAACTCGTCGAGTTCGAGGACAGCGACGACGAGCTCGTCCTCGTCGACGGCGAGCCGGCCGTGCTGTACGTCGACGAGGAGCCGTTTCTCACGGTGCGGGGCGCAAACGAGTACCCGCCGGAGAACCGCGTCGTCACCGTCGACGCGGGCGCGGTCTCCTTCGTCAGCGACGGCGCGGACGTAATGCGCCCCGGCATCGTCAAGGCCGACGCGGACATCGGGAGCGGCGACCTCGTGGCGATCGCCGAGGAGTCCCACGGCAAGGTGCTCGCCATCGGCCGCGCGAAAACCGACGGCGACGACATGGTCGGCGACAGCGGCAAGGTCGTCGAGTCGATCCACCACGTCGGCGACGACCTCTACGAGTTCACGGCCTGACGGTCGTCGCCTGTCCCGGTCAGCAACAGTCGCCCGTTCGCTACTCCGCCTCGTCCATGCTGTCCTCGTCGTACGCGTCCTCGTAGCGCTCCATCGCCATCTCGTACCCCTCGACGGCGTGTTCGTACGTCTCCCGGAGGTCCGCCACCGGCGTCTCCGTGGCGTCGACCCGCAGGTCGTTGTAGTACGGGTCGACCGGCGGGTCCTCGGTGGACTCGACGAGCAGGGCCGCGCTCTGGACGTGGAGTTCCTCGCGCTTGTCGCCGCCCTCGGCGTGGCCCGCGGCCAGCGCGTCGATCAGGCGCTCGGCGAGGGGCGCGTCGGCGTTCTCGCCGTCTCCCGGCGCGCTCGCCTCGTACGCCGCCGCCGTCGCGTCGACGACTTTCTCGCCGGTGAGCAGGTTGCCCGCGACCGTGTAGCCGTCGCCCTCGACGTGGCCGAACCAGCCGTTGCACTCCTCGCCGGAGAACGCGAACGTCCCGTCCGCGCCGACGCCGTGAAGCTGGCGCTGGGGCGCGCCGTCGTCGGCGTTCAGCAGCGACTGCAGCGCGTCGTCGACCGCAAGCCCGTCGTCGAGATACTCGATCCCCTTCCGGCCGAGGTCGACGTTGACGAGGCTCTGTGTCGCGACCGCGCCGTGCTCGCTGGCGAACGGGCACAGCGTCCCGACGCCCGGCAGCCGCGTCGTGACGGCGACGCCGAAGCGCGTCCGTTCCTCGCCCTCGTCGTCCGTGTACCGCTCCCGGACGCAGATGCTGAACGTCATGGGGGATCCCTGGGCGCTGTGGCGCAAAAAGCCCCGCCTCCCGGAACTGTCTGACGCAAGAACTATACTCGCTCCGCCGGTGACGTACCCCTATGGGACTGATGAGCAAGATCCTCGGGAGCAACGACAGCCGCTCGACCGGGGACTACGTCGAACTCGACCCCGCCGACTTCGACGCGGGCGCGAACGAGGCGGCGATGTCGGTACACATCGCCGAAATTTCGGGGAAGGAGGACGTGATGGACATCAAAGACGCCGTCTACGACGGCGAC
Source organism: Halostella salina (assembly GCF_003675855.1). NCBI lineage: Archaea > Methanobacteriati > Methanobacteriota > Halobacteria > Halobacteriales > Natronoarchaeaceae > Halostella > Halostella salina. The sequence goes on along the minus strand of NZ_RCIH01000004.1, from coordinate 49,486 downwards.
CTGGTCATCGCCGACATCACGCGGCTCCGGACCGAGGACCCGACCGCCGAGCACATCATCGACGAACTCCGGCAGGTCGCCGAGGAGGTCGGCGGCGACATCGTCCAGAAGGGCGACGACGGGATCATCGTCACGCCGACCGGCGTGCAGATCAGCCGTGAGAAACTGGGCGTCCGGTAGGGCACCTCGCCGGGCGACGGCGTTCGCTCCGTACCGGCGCTAGAGAACTCGGCTCGACGGGAAGCCGGCCGGACCGGTCAGGCGTCCACGTCGTGGTCGGGGTCGTCCTCGACCGCGCGCTTCATCGACTCGCGGCGGGACTTGGCGTCCCGGCCCGTCGCTTCGAGCAGGAAGTCGTTTTTCGCGTCGACGGCGTCGGCCGCGGCCTCGGCGTTGCCCTCGGCGATCACGTCCTCGGCGTCGCGCTCCTCGAAGTGGACGGCGAGCTTGTCCTTCTTGCTGCCGTACGTCGACGCGCCGACGACGATCCGGTCGAAGACGGGGTTGTCCGGGTCGCCGACGACGTAGAGGTCGTCGCCCTCGTACTCCTCGGTGCCGGTGATCTCGCCGAAGTAGTCCTCGACGGTCGACTCCATGTCCGGCACCCGTTCGTCGAGATACTCGCCGCGACGCATCTTGTACTCCTTCATGCCTGAAGTGATACACAGGGGGAGGTTTACCCTTTTCGCGTTAGCGCTCGCGCTCGGTGATGTAGCCGTGCTTGCACTCCGGGCAGATGTCGCCCGCCCGCAGCGACGAGCGCGCGGCCGGCGTGACCTGCCCGCACTCCGGACAGAAGAACTCGGTGTCGACCTCGGTGGTGTCAGCTGGTGCATCGGGTGGCGGGGCGGTGGCGGCGCTGGTAATCCCCGTCTCCTCGGTCCCGCCGCCGACCGTCTCCTCGCCGTCGGCCGGCGCGGCGTCCGGGTCCGCCTCCGGCGTGAGTCCGCCGCCGAACTCCACGTCGGCCTCCTCGTCGCTCAGTTCGGCGTCGTACCCCCTGTCTTCCCCCTCCTGTTCGGGCCACGCCGTCGACCGCTCGCTGCCCTCCGGTTCGCCCGTGTCGTCGGCGTCCGGCCACTGGCCGTACTCGCGGTCGGCCGCCGGCTCGTCGTCCTCGTCCAGAATGACGCCGTCGTCCTCCTCGGGGGCAGCCTCGGGTTCCGGCCCAGCTGCACCCTCGGCATCCGTCACCACATCCTCGGCGGTGTCGGTTCGTGCGCTGTCGGCCGCGTCCGGTTCGGCCGCCGTCTCGTCGATGATTTCGGCGTCCTCGCCGTCGCCGACCGGCTCAGCCGGGTCGCCGGTCGCCGCGTCGTCGGGCGTGCTATCGGCCGGATCGGGCGACGAGTCGGCCGTCGCCGGGTCAGCCGGCGTCCCCTCTGTCGCGTCGTCCGCCGCCGGTTCGTCGACGGCGGCCGCGTCGGACGCCGCTCCGGATGCCGTGTCCCCCGCGTCCAGCGTCGTCACGTTCGTGTTCTCGCTGACGAGCGTCGTCTCGCCACAGCGGGCACACACCTCGACCTCGCGGACGGTCTCTATCACCTCGCTCCCCTGTTCCTCGCGCTCGCGTTCGACCTCGGTCTCCGCGAAGTCGTGCCCGAGCAGCGAACACCTGAGACCCATTGTGACTCCATATCCAACCGGGGCTGAAAAGGCTACTGTTTGGGGGGGTCAGGGGATAATAGTAAATCCCACCCACGCGAAGAAGGACCCATGAGAGCAAAGCGGGAGTACCGCGACCGGGACGCGGTCGAGGTCTCGGTACTCGACGCCCTCGTCGACCGGAGCGAGGACGGGATGACGGTGTTCGAACTCCGGTCCCACGTCGAGGCCGACATCGACGAACTGGAGGGGGCGCTCGCGACCCTGAAGGAGGCGGGACTGATACACGTCGACGAGAACGGCGACCGGACGGTCATCATGCCGGACGAGCGCGTCGTGCCCGATCCCGGCGAAACCGTCACCGAGGACGAGAGTCTGGTCGACCGGGTGCGCGACCGCCTCCCGTTCTGACCGGAACCGACGGCCGCCGCGGAGCCGCCCCGGCGCGGACAGCGGGGCATAGGGAGGCTTTTCCGGTCCCCGCCCCCACGGAGAGGTATGACGGTCATCGAGTCGGTCCACGCGGACCACGGCGCGACGTTCGGCGAGCACGGCGGCCGCCGCGTCGCGCTGGAGTACGGCCGCCGCGAGCGGGAACACCGGGCCGTCCGCAAGGTCGTCGGCGTGACGGAGATGGCGTACGGCGTCGTCGTCGTGACCGGCGACGACCGCGTCGACTACGTCGACAACGCGGTCTCGAACCGGGTCCCGTCGGAGGACGGGGAAGGCGTCTACGCGCTCCTGCTCGACCCGCAGGGCGGCATCGAGACGACGATGTACGCGTACAACGCCGGCGACAGGCTGCTCCTGTTCACGCCGCCCGGCCGCGCCGGCCCGCTGGCCGAGGAGTGGTCGGAGAAGGTGTTCATCGAGGACGTGGAGATCACCGTCGCCACCGACGAGTTCGGCGTATTCGGCGTCCACGGCCCCAAGGCGACCGAGAAGGTCGCCAGCGTCCTCAACGGCGCGGCCAGCCCGGACGAGTCGCTGACCTTCGTCCGCGGGTCGATGGGCGACGCGGGCGTCACGGTCGTTCGCACCGACGGACTCACGGGCGAGGAAGGGTACGAGGTCATCTGTGCCGCGGGCGACGCCGCCGACGTGTTCGACACGCTCGTCAACCACGGGCTGAACGCCGCCCCGTTCGGCCGGCGGACGTGGGAGGCGCTCACGCTCGAAGCCGGGACGCCGCTGTTCGAGACTGAACTGGCCGGCAACATCCCGAACGTCGTCGGCCTCCGGAACGCGCTCGACTTCGAGAAGGGGTGTTACGTCGGCCAGGAGGTCGTCTCCCGCGTCGAGAACCGCGGCCGGCCGAGCAAGCGGCTCGTCGGTCTCCGCCCTGACGCGCTCCCCGGCTCGGGCGCGGCCGTGTTCGCCGGCGACGAGGCGGTCGGCGAGGTGACCCGCGCCGAGGAGAGCCCGATGCTCGACGCCCCGGTGGCGCTCGCGCTGGTCCAGTTCGACGCCCCCGAGGCGGGGCTGACAGTTCGCGTCGACGGCGAAGAAGTCCCCGCCGAGCGGGTCGAACTGCCGTTCGTCGAGAGGAGCGACCGCTCCGCGCGGCTGCCGACGTACTGAGGTTTTTATTTCAAGCCGCGGCCAGCGCCGCCGTGCCCTGACCAGTCGCCGCGGAGCGGTGAGGCGGGTGTGCGGTCAACCGCTCCGCGATCGATGCCGACCGCCTGTTCGCCCCTACGACAGCAGCGCCCGGAGGTGCTCCCGCGAGAACAGCGACGTGGGGCGGTCCATGTGGACGCCGATCTCGCCCGACAGCGCCCCCAGCCCCGCCCGCTGGACCGGCTCCGGGAGGGAGTACGCCCGGCGGAGCCAGTGGCCCAGCCGGATCTCCCGGGACAGGTCGTCGCGCCACGCACGTTCGTAGTCCTGCAGCGTCGACGGCTCGGTCGGGTCGATCTCCTCGACGGCGTGGTCAGCGCAGGTCATCCCGTAGAGGATGCCGCCGCCGGTGAAGGGCTTGGTCTGGGCGGCGGCGTCGCCGACCAGGAACCCGCGGGTGCTCGTCACCCGGTCCGGCGGCCCGATCGGGATCGCGCCCGAACAGCGACGGTGGGTGGAAGCGCCGTACCCCTCGACCAGCGCGTCGAACCGCGCGCCCACGTCGTCGCCCGGCGGTGCGGCCAGCCCGTACTCGACCCCGGCGTCGCCGCGGGGGATCCGCCACGCGAAGAACCGCGGCGCGGTGAGGTGGACGTCGACGAACGCGCCGTCGTCGGCCGCCGCGTCGAAGCCGAGGACGCCGTGAAGCAGTTCGTCGGGTTTCGGCAGGTGAAGCTCGTCCCGCACACGCGACCGCGGGCCGTCACAGCCGGCGACCATCCGCGCGGTGAACGTCTCCGTCCCGTCGGGGCCACGCGCCGTCACCTCGACGCGGTCGTGGTACTCGTCGACGGCGGTGACGGTGTGCTCCTCGCGCAGGTCCGCGCCGGCGTCGCTTGCCAGGTCGGCCAGATGCCGGTCCAGCCCGACGCGGTCGATGACGTTCGACACCGCCTCCCGCTTGTAGAACCGGTGGGCATCGCTGTCGGGACCGCCGACGTGGAAGCGCGCGCCGCGGACCTCGTTCTGGAGCAGTTCGTCGCGCGCGTCCGGGCCGGCGTACTCCCAGAGGTCGGTGCTGACGTGGCCGGAGCAGGCCAGCGGCTCGCCGACCGTCCCCTGCTCCAGCGCGAGTACGTCGTGGCCCGCCTCGGCCGCCCGGCGCGCGAACCGGGAGCCGGCGGGACCGGCACCGACGACGACGAAGTCGTACATGTCCGGGACGTGAACGGCGGAGGCTAAATCCTTCCCGGTCCGAACTGCCACGGCCCCGTCAGGCGACGACGGCCAGTCCGCGACAGGTGTCGTCGGCGAACCGCTCCCACGACGGCGGGAGCCGGTCCCAGCTATCGCCGGCGTCCGGCGTCCGGTACAGCCCGCGGTTCGTCGCCGCGAAGCACTCGCCGGCCTCGGTGCCCGACGCCAGCACCGCGCGGACGACGCCGTCGCCGGCCGGGAAGTCGGTCAGCCGTTCCCACTCGTCGCCGCGCTTCCGGTAGAGGTACGACTCGGCCCGCGAGGCGGTGTGGGCCGAGTACGCACCGCTCGCGGCGGACATGAGCACCGTCCCCGGATCTGCCGGGTCCAGGGCGAGCGACCAGCAGTAGCGGTGGTCGAGGCCGTCCTGCGGGTGGTCCCACGTCTCGCCGCCGTCGGTCGTCTCCGCGTAGCCGTCGCCCGCCGCGCTCCAGGCGCGGTCCGGCGCGTCGGGGTGGGTCGCCAGCGTGTGGTTGTCGCGGCGCGACCCGGCCGGGCGTTCGTGCCAGGTCTCACCCCCATCCTCGGTCAGCACGAGCGCGCCCGCCTCGATGCCGACGTACAGCCGGTCGGCGTCGTGCGGGTCCGGCTCGATCCACCTGACGTGGTGCGTGTCCGGCCGCGGCGGGAACGACCACTCGTCGGCCGACGGGAGGTCGACCAGCCCGTCGAGGTGGGTCCACGAGTCGCCGCCGTCCGTCGAGCGGTAGATCCGCGACGGCTCCGTCCCGGCGTACACCACGTCGGGGTCGTGCGGGGAGACGGCCACCGACAGGACGGCGTCCTGGTCGATGGCGTCCGCGCCGACGCGCTCGAACGTCTCGCCGCCGTCGCTCGTCCGCTGGAGACCGGAGCGGAACGTCCCGACGAACGCCCGGTCGGGGCCCGCGGGCGACGCGGCGACACACTCCAGGTCGCGGCCGTCGAGCCGCCGGCTGTCGGTCCATTCCCCGCCCTCGCGGGTGGCGATCACGAGCGCGTCCCGCATCGCGGCGTAGACGGTTGGCATGAGCGTGGCTATGTCCCATCCGGATAAAGAGCTATCCTGAAGCGCATTCCTGAAAGGGAGCTGAAAGTTCCTGTTCAGTCGTCGCCTGTCCGGACGAGACTGCGGTCCCTCGGGGTCCACCGACCCACTCGGCACCGTCGGACACGGTCCGACGAGCCCGCGCTCGCTCCGCTCGCGCGGACACCGTTCAGTCGTCGCCCGGAGCTGTCACCGGCTCTTTCCGCTGCCCCCGTGGGCCTTCGAGGTCCACGTCCGGCAGGAGGTCCCGGAGGTAGCGTCCGGTGTGGGAGTCGTCGGTCCGCGCAACCGACTCCGGCGTGCCGGTGGCGACGACTTCGCCGCCGTGCTCGCCGCCCTCCGGGCCGAGGTCGACGATGTTGTCGGCGTTTTTGACGAGGTCGAGTTCGTGCTCGACGACGACGACAGTGTTGCCGTTGTCGACGAGGCGCTGGAGCACCTCGATGAGCTTGCGCTCGTCCGCGGAGTGCAGGCCGGTCGTCGGCTCGTCGAGCAGGTACAGCGTGTCGCCGGTCTGCTTCTTGCCGAGCTCCTCGGCGAGCTTGATGCGCTGGGCCTCGCCGCCCGACAGCGTCGTCGAGGGCTGGCCGAGCTTCATGTAGTCCAGCCCCACGTCCTTCAGCAGCTGGAGCCGCCGGGAGAGGCGGGTGTCGGCCTCGAAGAAGTCGTACGCCTCCTCGACGCTCATCTGGAGCACGTCGGCGATCGTCTTGCCCTTGTAGGTCACGTCGAGCGTCTCGTCGTTGTAGCGCGCGCCGTCGCACTCCTCGCAGGGGACGTACACGTCCGAGAGGAAGTTCATCTCGATCTTGACGGTGCCCTGGCCGCCACACTCCTCGCAGCGGCCGCCCTTCACGTTGAACGAGAACCGGCCCTTCTCGTAGCCCCGTTGCTTGGACAGTTTCGTCTCGGCGAACAGCTCCCGGATGTAGTCGAACACGTCGGTGTACGTCGCGGGGTTCGACCGCGGCGTCCGGCCGATTGGGCTCTGGTCGATGAGCCGGACGGTCTCTATCTCGTCGACGCCGTCGATTGCGTCGTGGTCGCCGGGGTCGACCGAGTGGTTGTCGTTCATCTCGCGGGCCAGCCCCTTGTAGAGGATCTCGTGCATCAGCGTCGACTTGCCGGAGCCGGAGACGCCGGTGATGGCGGTGAAACAGCCGACCGGGATCTCCACGTCGAGGTCCTTGAGGTTGTGCTGGCGCGCGCCGCGGACCGTGAGCGCGCCGTCCGGCTCGCGGCGCTCCTCCGGTACGGGGATCTGCTTCCGCCCGGCGAGGTAGTCGCCGGTGATGGAGTCCTCGCAGTCGATCACCTCGTCGGTGCTGCCCTGAACGACGACCTCGCCGCCGCGCTTGCCGGGGCCAGGACCCATGTCGACGACGTTGTCGGCCCGTCGCATCGTCTCCTCGTCGTGCTCGACGACGAGCAGGGTGTTACCGAGGTCGCGCAGTTCCTCCAGCGTGTTCAGCAGGCGGTCGTTGTCTCGCTGGTGGAGCCCGATAGAGGGTTCGTCGAGCACGTAGAGGACGCCGACGAGGCCGGAGCCGATCTGGGTGGCCAGCCGGATGCGCTGGCTCTCGCCGCCCGACAGCGTCGCGGCCTCGCGGTCCAGCGTCAGGTACTCCAGACCGACCTCGGTCATGAAGCCGAGGCGGGCGCGGATCTCTTTGAGGATCTCCTCGGCGATCTTGCGGTCCCGGTCGGACATGTCGGCCTCCATCGCCTCGAAGTGGTCGAGGGCGTCGCCGATACTCATCCGGTTGACTTCGGTGATCGAGGTGTCGTCGACGAGGACCGCGCGGGAGGCTGGCTTGAGGCGGGTGCCGTCGCAGGCCGGGCACTCCGTGACGGTCATGTAGTCCTCGATGTGGTCCCGCGTGCTGTCGCTGTCCGTCTCGACGTGGCGGCGCTCTAAGTTCGGGATGACACCCTCGAACGGCTTGGTCTTGCGGCGGACGCCGTTGCTCGTCTGTCGCTGGAACACGACCTCCTCGTCGGTGCCGTAGAGGAACGCGTCCTGCACGTCCGGGTCGAGGTCCTCGAACGGCGTCTCGACGCTGACGCCGAAGTGCTCGGCGACGGCGTCGAGGCGGGTGCGGTAGTACGACCGGTTGTAGCTCCAGGCCTCGAAGGCGTTCTTCAGCGGCTTCAAGGGGTCCTGCAGGACCAGGTCCTCCGAGACCTCCTTCGTCTCGCCGATCCCCTCACACTCGGGGCACGCGCCGTGGGGACTGTTGAACGAGAAGCTCCGGGTCTCGATCTCCGGGAGGTCGATGCCGCAGTGCGTGCAGGCAAGATCCTCGGAGAACTCGACGACGAGACGGTCGTCGGTTTCCCCGGCGAGGTCGCCGGTCGAGCGGGCCTTCGTTCCGCCGAGTTCGGCGTCTTCGGGCGGGTCCGGCAGGATCACCTTGAGGACGCCGTCGGCCTCCTCCAGGGCCGTCTCGACGCTGTCGGCGATCCGCGAGCGAGCGTCGGGTTCAACCTTCACGCGGTCGACGATGACGTCGACCGTGTGGTCGTAGTTCTCGTCCAGGTCGGGGCGGTCCATCGTGAGGTCGTAGCGCTCGCCGTCGACCTCGACGCGGCTGTACCCCTCGCTCACGAGTTCGTCGAACCGGTCCTCGAACGCGCCCTTCTGGTCGCGGACGACCGGCGCGGCGAGCTTCGCCCGCGTCCCCTCGGGGAGTTCGAGCAGCCGCGTCACCATCTGCTGGGCGGACTGCTCGCCGACCTCCCGCCCGCATTCGGGACAGTGCGGCGTTCCAACGCGGGCGTACAGCAGGCGGAGGTAGTCGTGGAGTTCGGTGACCGTCCCGACCGTCGACCGGGGGTTGTTCGCGGCGTTCTTCTGGTCGATGGAGATGGCGGGCGACAGCCCCTCCACGGTCTCGACCTGCGGCTTGTCCATCTGGCCGAGGAAGTTGCGGGCGTACGCCGACAGCGACTCGATGTAGCGGCGCTGGCCCTCGGCGTACACCGTCTCGAACGCGAGTGAGGACTTCCCCGACCCCGACAGCCCCGTCACGACGTTGAACTGTTCGCGGGGGATCTCGATGTCGAGGTCCTTGAGGTTGTTCTCCTCTGCCCCCCTGACCTCGATGTAGTCCTTGCTCATCTACGCGTTGCCAGGGACCAGGGGCGTGAAACGCTGTCGGTTCCGGAGCGCCGGACCGGCGGTTGCCGTTCGGCGGGTGCTCGTCGCCGGAGCGCTGTTTCGCGCTCGGAGACGGTCCGCCGGCGTTTATCAATCCCCGACGAGACCCTCCGGACATGCGCGACGACTACGACATCTCCGGGATCGACCTCACGGACGACCGCTACACCGTCGACCAGTCGCTGGTCCGGAACAAGTACAAGGCGACCGACGCCGCCGGGAACGTCGTCCTCCGCGGCAAGCAGAAGATGTTCAAGATGAAAGAGGAGTTCCCGTTCGTCGACGCCGACGGCGAGGACGTGTTCACGGTGAAAGCCGGCGGCATCATCGACGTGGCCGGCAACTACGTCCTCACCGACTCGCGAACCGGCGAGGACCTCGTCGTCCTCGACAACGACTACTCGATCTTCCAGGACACCTGGACGATCCGGGACGCCGACACGGAGGAGAGCCTGGCGAAGATAACCTCCCGGGGCGCGATGACGACGCTCGCCCGGAACCTCCTCCCGTTCGGCGAGATCATCCCGCACAAGTACGAGATCACCGACCGGAACGGCGACCACGTCGGCAACATCGACGGGCAACTGTCGCTCCGGGACACCTACGAGATCGTCATCGACGACACGAGCGACGTGCCGAAGGAACCGATCGTCGCCGCGGCGATGGTCATAGACTCGATACAGGACCACTGATTGGCGGACGTGCCCGTCGCCCCGAACTGCGCAGTCGCCAGCACTCGACACACGGCCAAACCATCGCCGCCAACGTTTGCGCTCCCCCGTAGGCTTTTGTCGCGGCGCTGTGTACCCGGCGGATATGACACTCGACACGATTCTCCTTGCGGTCGGCGCGAAGGACGAGAAGCGGGCCGAACGACTCGCCGACGCGGTCGCGGAAGTGGCCGGGCCGACGGGCGCGACCGTCGTCCTCGCACACGTGTTCACCGACGACGAGTACGACACGGTGCTTGACCGACTCGACTTCGACCCCGACGGCGAGGTGTCGCCGGACGAAGTTGCGGAGCGCCACGCGACCATCCGGGAGATCGCGTCGCTGCTGGACGCGGCGGGGGTCAAGTACGAGACCCGCGGTGCCGTCGGCGAACACGGCGAGACCATCGTGAACCTCGCGAAGGACGTGAGCGCGGACCGCGTGGTCGTCGGCGGCCGCCAGCGCTCGCCGACGGGCAAGGCCGTGTTCGGGAGCGTCGCACAGGAAGTGATGCTCTCCTCGCCCTGCCCGGTGACGTTCGTCCGGGACGAGTGAGCTAGCGGCTACCGGTCGGCACGCTCCTTCCACTCGGCTTCCTGCCGGCGCTCGCGGACGTGCCGGACGCCGTCGGCGAGTTCCTCGCGAGCGCGTTCCTCGAACTCCTCGTACGGCGCGAGGAACGCCTCCTCGTACTCCTCCAGCAGGTCGTACGTCCAGCGGTCCTCGAACACGCCACGGGGGAGATGCTCGTCGCGGATCTCGTCGGCCAGGTCGTCGTACCCGCAGTCCCGGAGCGCCGCCTCGGCGTCGTGCAGGTGGTCCAGCGCGTGCCCGGTCGCGTGATGGAACTCGACGAAGCGGCCCCGTGCGCGCTGCAGCCACTCCAGCGCGAGTTCGACCTCGTGGGCGGCCGCCGCTTCCGAATCGCTGACCCGGTCGGTGGTGGGGATCTCGTCGTCCATACAGTGTGATACGGTATTATACCTGATAGCTGTCGGGGCGGGCGTCCAGCCTCGCCCGGACGTTTAAGCCGGTCGACACGGATGGTCACATATGGAGCACGAAGTGCGCCACCGGCCGTCCTTTGCCCTCCTCGACGTATCGCTGAACCGCGGCGAGTCGATCACCGCGGAGGCGGGTGCGATGGTGTCCCACTCAGACGGGATCGATATCACGACCGACAGGGGAGACAGCGGGCTCCTCAGTTCGGTCAAGCGCTCGGTGTTCGGCGGCGAATCCTTCTTCCGGAACACGTTCGAGGCGACCGACCCCGGGAACGTCACGCTGGCCCCGCCGCTTCCCGGCGACGTGGTCCACCAGGAGCTGCAGTCCGAGACGCTGTACGTCCAGTCGGGGTCGTATCTCGCAGCCGACAGGGATATCGACCTCGACACCGAGTTCGGCGGCGGAAAGACCTTTTTCGGCGGCGAGGGACTGTTCCTCCTGCGGCTGACGGGGACCGGCGATGCGTTCCTGTCGAGCTACGGCGCGGTCGAACCCGTCACGCTGGACCCCGGCGAGCGGTACGTCGTCGACACCGGCCACATCGTCGCGTTCGAGGACCAGGTCTCCTTCGACGTCCGGAAGGTCGGCGGGCTGAAGTCGACGCTGTTCAGCGGCGAGGGGCTGGTCTGCGAGTTCGAAGGTCAGGGCACCGTCTGGCTGCAGTCGCGCAGTCAGGACGCGTTCCTCTCGTGGCTCGTCCCGCAGCTCCCGTCCGGCGGCGACGGCGACGACGACGGCGTCCAGTTCTCGTTCGGGTAGGACCGCCGCGACGCCGAACGGTCTAATTAAGTGGCGGCGCGTTCCCTTCCCTACCAGAATGGGTAACTACGCGGGCGTCGACCTCGGCGCGACGAACGTCCGGGCGGTCGTCGCCGACGACGAGGGGACGATCATCGGCGCGCACCGGCAGAACACCCCACAGGGGCCGACGGGCATCGCGGTCACCGAGGCCGTCCTCTCCGCCCTGCGGACGGCCTGCGAGGAGGCCGCCGTCGACCCGACGAGCATCCGTGCGGCGGGGATCGGCTCGATCGGGCCGCTCGACCTGGCCGAAGGGACCGTCGAGAACCCGGCGAACCTGCCGGACACCATCGACACGATCCCGCTGACGGGGCCGGTCGGAAAGCTGATCGACGACGACGAGGTGTACCTCCACAACGACACCATCGCGGGCGTCATCGGCGAGCGGTTCCACAGCGACCGCAACCCCGACGACATGGCCTACCTCACCATCTCCAGCGGCATCGGCGCGGGCGTCACCGTCGACGGCAACGTCCTCTCGGGCTGGGACGGCAACGCCGGCGAGGTCGGCCACATGGTCGTCGACCCGCAGGGCCATCTCACCTGCGGCTGTGGCAAGGACGGCCACTGGGAGGCGTACTGCTCGGGCAACAACATCCCGCGGTACGCCCGGTTCCTCCACGACGAGGATCCGGTCGACACCGCCCTGCCGATCGACGACCCCGAGTTCTCGGCGGCGGACGTGTTCGCCCACGCCGGCGAGGACACGTTCGCGGACCACGTCATCGACCAGGTCGCCCACTGGAACGCCATGGGCGTCGCCAACATCATCCACGCGTACGCCCCGCTGGTCATCTACGTCGGCGGAGCCGTCGCGCTCAACAACGAGGAACTCGTCCTCGACCCGATCCGCGAACGGCTGGACGACATGGTGTTTACCAACCTGCCGGACGTGTCGCTGACGACGCTTGGCGACGACGTGGTGGTTCGGGGGGCGGTCGCAAGCGCGATGACCGCTGGTACTGGCGATCGGAGCCGAATGCGTCGCTGAGGCTCCGCGCCAGTGCCAGCGTTAGGAACCGGTGACCGGTCCCGAATGCGGCGCTGAGGGACCGCGCCAGTGCCAGCACAGGAGACTAATGACCGCCGCACGGCAACGCGATAGTCCCGTTTTCGAGGTTCGTACAACACAGTTTTATTACAGGTCGGCCACATGTGGGGGTATGGAGTCCCCAGACGAGCGGAGTGTCCTCCGGCGGAGCGTGCTGAAGGCGACGGGTGCGGCCGGACTCGCGGCGGCTGTTCCCGCGGCGGCGTCGGGCAGCACCGCGACCCAGGAAGACGGCTACGAACCGATCGGCCGGTACGACATCCCCAACGCGAAGGAACTGGTGATGGGCGACGACGGCACGACTGCCTACGTCGCGCTCACCGACGGCTTCGCGGTGTTCGACCTCTCGAACCCGGCGTCCCCGGAACTGCTCATCGAGGAGCGCGGGCTACAGCCCGACAGCGAGAACGGCCCGCTCGGACAGATCTACGACGTGAAGCAGGACGGCGACCACATGATCGTCGTCGGGCCGGCCAACAGCGGCCAGGTCTCCGGCTTCTTCACCGTCGACATCAGCTCGCCGACGGACGCGTCCATCGAGGAGTTCTACCCGACTGAGTTCCCGATCCACAACTCCTTCCTCCACGGGAGTCACGCGTACCTGACCGCCTACGACGAGGGCGCGTACCCGATGGTCGTCGTCGACATCGAGTCCCAGGAGGAGATCGCACGCTGGTCGCAGCTCGAATACGACTCGGCGTGGGCAGAGGTGCCGGCCGGCCGGCGGTCGCTCCACGACATCTACGTGCAGGACGACCGGGCGTACCTCGCACACTGGGACTCGGGGACCTGGGTGCTCGACGTGAGCGACCCGACCAACCCCGAATACATCACCCACTTCGGCGATTACAGCCTGTCGGATCTGCAGGGCGGCGGCTCCCAGCTCGCCGGATTCGAGCCGCTGGGGAACTCCCACTACGTCCAGCCCAACGCCGACGGCACCATGGTCGCCGTCGGTGCCGAGACCTGGGACATCAACAACAACGGCTCGGGCGGTCCCAGCGGGATCGACTTCTGGGACATCTCCGACCCCGAGTCGCCCGAGAAGGTGTCGACGATCGAACCCGAGGAGTCCGGGAACAACGCCTACCAGGGCGGCACGTGGACCACCTCCCACAACTTCGACTGGGTCGGTGACCGGCTGTACACGTCGTGGTACAACGGCGGCGTCAAGCTGTTCGACGTGAGCGACCCCGCGAACCCGGAACAGCTGTCGTGGTGGCGCATGCCCGACGAGACGAGCTTCTGGACGGCCCAGGCGGGCGTCGAGGGCGAGTTCTTCGCCGCGACCAGCCTCGGGACGGGGCTGGAGAACACGGATGTCGCCGCGGTGTTTACCTTCCCCGACGAGGCCGGCGAACAGTCCGACCCGCCGTCGCTGATGGAGGACGGGTCCGGATCCGGGTCCGAGTCGACCACGACGACTACGACCACCGCGATGGACGACGGCACCACGACGACGGGGATGGACGAGACGACCACCGCGATGGACGACGGTACCACCGCTGACGGCGACGGGAGCGGCGGCAGCGATGACGGAAGCGGCGACGGCGGCAGCGACAACAGCAGCGACGACAGCGACGGCGGGGGTATGCCCGGCTTCGGCGTCGGTGCGGCGCTCGCCGGCCTCGGCCTCGGCCTGCGTCGTCTCCGCCGGGACTGACCCGCCGGCCCCGTAACCGGCCGCGTCAGGCCCGAACCCTCACGATCGTTCCCGAAATCCGCCCACCGGGATCCAAACCTTCCCGTACCTGGAGTACGTACTCGCGAGCAATGACCATCGGCTCACCCGAAGACCCCGACTCCGAGGAACCCCTCGCGGAGCGGATCGAGACGTGGCTCGTCCAGCAGATGCCGATCATTCAGATGCACGGCGGGACGAGCTCCGTCCGGAAGGCCGACCCCGAGACCGGCGAGGTGGTCGTCGAACTCGGCGGCGGCTGTTCGGGCTGTGACGTGAGCGAGGTGACCTCGGGCAACATCGAGGCGGACCTGCTCAAGTGGCCGGAGGTCGAGGACGTGACGGTGCGGGTGCCCGAATCCGGCGAGACCCTCGGCGTCGACCAGGCCGAGAGCATCATGGGCGTCGACCGGACCGAAGGCGGGCGCGGCGACTGGGGGTCGTCCAACCCCGGCAAGGACCACCTATAGCGCGCTCTCGACCGCCTTCGCGACGCTTCTCGCCTTCTCAGCCAGCGCCTCGGAGACGTTCCCGGCCGCGACCGCGGCGTCGAGTTCGTCCTCGTCGACCACCGTCACCTCGCCGTCGGGACGTTTGATCACGTCGACGTGCAGGTCGACGTAGCGGACGCCGTCGGGGAACACCTCGACCGGCGTGCAGACGTTGACGTAGGTTCCTTTCCGCTCGCCGTCCTCGCCGCGGTAGACGGTCGGGTACCACCAGCGGCCCTCGGTGATCTTCGTGATGGCGGCGTCGCCGCGCTCGCGTTCCGTGCCGAGCGCGTCGTACGTGCCGCTGCCGCGGATCGTCCGTTTGACAGTCAGCTTCCCGTCCGGGTCGAAGTCCGTTACCTCGCCCTCGCCGAGGGTGTAGCAGCGGCCGTCGGGTTTGCCGTGGACGATGGCCAGATCGTCGCCCGCCGCCGGCCCGTACTGCTCGGCGACGGCGTCGAACGGGAACTCGCGGTTCGCAAGGTCGTCGGCGTCGACGACGCTCTCGACGAAGTCGACCGCGGAGCTGGCGGCGCGGTGGGCGGCCTTCGTCCGGTGGTGGCCCGGCATCGTCGTCTCGACGGCCCGGCGGGCATCGTCCAGTTCGAACCGGCACTCGCGGCCGAACCACACCCACCGCGTCGCGGACGGCGCGGCGACGAGCGCGGGCGCTTGCTCGCCGGGCGACGGCGCGTCGGCGAGGTCCCCGGCCAGCGCGTCGGCGCGGTCCGCGGCGGCGTCGAGCGCGTCGCCCAGCGCGTCCATGTCGGCGTCCGCGGCCGCCCGCTCCCAGCGGACGCCCCAGCCGTCCGGCGGCTCGGCGGACAGCAGTTCGGTCGTCCGGACGAGTTCGGTCGCGCGCTCGCCGGCGGCGTCGGCCGAGACGCCGTCCCGGTCCCGCGCGAGCGTCACGAGCCCGCCCGGAACGCGCATCGCGTCGCCCAGCAGCGGCCGGTCGTCGCCCCACGGCGGCGCTGGCTCACGGACCTGCACCCGGACGTGGTCGCCGTCGTCGACGTAGCCGTCGACGGCGCGGAAGGGGAGAAACCCCTCCCGGTCGCCGTCGAGCGAGACGACCGCGCCGCTGCCCAGCGTCTCGGTGACGCGGCCGTCGAACACGGCACCGAGCGCCGCGGTGTCGTCCCAGGCGAACGCGTCGCGGCCGACCGCGCCCAGGTTCTCGGCGACGGCGTCGACCGCGTCGGGCGCGCCGGAGACCGACACGCCCTGCCTGTCGTCGGTGGTGTCGATCCGAACGTCGGCCGGGGCCACCTCGAACGCGGCGTCGAAGCGGCGGCGGATCGGCGGCGACGCCTGCACCACGTCGTACTCGCCGCGGAGGCGCTCGGTCAGCGCGGTGGTGTAGATGCCGCGGACGCGAACGCTCGTCATCGCAGGCGGTCGCGCGAGTCCGCGAAGCGAACCCGGTCGTGGACCGTCGGCCCGAGCGTCAGTTCGACGAGCCCGTCGTCCAGCACGCGGCCGTCCTCGACGTAGACACCCCAGGAGTCGAAGCGGAGCCAGCCGCGCAGTTCGTCGGCGTGTGTCGTCAGGTCGAGGTAGTCGACGGCGTGCTCGGGGTAGTCGCTCGCGGAGTGGGCCATCTCCATGTCGGAGTAGACCGTCCCGCGGTCCTCGAAGAACGCCTCCAGGTCGGCGGCGGCCTCGCGCGTCGCGTCGACGACCGCCTCCGAGGCGGCCGCGAGCGCCGTGTCGTCGAGGCCGGCGTCGCGGAGCGCCCGCTGCGTTCGCTGGTCGAAATGCATATCGCGGCGTTGGCGGGCGAGGGATTTGAACCGTCCGGAACGCGACCCGACCGGCGGACCGGTCCGGCGCGCTGGCCGACGACGGGCGGGAACCAGCTGCTGGCTACAGCCGTCGCTCCGCGTCCTGCTATCGGCTGGGTCGTACGGTCGAAGTGTCAGTCGTCGGCGGGGACGTCGCCCGTCCAGTTCGCGTCCGCCTCGGTCACGGCGGTGTCGGCAGTCGGGGCGGTGTCGGCGGTCGGTGCGTCGGTCGGCTCGTCGGCTCGGTCGCTTCGTGCCGTCTCGTCGGCTGTGTCCTCGTCGTCCGCTGTCGGCGGCGACGTGTAGTGGATCCCCCTACTATTGCTAAACATGGTACCGGTTCTGCGGAATCGTCGTTGTTAAACCCCACCCTAAAACAGATTATGGTATATTATTACATTCGTATTATATAAGGGGCAAAACGTTACACGGCCTCCGGTTGTACGTCGGGGCATGCCACCCGGTCGCGACCCGGTCGAGCGCGCGTCGGACGGTTCGCAGGACCTGTACGACATCGCAAGCTGGGAGCCGCGGACGGCCGTCGACAGACTCGCCGTATCGGTGTACGGGAGCCTCCGGCCCATCGGCCGCTGGCTACTGATACTGCTGGGCGTGGTGTTGCTGATCGCGCTGGTCGCAGTCGGCGCGCTCGGGGACGTTCGGGACCCGGCAGTCTGGGGGTTCGTGTTGCTGTCGGCGGTCCCGGCGCTGCTGCTCGCGGCGTACTTCCGGCGGATAGACGTGACGAGCGAGGAACCGGTCGGACTGCTGCTCGGGACGTTCGTGCTCGGCGTTCTCTTTGCCGGCTTCGCCGGGGTCCTGAACGACTTCGGGAGCATCCTGCAGGCGGTCCAGTTCGGGACGTTCGGCGTGGGTAGCGTCCTGTTTTTCTACCTCGTCGTCGGGCCCGTCGAGGAGACGGTGAAGCTGCTCGCGGTCCGGCTCCACCCGTACCGGAGCGACCGCTTCGACTCCGTCGTCGACGGCGCGGTGTACGGGGCGGCCGCCGGCCTCGGCTTCGCCACCATCGAGAACGCGCTGTACATCGCCCGGTTCGCGGAGGGCGGCGTGTTCAGCATCGCGTTCGTCAGGGCGCTGGCGGGACCGGGCCACGTCGTCTACTCCGGCATCGCCGGTTACTACCTCGGGCTGGCGAAGTTCAACCGCGAGCAGGCCGGGCCGATCGTCGTGAAGGGGATCCTGATCGCGGCGTTCGTCCACGCCACGTACAACGCGTCGGTCGGCGTCGCGCCGGGCATCATCGCCGACGCGACCGACCTCTCGATGGGGCTCTCGTTCGTCGCGTACGTCGTCCTCTACGTCGGCGCGGCCGGCTACTACCTCTACCGGAAGATCGACCGCTACCGCGCCGCCTACGAGGCGTTCGACGCGGGGGCCGAGCAGGACGCCGACGCGTCGCCCGAGCGCGCGGAGTTCGACGGGTCGATCCGGGACTGAGTCGGTCCCTCGCCCGTCGGGCCCGGGTCAGTACCCGTCGACCAGCTGCTCGGCGTACTTCGCGATCACGTCCACCTCGACGTTGACGGGGTCACCCGGGACCTTCTCGGACAGCGTCGTCAGGTCGTACGTCGTCGGGACGACGGCGACCGTGAACGTCTCCGGGCCGCGCTCGGCGACGGTGAGGCTGATCCCGTCGACCGTCACCGACCCCTTGTCGACGACGTACCGGCCGTGGTCCTCGGGTAACGCGAACTCGAACTCCCAGTCCTCGCCGACCTCGCGCACGTCGACGACCTCTGTCGTCGTGTCGACGTGGCCCTGCACGAAGTGGCCGTCGAGCCGGTCGTCCGCCCGGAGCGCGCGCTCCAGATTGACGCGGTCGCCCGCCGCCAGCGCACCGAGATGGGTCTTTGCCCGCGTCTCCGCCGCGAGGAACGTCTCGAACCACTGGCCGTCTGCCCCGTCGCCGTGTTCCTCGACGGTGAGGCAGGCCCCGCTGACGCTGACGCTCTGTCCGTGTGCCAGCGTCTCGAACCCGGTGCCGATCCGGAGGCGCAGTCCGTCTTCGGTCGGCTCCGTGGCCAGCACCTCACCCGTCCCCTCGACGATGCCGGTGAACATGGCGGACAGTCGGTGCCGCCAGGGCAAAACCCTCCCGACTCGGACGGAGCCTCTTCGACGCGGACGGACGGACTTTTGCCCGTCCGGGGAGTACGACCGGGCGAATGAGTCGCGGCATCATCGGCACGCTCCAGCTGGGCGCGACGCTCGTCTTCGCGATCCCCGTCGTCTACGTCGGTGCCGACTTCCTGCTGTCGGGTCGGACGGCGCTCGGCGCGGCGTTTCTCGCCATCGCAGTCCTCATGGTGGCCGCCGAGGAGTACCTGACGACGCCCGGCGACCTGCCGGCCGAGGCGGCCGAACGCGTCGCCGGGACGGTCGCGAAAGACGACGAGGAGTAGATCCGGCTACGGCTCCAGCGACCGCTCGGCAGTCGCCAGCGGCTCGTACCCGTCCTCGGTGACGGCGACCAGATCCGAAAGGGCCACCTCGCCGCCCGACGGGTCGGTCACGGACGGCGTTATCGCCAGCACGGTTCCCGCCGACAGCGACGCGTCCGTAGTCAGGTCCGGGCGTTCCCGTGCCGCGAGCCCGACGCCGTGGCCCGCGCTCGCCGGGAGCGCGTCGTCGGCGAAGCCGTACGCGCCACACTCGATCATGACCTCCTCGCGGACCGTCGACGCCGGGACGCCGGCTTCCAGTTCGCGCAGCGCCGAGTCGAGCGCCCGCTCGACGGCGAGCTGGGCGCGGCGCTCCCACCCGCCCTCGCCCTCGACGACGACCGTCCGGGTCAGCGCGGCGCGGTAGCCGCTCGGCTCCCGCGGCGCGACGCGGACGACGACCGTCCGGCCGGCTTCGACCGGGTCGTCGGCGGTTCGACGGTCCCCGGCGACCGAGATGCGCGTGGCGTTCGCGGGGGACGCGCCGCCGGCACGGATCGCGTCGTCGACGACCCCCCGGAGGCGGCGCGGCGTCACCGGCTCCCCGTCGTACCGCAGGCGGCCGTCCACGACCCGCGCCACCCCAAGGAGTTCGCGTGCGCGCTCGACGCCCGCCTCGGCGGCGGCCCCCGCGGTGGCGATCCGGTCGCGCTCGGCCGGGGTTTTGACCGCCCGGGCGCGCTCGACGGCGTCGGTCGACGCCACCTCGTAGCCCGCGCGCTCGGCGTACAGCGCGGCGTCGTGGGGGACGTGGCGCGGCGTCAACACCGTCCCCGAGACGCCCCGGTCACGGAGGGCGGCGACCGCCCGCTCCGCGACGGGGCCGTCAGTCGTTCGGACCGTCGCGTCCGTCACCATCGCGTCGAACGCCGGGGAGTTCGCCACCGCCGTCGGGAGGAACACCGTCGCCTCGCCGTCCGCGTACACGTACGCTGCCTCGCAGTCGGGGAGCGTGCCGGTACAGTAGCGGAGCGTCGGCTCGGCGGCGATACCGGCGTGGAGGAACGCGGCGGCGTCGCGCTCGTCGACAGCCGCCGTGAGGACGGCGGTGTCGAGCGGAGCCATCGGCTACTTCGCCTCTAGGGGCTCCTTGGCTTCGTCGATGAGTTCCTCGATGTCGGTTTCGGTCGGCTCGTTGTGGAGCAACACGTCGACCGGGAGCGTCGGCGCGCCGTCGACGAGGTTCTCCAGAAGGACGAGGCGCTCGCGGGCGCGGCTCATCCCGACGTAGAAGACGCGGCGCTCGTTGTCGGTCAGCGTCGGGACGGGGCTGGTCGTCTTGGTGAACTCCTCGCAGCCCGGCACGTCGGTCGGGTCGTCGACGGTCGCGGCCATCTGCTCGACGACCTTCTCGGTGAGGTCGGTGCCGACGAACACGTGGTCGGCCTCGCGGCCCTTCGCGCTGTGGATGGTGCCGACGCGGAGGCGGTCCCGGTCCATGTCGCGGTACTCGCCGGACGCGAAGTACGCCTGCATGCTTTTCGTCTGGAAGCTGGTGACCTTCCGGACCATGTCCGAGGCCGAGGCCGGGCCGGGCATGAACGGCACGTGGTCGCTCACCACCTCGGAGTCGATGATGATCTCCGCGAGGTCGTCGGTGTCGGCCGCCTCCTCGCGCTCGTCGATGTGGTCGAACAGGTCGTCGCGGTCGTTCGTGCCGAACGCCGACTCCTGCAGCATGTCCGCGAGCCGGCGGGCCTGCAGTCCGGTCACGTCCTTCCCCTCGTCGATCCGCTCGACGGCGGTGACGTACTGGTCCAGCCGGTCGGTCCACATCCGCTGGTCGGTGAGACACTGGAACGGGACGCCCTCGGTGATGAACTCGTCGATGAACCGGAACATCTGGTAGCGCGCCCGGAACAGCAGCATGATCGACCCGTCGTCGGTGTTTATCGTCCGGCGGACGTTCCGGACGAGGTCGAGCATCGACGGGCTCTCGACGGCCTCGACGGTGCCGCCCTCGGTCCGGGGCGAGAGGTTCTTCTCCTGGCGCTGTTCGATGTGGCCGACCTCCTGCTGGACGGTGTGGAGGATCTTCGAGGGGAGGCGGTAGGAGGTGTCCAGTATCACGTCCTCGCCGCCCTCCTCCAGCAGGAGCTGCGGGTCGGCACCCTGCCAGGCGTACACGACCTGGTCGTCGTCGCCCGCGATGAGCACGCGCTCTAAGTGGGGTTTCCACTCCTCGTACACCTCGTACTGGAGCTGGGTGATGTCCTGGAACTCGTCGATGACGAGGTAGTCGACGCTCGGCTGGAGCGAGCGCTGCTGGACGCGTTCGAGCATGTCCGCGAAGCCGACCAGGTCGTGCTCGCCCTTGTACGACCGCCAGGCACGGATCGTCTCGGGCACGTCGATCCGGTCGTCGTCGCTGGGCCAGGTCGGCGTGTACTTGTTGCCCTCCTGGGCGCGGTCGTCGACCTCCGGCGGCAGGCGCACCGTCTCGTCGTCCCACTGGAACGGCACGTCGTACCAGTCGGCCACGTCGCGGTTCGTCCGCTGGAGCCACTGGCTCGTGGCGATGATCTTGTTGCCGATCGTGGTCGAGCGGGCGGTGCGGCGGCCGGCACCGCCGTACTCGTCCTCGAACTCGACGCCGTACTCCTCGCAGAACTCCTGTTTGTCGTCCTCGCCGACCACGTCGCTCCGGGAGAGGTCGAGCAGTTCGTACGCCTTCGCGTGCATCGTACAGACGTTCCCCTTCAGCGACCGGGGGTTCGCGTCGAGCCGTTCGGCCAGCCGCTCGCGGACCTCCGCGGCGGCGGCACGCGTGTAGGAGACGACGAGCACGTCACGCATCCCGACGTCATCGTCCTCCAGAATGCCCTCGACACGGTCGAGGAGGGCAGTCGTTTTCCCGCTTCCCGGACCGCCGAACAGCCGGGTCACGGCCGTGTCGCTCTGACTCATTGTCGCAGTTCATGCCCCCGACGAATATAAGCCCCGTGGGTTCTGCCTCGCCCGCGGAGACCGCCGGGCGCTACGTGTTGCGCGGGGACCGAGCCTCGCGTACCTCGCTGCCGTCGCGTATCTTGTCCTTGCAGTCCGGACAGACGCGGGGGTCGTCGACGCCGCGCGGGGTGAACACTCGTGCGTACGCTTCCGTGACGAACGCCCCGCAGTTCTGACATTCCGGCATTTCTATCTCCATCGCTACCTGAAGAAATAATTCGTTATAATTGTATCGCCGTCCGACGCGTTCGGACCGCAGTCACAGACCGGCCGCGGCTGCGAACCGCGCGCGGTCGCGTTACTGCCCCGGACCCCACCCGCAGACGGAACACTCCGTCGCCGCGTCGTCGTGGACCCCGCCGCACTCCGGACACTGCTTCTTGTTATATGATGTCTCCCAGTCTACTCGCTCCGTCTCGTGGCCCCGCTGCGAGAGAAACTGGTCGAACACGTCGTCGCCGGAGTCGTCGGGAGCTGATGCCATACACGGTATGGTATGACACACCAGCCTAATAAATCGTGAGGGTCGAACAGATTTCGCCGCTACGTCGCAACTCACAACCGGTTCACGATCGCTACACGCAGGTGAGAGAACCGCCGGGATCAGGCGTCTTCGAGGTCGCCGTCCCACTCGTCGTACCCGCCGGCGAGCGAGGCAACGGTCGTCCCCTCGTCGACCCCCTCGTGGGACTCCAGCAGCCGCCCCGCCTGCACCGAACTCTGCCCGATGGGGCAGGCGAGCACGACCTCGTCGCCCCAGTCGCGCTCGGCGACGGCGCTCGTGAACTCCGGGAACGGCACGTTCTCCGCGCCCGGGATGTGGCCCGCCTCGAACGCCCGCTCCTCGCGGATGTCCACGACCTGCACGTCCTCGTCCGCCGCCAGCTTCGCTTCCAGCTCCGCCGGGGTGATCTCCTCGACCATCGCCCCACGGTAGGGAACCCGTCCGCTAAACGTCTTCGCTGCCGAGGTGACGACGCCGTCAGGTGCGTCCGCGCCGGTTCGTCGGTCGGTTTATCCCCACCGGCCCGCAACGTCCGGCCATGACCGACCTGAACCTGGACGCGACGCAGTTGGACCGCTACTCCCGGCACGTCATCATGGACGAGGTCGGCCCGGAGGGGCAGAAGCGGCTCCTCGACGCGTCTGTGCTCGTCGTCGGTGCCGGCGGGCTTGGGTCGCCGGTCATCCAGTACCTCGCGGCCGCCGGCGTCGGCCGGCTCGGGATCGCCGACGACGACGCCGTCGAGCGGAGCAACCTCCAGCGACAGGTCGTTCACGGCGACGCCGACGTGGGCCGCCCGAAGGCCGACAGCGCCGTCGACTTCGTCGAGACGCTGAACCCCGACGTGGACGCTGTCCCCCACGAGACGCGCGTCTCGGCCGACAACGTCGCCGATCTGGTCGGCGAGTACGACTACGTCGTCGACGCCAGCGACAACTTCGCCACGCGCTACCTGATCAACGACCACTGCACGCTCGCGGGAGTCCCGTTCTCCCACGGCGCGATCTTCCGGTTCGAGGGGCAGGTGACGACGTTCCCGGGCGACGAGGAGTCGCCGTGTTACCGCTGTCTGTTCCCGGAAGCGCCGCCGGCGGGCACGGTCCCCGACTGCGCGACGACCGGCGTGCTCGGCGTGCTCCCCGGCACGGTCGGCTGTATCCAGGCGACCGAGACGGTCAAGCTGATCCTCGGCAAGGGTGAGACGCTCGACGAGCGCGTGCTGATGTACGACGCGATGGAGATGAGCTTCGACGAGATACCGCTCCGGAAGAACCCCGACTGCCCGGTGTGTGGCGACGCTCCGGCGATCGACTCCGTGCACGACGTGGAGTACGCCGAGACCTGCGCCATCTCGGCGGACTGATGCGGTAGCCCTCTCTCACCCTACCGCCCGTCACCCCTCGACCGCGACCTGCTCCGCCTCGAACCGCTCGCCCGTCCAGCGCCACGAGCCGACTTCGGGGTCGCCGTCGCCCAGCGAGACGATGACGTACGACATGCCCGGCCACGTCGCCAGCGCGCGGTCGGTGTCGCTCGGCCCCGCCGGTCCCCGGGGATGTGAGTGGTAGAACCCGACGACTGCGTCGCCGTCGCCTTCGATCGCCTCGATCCGGCGGAGCTGTTCGCTCGGGTCGAGTTCGTACCGCGTCCGCGGGTCGTCGGCGACGTTCTCGACGGCGAGGGCGGTGTCGACGCGTTGCGTCCCCCTCTGGTCGCCGTCCCCGCCCGGATCCGTGCTGCCGCCGAGAACGCCGCAGACCTCCTCAGGAGTGCCATCGCGGGCGTGCTCGACGATCCGGTTGTACGCCGCTCGCGAGAGGATCAGGCGCTGCCGGTCCCGCCCGTCGCTCATCGCCGCGGCGCGGCCGCCGGGAACGCCGTCGCCACGTCCGCCGGCGGGCGGTCGAACGCCTCGGGGTGGAGCAGTCCGGCGAGGTGTTCCAGCGTGTCGACCAGCCGCGGGCCCGGCCGGTTCATGTAGTGGTTCCCGTCCATCGCGTACGCCCGCCCCTCGCGGACGGCCGTGACCTCGTCCCACTCGTCGCGGTCGGTCAGCTCCGCCGCGTTCGCGGTCGTCCGGTCCAGCCCGAACCCGCAGGGGGCCGCGACGAGCACCTCGGGGTCGTACGCGGCGACCTCGGTGAACTCGCGGGGCCGGGACCGCTCGCCCCGCTCGGCCAGCCCGTACTCGCCGCCCGCGATCTCGACGAGTTCGGGCACCCAGTGGCCGGCCACCATCGGCGGCTCCATCCAGTCCAGCACGGCGACGCGGGGGCGCTCGGCCGTCTCCGCGGCGCGTGCCTCGACGGCGGCGACGCGGGACTGCAGGGAGTCGACCAGTTCCGCGGCGCGCTCCGTCCGGCCCGTCGCTTCGCCGACGCGACGCACGTCGTCGTACAGGTCGGCGAGGCTGTGGGGGTCGCTCGCGAGGATCTCGGGGTTCGCGTCGATCTCCTCGACGGCGCGCTCGACGAGTATCTCGTCGACGGCACACACGTCGCAGATACCCTGGGTGACGACGAGGTCCGGGTCGGCGGCGTCGAGCGCCGCGACATCGATCTCGTACACGCCGTCGCCGCGCTCGGCCTCGACGACCTGTTCGTTTATCGCCGCGCTGCTGGCCTCGGGGTCGACCCGCGACCGGTTCATCGACGGCAGTTCGGTCGCCGCCGGTGGGTAGTCGCACTCGTGGGAGACGCCGACCGGCTCGATGCCGAGCGCGTAGACGACCTCGGTGGCGGACGGGAGCAGCGTAACGACGTTCATGCGCCGTCGTTGGGGCCGAACCGTCTAAACGGTGGGGGACCGGGAGCCGCGGGGCTGGACCGACTACCTGCCGAACGGCGACTCGATCCACGCCAGGTAGACGAGTGCCGTCCCGAGAAACGCCAGGCCGGCCTCCGGCAGGAGCAGGTACTCCACGCCCGGACCGGGGACCAGTTCGGCGAGGCTCCCGGCGGCCCGGATCTTCCGGACGGCGCTCACGGCACCGATCCCGACGACTGTGACGCCGAGCAGCGCCGCCGCCAGCGACAGCGCCAGCCTGGCTCTGCGGGACCACACTCGAACGGTCGTACGGACTTCGTTGGCTCCCATACCCCCTGCGACGGGTCATTCGGGTTTTGTTATGCGGCGTTTTCCGGCGGTATCACGGTTCATAACCGGTGGCCGTTCGTACCGCTGTGGTGCGGTCCGCTGTCCGGACCGCCTACAGGTCGTACAGGTCGCCGTACTTCTCGGTGACGTAGTCGAGGAAGTAGTCGGCGGTGAAGGCCTCGCCGGTCGCTTCCTCGATGAGGTCCGGCGTCGTGTACCGGCAGCCGTGCCGATGCACGTTCTCGGTGAGCCAGTCGTGGAGCGGCTCGTACTCGCCCTCGCGGACCTTCGTCTCCAGGTCGTCGATCTCCGCGTCGGCGGTGGCGTACAGCTGCGCCGCCAGCACGCTGCCCAGCGAGTACGTCGGGAAGTAGCCGAAGCTCCCGTGGCTCCAGTGGATGTCCTGCAGACAGCCCTCCGCGTCGGTCTCGGGGCGGACGCCGAGGTACTCCTCGTACTTGTCGTTCCAGGCCTCGGGCACGTCCTCGACCGCGAGGTCGCCCTCGATGAGTTCGCGCTCGATCTCGAACCGGACGACGATGTGCATGTGGTAGGTGAGCTCGTCCGCCTCGACGCGGATGAGGTTGTCCTCGTACACTTCGTTTGCGGCCTCGAACGCCTCGGCGGGCGTCACGTCGTCGAGCTGCGGGAACCGCTCTTTCATCGTCGGCAGGAACCGCTCCCAGAACGCCTCGGAACGACCGACGTGGTTCTCCCAGAGCCGGGACTGGGACTCGTGGACCGAGAGGTCACGCGATTCGCCCAGCGGCGTCCCGTAGTGCTCGTCGGGCAGGCCGAGCGTGTACGTGGCGTGGCCGAACTCGTGGACCGTCGAGGTGAGCGCGCCGAGGGGGTCTTCCGCGTCGAACCGCGTCGTGACGCGGGCGTCGAACTGCGTCCCCGTCGAGAACGGGTGGGGCGCGGTGTCGAGTCGGCCGCGGTCCCAGTCGTAGCCGAGCGTGTCGAGCACGTCGCGGGTCAGTTCCTCCTGCGTGTCCACGTCGAACTCGCCGTCGAACGCGTCGAAGGCCAGATCGGCGTCGCTCTCCCGGATCTCGTCGATGAGCGGCACGAGCTCCTCCCGCAGCCGCGTCAGCGTCTCCTCGGCCGTCTCCAGGTCGAGGTACGGCTCGTAGTCCGCGAAGAGGACGGCGTACGGGTCGGCGTCCGGGTCGATGTGCTCGGCGTACTCGCGCTTGAGTTCGACCAGATCCTCGAGGATCGGGGCGAAGACCGAGAAGTCGTCCTCCTCCTTGGCCTGCTCCCACTTCGGCAGCGCCTCGGAGGTGGTCTCGGAGATCTCCTCGACCAGTTCGGTCGGGACCCGCGTCGCGCGCTCGTACTCGCGGCGCACCTCGCGGACGACGGCGGCCTGCTCGTCGTCGAGGTCGGCGTCCTCGAGTTCGTCGAGGTACGCGCCCATCTCGTCGTCGGTGAGGAGTTCGTGGTGCAGCGCCGACAGCGCCGACAGCTGCTGGGACCGGGCGGGCGTGCCGCCCTCCGGCATCATCACCTCCTGGTCCCACTGGAGGACGCTGCTGGCGTTGCCCACGTTGTTGATCCGTTTCACCTTCGCGAGGAACTGCTCGTACGTCTCGGAAACGTCGTCAGCGGCGGCTTCCGTTGCCATCGTTACGAATCGAAAGCGGTCGTGGATTATCAATCCCGTGTTTTACCGGCTCGCGAGGGGCCGGGACCGGCCGGCCGTCACGCCGGATCGCGCTCGGCGACCCGCCGATAGATCTCGTAACACCGCTCCAGCACGGCGACCGAGACGCTCTCGTCGGCGGTGTGTGCCTCCCCGGGCTCGGCCGGGCCGCAGACCACGCAGTCGACGCCCGCCTCGGCGAGCCACCCGGCGTCGGTTGCGTGGGGCTTGACGACGCGTTCGGGGTCGCCGTCCTGCGCCTCGGCTGCGGCCGCGAGCGCGGCGTCGGCGAAGGCGTCGTCGCCACAGCGCATCGGCGGGAGGTCCTGATCGACAGTCCACTCGACGCCGGGCACGTCCTCGACGCGCTCCAGCGGCGCGCGCTCGCCGGGGACCGTGCGCTCGTCGACGGTGACCTCGCAGTGCTCGGGCACCACGTTCCACGCCGAGCCGCCGTCGATCCCTGTCACGACGACGCTCCCGGTCGCCGTCTCACCCGCCACCGCGACGGACGGCGCGTCCATTTCGCGGAGCAGGTCCACGGCGTCGCAGGCGCGGTACACCGCGTTCTCGCCGGCCTCGGCCTCGCTGGCGTGGGCCGCCTCGCCGCGGGCGACGACCGTCGACCCGCGCCGGCCCTTGTGGGCGACCGCCACGTCGGTCACCCCCGGCGCGGAGTAGCCCGTCGACCCCTCGCCGACGACCGCCCAGTCCGGCGAAAAGCCCGCGTCGACGGCGTGGCGTGCGCCCTCGCCGCCGACCTCCTCGCCGACGAAGCTGGCGAGGACGAGTTCGCAGGCGGGCTCGGCGTCGCGGAACGCACACATCGCGGCCGCGACTGCGCCCTTCATGTCCGCTGCGCCGCGCCCGTAGATCCGGGCGTCGCGCTCCGCGACGACGTAGCCGCCGTCGGCGTCGACCTGCGACTCGTCCGGCGGCACGACGTCGTGATGGCCGACCAGCGCGAGCGTCCGGTCGCCTGCGCCGCGGCGCGCGAACACGTTGCCGGCGTCGTCCCGGCGCACATCGGCCTCGGTTTCGGCCCGGAGCCACGCCTCGATGCGGTCGCCCGCGGTCGCCTCGTCCTCGTGGGAGGGGATCGAGACCAGCTCGCGGGTCAGGTCGGCGACCTCGTCCATGGTCGGGCGTGGGTGGCGGCTCACAAAGAGGCTACGGCGGCACGGCGACGGCACGCCGACCGCCGGCGGGGTCAGACCTGCTCGTACGGCCGCTTCTGCTCCTCGGCCATCGGGTCAACGTCGAGTTTCTCGACCGCCTCGGCGACGTGGCGGGCGCTGGCCGCCCCCTGCTCGCTGGCGCTGGCGACCGTCTCCGCTTCCGCGGCGACGGCGTCGGCCGCCTCCGCGAGCTCCTCGACGGTCTCGGACAGCGCCGTTATGTTGCGGGCCTGCTGGTCGGCCGCGGCCGCCACCTCCTGCATACCGGCGGCGGAGTCCTCGACGGTCCCCTCCAGGTCGTCGAGCGAGTCGACGGCGGCCGCGACCTCCTCGCGGCCGGCCTGCACCTGCTCGTTCGCCGACTCGACGGCCGCGCGGGTGTCCGCGGCCTCCGCGTGGACGGCCTCGGCCGCGTCGGCAACCTCCTCGATGTCCGAGCGCGTCCGGTCGACGAACGTCTCCAGTTCGTCGGCGATGGTCGCCGCGGGCCCGTCGCCGGACGCCCGCGTCGCCTCGACCTTCGCGTTCGTCGCCAGCACCGCGGTCCGGTCGACCACGTCCTCGACGCGGTCGACGACCGCCTCGATGTCCTCGGCGCGGGCCTCCACCCGCTCGGCGGCGTCGAGCAGTTCGTCGGTCGTCTCCTCGACGGCCGACAGCGCCTCCAGCGCGCGCTCGCCGGCCTCGGTGCCGTCCTCGGCGACGCCGACCGCGCGCTCGCTGGTCTCCCGCACGTCGTCGGCGACCGAGGCGACCTCCTGGGCGCTGGCGGAGAGTTCCTCGATGTCGGCGGCGGCGCTGTTTACCCCCGCGGCCTGGCGCTCGGCGTGGTCGTGGATCGTCGACGCGCTCTCGGCGACCGACGCGGACGACTGTTTCAGCTGGACGACCGGCGGCTGCACGTCCTGTTCGACCTCCCGAGCGATCGCCTGTTGCTTCTCGATCGCGCGTTCGAGCCGCTGGCTGTAGGAGTCGACGTAGGTGTCGCTTGCAACCTGCAGGTCGAGGTTGATGATCCGCAACACCGCGAGCACGTCCTGCATCCCGTCGTGGATGGCGTCGCGCACCGTCGCCTCCAGCGAGTCGTCGAGGCCCTCCTCGCCGTCGTCCTCGCTCCCCAGCCCGCGGAGCGCGCCGACGACGCGGTCCAGCCCGCCCTCGTCGTCCTCGCGCTCGGCGACCCACTCCTCGATGGCCGCGACGACCTGCCGCTGGACGCGCTCGTCGACCCGCGAGAGGATGAGGTCGTAGTACAGCCCGTACTGCCCCACGTAGTGCTTGAGGGGCATGTCGAGTATCTCGTGAAGTTTGCCGATCAGCGCCCGGTTTTCGAAGTACTCCTCGTCGTAGTCGCCGGTGGCCAGCGACACGAGGTACGCCTTCTGCGTCCGCTTTAGCTGTTCGACGTTTTTCGGCGACCGGCTGATCACCTCGATCGTCTGCTCGTACTGCGTCAGGTTGTCGTAGAACGCGTCGGCGATCGCCTGCTGGTTGTCGCGCAGCAGCGGCTCCAGGTCGGACAGCCGCGCCGCGTCGTCCTCGTCGAAGCCGATGAACTCCTTGCGCCAGGCGATCTCCTCCGCGTCGAGACCGATCTGGTCCGTGAGACTATCCGCTTCGACGAACCGGTTCAAGCCACCGAGTCCGAACTCCTGCGACGGATCCATACCGACGAGATGATATGTTCGACACGAAAGTGTTCGGGGGCGTTCTCAAGTGGCGGGAATCGACCGCCGCTTCCATGCCAGCGACCACCGGGCCACCCTTATAAACGCCGAGCGCCGTAGTGAGGTACATGAACGTTGTTCCGGACACGAGCGTGGTCATCGACGGCCGCGTGTCCGAGCGGATCGAGAGCGGCGAGTTCGAGGGGGCGACCGTGCAGGTCCCCGAGGCCGTCGTCGCGGAACTGGAGGCACAGGCCAACGACGGCATCGAGAGCGGCTGGGACGGGCTCTCCGAGCTCCAGCGCCTCGCGGAACTGGCCGACGAGGGGACGGTCGAACTGGAGTACGTCGGCGAGCGCCCCGACGCGGTCGAGCGTGGCCACGCCAGCGAGGGCGAGGTCGACGCGCTGATCCGCGAGATAGCCGCCGACCTGGACGCCACGTTCGTCACCAGCGACGTGGTCCAGAGCGAGGTGGCCGAGGCGAAGGGGCTCGCGGTGGAGTACATCACGCCTCGGACCCGCGACGTGGGCGAGCTCTCCCTCGAGGAGATGGTCGACGAGCAGACGATGAGTCTCCACCTGCGCTCGGGCGCGGTGCCGATGGCGAAACGCGGCGAGATCGGCGAGATGCACTTCGAGCCGGTCGGCGACGAGCCGACCTCCGAGGCGGAGATGAAGGAGTACGCCCAGGAGGTCATCGAGAGCGCGAAGCAGGCAAACGAGGGGTTCGTCGAACTCTCCGAGGACGGGATGACGATCGTCCAGTTCCGGGACTACCGGATCGCCGTCGCGGAGCCGCCGTTCGCGGACGGCTACGAGATCACCGCCGTCCGCCCGATCGTCAAGACCGACATCGAGGACTACGAGTTCGCCGACGAACTGAAAGAGCGCCTGCTCGAATCGAAGCGCGGCGTCCTCATCTCCGGGTCGCCCGGCGCGGGGAAGTCGACGTTCGCGCAGGCCGTCGCCGAGTACATCTCGGACCACGACTTCGCGGTCAAGACGATGGAGAAGCCCCGCGACCTGCAGGTCGGCCCGGAGATCACCCAGTACACCGAACTCGGCGGGGAGATGGAGAAGACGGCCGACTCCCTGCTGATGGTGCGGCCCGACTACACCATCTACGACGAGGTGCGCAAGACCGACGACTTCGAGGTGTTCGCCGACATGCGGCTGGCCGGCGTCGGGATGATCGGCGTCGTCCACGCGACCCGAGCCATCGACGCGCTCCAGCGCCTCGTCGGCCGGGTCGAACTCGGCATGATCCCCCAGATCGTCGACACCGTCGTGTACATCGAGGCCGGCGAGGTCGCCAAGGTGTACGACGTGACGACCGAGGTGAAGGTGCCCGAGGGCCTCACCGAGGAGGACCTCACCCGCCCCGTCATCATGATCCGCGACTTCGAGACGGGCCAGCCGGAGTACGAGATCTACACGTTCAACCGGCAGGTCGTCACCGTCCCGCTCGGCGACGAGGACGGCTCCGAGAGCGGCGTCGACCGCATCGCCCGCCAGGAGATCGAACGGGAGATCCGCTCGATCGCCCGCGGCCACGTCGACGTGGAACTCAAGAGCCAGGACACCGCCGTCGTCTACGTCGAGGAGGACGACATCTCGTCGGTCATCGGCAAGGGCGGCGGCCGGATCACCGACGTGGAGAACCGGCTGGGCATCGACATCGACGTGCGCACCCACGACGAGAAACCCGGCGGCCGGAGCGGTAGCGGCGGAAGCGGCGGTGGCAGCGGCAACGCCGGCGGCCAGCCCGGCGAGATCGTCGAACCCGAGGTCACCTCGCGCCACATCGTCATCCCGGTCGACGGGCACGCCGGCGAGACGGTCGAGGTGCAGGCCGACGGCGAGTACCTGTTCACGGCGACCGTCGGCCGCGGCGGCGACGTACAGGTCACTCGGGGGTCGGCGATCGCCGAGGAGTTAGAGCGGGCGATAGACGAGCGGCGGGCGATCAGCGTCGCGTCGAACTAGTCACTCGGCACAGCAGCACGGCTCGGCGTCCTCCGCACCGCCGTCGGCTTCCACGGCCGGCTCCGCCTCGGTGAGTTCGTAGAGGCTCTGCCGGGCGTCGGCGAAGTACACGTCCTCGTCGACTCGCCCGATCTCCTGGAGCCGTTCGAGCGCGTAGCGCACCGTTCGCGCCGACAGCATCGATTCCTGGACGATCTGTTTCTGCGTGAGCGGCCCGTCGTACTCGAGTACTTTGAAAACGAGCTTCGCGCTCGGCGGAAGGTCTTCGAGCTCCTCGTCTGTGGCAGCCATCGTTACGATTCGAAAGTCCCCAGTAGCATAAAGATTGTCGACGCCAGCCGCTTGTCGCTCGGTTCCGACCGCGGACCGCCCGCGTCGCCAAGCGAACTGCTTTTCACCGCGGCTCTCCGACGAACGCGTATGTCGACCGAACAGGCCGAGGGGATGGATTCGCATCTCCGCTCTATCACGGTCACGTCGCTCGCGTCGATCGGCGGGATCGTGGCGGCGTTGATCTCCTCCGCGATGACCTCGGGCATGACGCCGGACGAGGCGGCCATGTACCAGCCCGCCCAGATCGTCGTCCTCGCGGTGGTTCTCGTACAGATCCCCCTCTACCGTGCCATGGGCGTGTACGGCGAGGACGGGCCCGGCGCGAAAGACTACCTCTTCATCGCGTTCATGACCTTCTCGCTGTGGTACGTCGTCTGGGGCATCATGCTCGAAACCGGCTTCGGGATCACGGTGTAACGATGGCCCAGGACAGCATCGCGGTCGTCGATCTGGACAGGTGCCAGCCCGACCGCTGTAACTACGAGTGCAAGAACTACTGCCCGCCGAACCGAACCGGGAAGGAGTGCATCACGCTCCGCGGCCCCGAGACGGAGGAAGGGGAACCGGACCAGGTCCGCATCAGCGAGGAGATCTGTCTGGGCGAGTCCTGTGGCATCTGCGTCGAGAAATGCCCGTTCGACGCCATCGAGATCATCAACCTGCCACAGGAACTGCAGGACGACCCGGCCCACCGCTACGGCGAGAACGCGTTCTCGCTGTACGGCCTGCCGGTCCCCCAGGAGGGTCAGGTCACGGGCATCCTCGGGCCGAACGGCATCGGGAAGACGACGGCCGTCCGCATCCTCGCGGGCGAGATGGTCCCCAATCTCGGCGACCACGCGGCCGACCCGGACTGGGACGACGCGCTGGACGCCTACCGCGGCACCGAACTGCAGGACTACATCGCCGACGTGAAGTCCGGCGACGTGACCGTCGCGCGCAAGCCCCAGTACGTGGACCAGATCCCCTCGCAGTTCGACGGCAACACCCGCCAGCTGCTCGAACGGACCGACGAGCGCGGCGACCTTGATTACCTCGTCGAACGCCTCTCCATCGGCCCGGTGATGGACCAGGCCATCGACGACCTCTCCGGCGGCGAGCTTCAGCGCGTCGCCATCGCGGCCTGTCTCGCGCGCGAGGCCGACTTCTACTTCCTCGACGAGATCACGCCGTACCTCGACATCGGCCAGCGCGTCACCGTCGCCCGCCTCATTCAGGAACTCGCCCAGGAGGGCGACAAGTCGATGCTCGTCGTCGAGCACGACCTCGCCGTGCTGGACCTGCTCGCGGACAACCTCCACGTCGCGTACGGCGAACCCGGGGCGTACGGCGTCATCACGTCCCCGAAGTCCGTCCGGAACGGGATCAACGAGTACCTCGCGGGCTACCTCGACAACGAGAACATGCGGATCCGCCCGGAGGCCATCGAGTTCGAGCAGCACGCCCCCCGGACCGCCTCGGCGGCCGACACGCTCGTCGAGTACCCCGACCTCTCGCAGTCCTACGGCGACGGCGAGTTCTCGCTGGAGGTCGAGGGCGGCGAGATCCGCGAGAACGAGGTGCTCGGCATCGTCGGCCCCAACGGCATCGGGAAGTCGACGTTCGCCAAACTGCTGACGGGCGACCTCGAACCCGACGAGGGGGACGTCGACTTCTCGCTCGACATCTCCTACAAGCCCCAGTACGTCGAGATCGACCAGCCGATGCGGGTCGACGCGTTCCTCTCCTCCATCACCGACCAGTTCGGCTCGTCGTACTGGAACACGGAGATCGCCCAGCCGCTCCAGCTGGAGCGGATCATGGAGCAGAACCTCACGGACCTGTCGGGCGGCGAGCGCCAGCGCGTCGCGATCGCGGCCTGCCTCTCCGAGACCGCGGACGTGTACCTGCTCGACGAGCCGAGCGCCCACCTCGACGTGGAACAGCGCGTGCAGGCGACGCGTGCCATCCGGCGCTACGCCGAGAGTCAGGACGCGACGGTGCTGGTCATCGACCACGACATCTACATGATCGACCTGCTCTCCGACCGGCTGATGGTGTTCGACGGCGAGCCGGCCGAACACGGCCACGCCGGCACGCCACAGGACATGCGCTCGGGGATGAACGACTTCCTCGCCAACCTGGAGATCACGTTCCGGCGCGACGAGCGGGTCGGCCGGCCGCGGATCAACAAGCCGGGCAGCCAGCTGGACCGCCAGCAGAAAAGCGACGGCGAGTACTACTACGCGCCGTAGGGCGGGACGCGGGACCGGTCAGAGCACCTGTCGCTGACAGGTGCCACAGAGGCTCTCCTCCTTCACGTCGACCTCGCGCACGGTGGGCGAGAAGTTCATCACGCAGCGGTTGTTGTCGCAGTGTTCGAGGCCGAGCGTGTGGCCGATCTCGTGGACGATCTCCTTGCGGACGCGGTCGCCGAAGATCTCGCCGGCGTCCTTGTTCGAGAAGCCGCCGTCGCTGGAGGTCTGGAGCCGATAGGTGGAGACGACGCTGCCGTTGCCGTCGAGGTAGGCGAGACCGAACACGTAGTTGCGCCGCCGGTAGAACAGGTCCTTGGTGGTGACGGCGATGTTCTTCTCGCCGTCGCCGACCCGGGAGGCGAGTTTGATGAACTCCTCCGCGCCGTACTGGTTGCGGTTGCTGTCGTACGCGCCGTTGGGGATGGACTGGGGCTCGTGGACGTTCACGTCGCAGTCGTAGACGTTCCGAAGCCCCTCGGACGCCTGCCGTTTG
Organism: Halostella salina; assembly: GCF_003675855.1. Lineage (NCBI taxonomy): Archaea > Methanobacteriati > Methanobacteriota > Halobacteria > Halobacteriales > Natronoarchaeaceae > Halostella > Halostella salina. The sequence goes on along the minus strand of NZ_RCIH01000004.1, from coordinate 14,794 downwards.
ATCCTGGCAGGAACGTCCCCCACCGGCACGATGTCAACGAGCATGAACAGCCATTAGGCGGCGTGGCCAATAAACATCCCGCCCGTGACCCGTTCGTCCACCGACGCCCTCGCCCGTCGACTGGCCCGCTACGACCGCGTGGTCGAGGTGGGGATCGGCCGCCGGACCGACGTGGCCGCCGCGCTCGCCGCCCGCGGCGTCGCCGTCGTCGCGACGGACATCCACGACCGGCCGACCCCCGAGGGCGTCGCGTTCGTCCGCGACGACGTGACCGACCCCGACCCGACGGTGTACGCCGACGCCGACGCCGTCTACGCGCTGAACGCGCCGCCGGAGCTGCACCGCCCGCTGCGGGACGCCGCCAACCGGGCCGACGCCGACCTGCTGTTCACCACGCTCGGCGGCGACGGGCCGGCGGTCCCCGTCGACCGGGAGCAGATCCCGGGCGACACGCTGTACCGCGCCGTCGACAGGCCGGATGGTCCGCGGTAATCCGACCGCCACGGACGCCGGCGTCCGTATCGCCCGCGAGCGACACGCCCTTATCCCCGCCCTGCCTGCCGTCCGACATGAACGCCGACGCAGTCGTGTTAGACGTCGACGGGGTGCTCGTCGACGTGGCCGACTCATACCGCCGGGCCATCGTCGAGTCTATCGAGCACGTATACGACCGGACGATCCCGAAGGCGGCGATTCAGGGGTTCAAGGACGCCGGCGGGTTCAACAACGACTGGGAACTTACCGACGCCGCGGCGCTGTACGTGCTCGCGGCGGGCGAGGGGTACGGCGACAGCCTCGACGCTTACACCGACGCCATCGCCGAGCGCGGCGGGGGCGTCGACGCCGCGGAGGCGGTCGTCGTCGACGCGCTGGGCGCGAACGCGGCCGAGCGCGTCCGCGAGCGCTGGGACCGCGAGCGCCTGCGCGAGGTCTTCCAGCAGCTGTACCTCGGCGCGGAGCTGTACCGCGCCATCGAGGGCGGCGAGCTCGACATCGAGACGGCGGGGTTCATCCACGACGAGCCGACCATCGCCGACGCGTCGACCCTCGACGCGCTGACAGAGCGCTACGACGTGGGCGTGCTCACGGGCCGCCCCGCGGCCGAGGCGAGCATCGCGCTGGAGCGGGTCGGCCTCGACGTGCCCGCCGACCACCGGTTCACGATGGACGACTGGGAGGCCGGCAAGCCCGACCCCGCGGCGCTCGTGACGCTCGCCGAGCGGTTCGACGCAGAACGCGTCGTCTTCGTCGGCGACACGCTGGACGACGTGCGGACCGCCGTCAACGCCGACGCGGCCGACCCCGACCACGAGTACCGCGGCGTCGGCGTCCTCACTGGGGGCCTCACCGGCGATTCAGGGCGCGAAAAGTACGAGACCGCCGGGGCCGCCGCAGTGGTCGACTCCGTCAACGACCTCCCCGACCTGCTGGACTGACCGCTCCCGACCGACCCGGCTTGACCCGATCCTTTTCCGGCTCCGCGTCGCAGGTCGCCCGTGCCCGACATCGACGGCGTGGAGTCCAAACTCGCCCGCGCCGCCGAGGCCGACAAGGCCGAGGCTCGCCGGTTGCTGACAGCGGCCCGCGCCGAGATCGGCCGCCTGCGGGAGCGCGGCGACGCGGACCCTGACCGCCTCGACGCCCTGGAGACCGACGTTGAACAGCGGCTCCGCGCGGTCGGCGAGCGCGACGCGTACGACGGCGCGGGCGTCGACGGGGCGGCCGCGAACCCCGACGACGAGGACGCTCCCTGAGCCTTTATCCGGGACGGGTCCCGAGACGGGGTATGGACAGCGCAACGCTCGAACGGCGTGCCTGGACCGCCGCCCTCTCGCTGCTGGCTGCGATCGTCGCCGGGGCGTCGCTCGGGACCGGTCCCGCGTCGTTCCTCCTCGGTTCGGCCCTCGCGTTCGTCGTCGCGTACCCGATCGTCTCCCGGATCCTCGGTCGCAGCATCAGCGAGGGCGACGACCGGCCGGGCGAGTTGACGCTGTTCTGGGGGACGATCCTGCTCAGCGCGCCGCTGCTGTGGCTGGTCGAGCGCGTCGTGCCGGGCGAGACACTCGCGCTCACGCTCCGCGGCGTAGCGTTCGCGCTCGTGTTCCTCTTTGCCACCTGGCTGGCGTACTACGGCGGCTACGACCGGATCCGGCAAGCTGTCTGACGATGGACTGGAACTGGCTGGCGACGTTTGCGAGCACACTCTACCTGCTCGCCGTGGCGGGCGCGTTCGCCGGGGAGCTGTCCGCGCCCGGCGTTCCGACCGTCGCCGTGGCGGTGCTGGCGGCCGTCGTTGCCTGGCTCGCGGCCGACTGGCTCGACCGGACCGGCTACGAGCGCCTCGGCGCGGACCCGGACGGCGCGACCTCGTTTTTCTGGCTGCTGGTGCTGTACCTTCCCTACGGACTGCTCCCGACGCTCGCGGCGCTGGACCGGCTGCTCGGCCTCCCCGCCGCCCTCGTCCTCCCGGCGGCGGTGTCCGCGCTGACGCCGGTCGCCGCGTGGCTGGCGTTCTACGGCGGGCTGGACCGCCTCGGCCTCGACGGCGGCGACTTCGAGCGGCTGGTCGGCGGCTGGCTCGCCGTCGCCGCGGTCGGCTTCGCCGCCGCGACGGCGCTCGGCCTGACGCTCTCCCGGACCGAGGTCGTCGCCGGGTTCCTGCTCGCGCAGGCCGTCGGCGTCGCGCTGGCGGCCCGCTCGGCGGGGGACCGTGAGGGCGACGGAAACGGCGGCGACGCCGCCCGGACTCACAACGCTTAATCCCCGAGCGTCCGACCCCCACGTATGCGAATCGCACTACTCGGCGGCACCGGCGACATCGGGCAGGGACTCGCGCTCCGCTGGGCGTACGACACCAACCACGAGGTGCTGATCGGCTCGCGGGAGCCGGAGAAGGCCCGCAACAAAGCCGAGGAGTACGAGACCGAACTCGACAGCCGCGGCGTCGACTGCGAGATCAAGGGGTTCGAGAACGGGATGGCCGCCGACCGTGCGGACGTGGTCGTCGTCGCCGTCCCGCCGTACCACGTCTCCGACACGGTCGAGGCGGTCGCGGACCGGCTCGACGACGACACGATACTCGTCTCGCCGGCGGTCGGCATGAAAGGCGACGAGGACGGCATGCATTACCACCGGCCCGGCGCGGGCAGCGTCACCGCCGTCGCCGCCGGCGCGGCCCCCGACGAGGTGCCGGTCGTCGGCGCGTTCCACAACCTCGCGGCCGACCGCCTCGCCAACCTCGACGTGGAACTCGACGTGGACACGCTGGTCGTCGGCGACGACGACGGCGCGAAGGAGACCGTCACGATGCTCGCGGAGGCGATCGAGGGGATCCGGGCGCTCGACGCCGGCCCGGTCGCCAACGCCGCCGAAGTCGAGAGCGTGACGCCGCTCCTGATCAACATCGCCCGGCACAACGACGGGATGCACGACGTGGGCGTCGAGTTCAAGTGAGGAAAGCCCTTGCTCGGCCTTGGCAGGCTCTTCTCGCGGGCCGTAGGCCCGCTCGAACGGTCCGAGGAAGCTTCGCTTCCTCGCTACTCGCTGCGCCCTTTTCATGTCCACCGGAGGACGCTCCGCGCCCTCCGAGCCTCCGCTCACTTCGTTCGCGGAGACGCCGCCAGAATCGCTGCGCGATTCTCGCTAAGGACCGCTAGTCTGCGCGAGTCACCGTGAGACCGGAGGTCTCACGAGCCTCCGTTCGCTTCGCTCACGGAGACGCCGGCGGTCGCCGCGACACGCTTCGAGCGCCTGCCCTCCCCCGTGCGCTGGCGATAAAACGCCAGCGCGGCCGCGTGGCAATGTCCGAGTAGCTACGCTTGTCGGTGGTTTTGTAACCGATCCGGTGACCGATGTGGTAACCACATCGGTGACCAAAACGGTTCAAACCACATCAGTCGCGAACGGTGCGGTGGTCGCTATCGCTGATGGTTGAAAAAATAAGCATACGCCGCCGAAGGCGGCGTTTCACCGCGAACGAGCGAAGCGAGTGAGCGGCCTTTTTGGCCGAGCTTTTTGCCGGGAGGGTGCCCGCAGCCCGCCGAAGGCGGGCGAGGACACCCGACCGGGAAAAAGGTCGTCAGGCACCGGCGCTTTCCAGCGCGGACTCGATGTCGTCGCGCTGGGTGACGCCGACGAACCGCTCGACGATGCCGTCGTCGTTCTCGACGACGAGCGTGGGAAGCGATCGGACCTGGTACTCGTTGGCCACGTCCTGCTCCTCGTCCACGTTGATCTTCTCGACCTCGAAGCGTCCCTCCCAGTCCTCCTCGAGTTCCTCGAGGATGGGGTCCTGCGTCTTGCAGGGGCCACACCAGTCGGCGTAGAAGTCCTTGAGTGTTACAGTCATGCTGCGCTCGGCATAGGTTGCCGCGCGTCTCGCATAAGGGTTTCCCACTCGTGTACGCCGGCGACAGAGGCGGCACAGGTGCGAAAGGTTTACGCCCAGTCGTTGCCGACATGCGGGTATGAGCAGCGGAGAGAACAGCGGCGGGCTGATGTCCAGCGCGGGACTCGTCCGCTACTTCGACGCGGAAGACCGGAACGCCATCACCATCGACCCGAAGACAGTCGTCGCCTTCGGCGTCCTCTTCGGAGTCCTGGTGCAGATCCTGACGATCGTCGGGTGACTGGCCGCGGGCCGAGCGGGTTTTTTACTCGGGACACGTAGCGGGGAGCGATGACGCTTACCGCCGGAGTCGTCGCCGTCCAGGGCGACGTGAGCGAACACGGGGACGCCGTCCGCCGCGCCGCCGAGCGCCGCGGCCGCGAGGCCGAGGTCGTGGAGATACGCGACGCCGGGATCGTGCCGGACTGCGACGTACTCCTGCTCCCGGGCGGGGAGTCGACGACCATCTCCCGCCTGCTGCACGACGAGGGGATCGCCGCCGAGATACGCGACCACGTTGCCGCCGGCAAGCCGGTGCTGGCGACCTGTGCCGGCCTCATCGTCATGGCGGCCGACGCGGGCGACGAGCGCGTGCGGACGCTGGACCTGGTCGACGTGACCGTCCAGCGCAACGCCTTCGGCCGACAGAAGGACAGCTTCGAAGCGCCGCTGGACGTGGACGGGCTCGACGAACCGTTCCCCGCCGTGTTCATCCGCGCGCCGGTCATCGCCGACGTGGGCGACGCCGCGGTGCTGGCCGAGTGGGACGGCCGCCCGGTCGCCGTTCGGGACGGCCCCGTCGTCGGCACCTCCTTCCACCCCGAACTGACCGACGACGACCGGATCCACGAACTCGCCTTCTTCGCCGAGCCGCCGGCGACGCAGTAAGGGAAACTTTTCTCCCTGCGGCCCGACCCTCCTGTATGGACGCGACTATCGACGCCGTGCGCGTTGCCGGGACACCCGACGGGCCGGTGCCGGTCGCCGTTCTCGCCGTCGAGGACGAGCGCGACGTGCTCCCTATCTTCATCGGGTTCGACGAGGCGGCGAGCATCGCGCGCGGACTGGACGCCGAGGACATCGGGCGGCCGCTGACCCACGACCTGCTGCTCGACGTGATCGAGGAACTCGGCGGCCGCGTCGCGGACGTGACCGTCAGCGCGGTCGAGGACGGCACGTACATCGCCGACCTGACCGTCGAGACGCCGCGCGGCGAGGCGACGATCGACGCCCGGCCGAGCGACTCGCTGGCGCTCGCGGCCCGGACGAACGCGCCGGTCAGCGTCGACGAGTCGGTGTTCGAGAGCGGCCGCCAGCCGCGCGAGGAGTTCGACGAACTCGACGACATCCGGGAGGTGGCGGAGCTGGCATGAGCGGGGACGCGAACGCGGACGGCGCGGACGACGTGGTCGACGAGCTGTTCGCCGTCATCGAGGACCGCAAGGAGCGCCTGCCCGAGGACTCCTACACCGCCTCGCTGTTCACCAGCGAGAAGGGGGAAAACGAGGTGCTGGAGAAGCTGGGCGAGGAGACGACCGAACTGGTCCTCGCGGCGAAGGACGACGACCGCGAGGAGATCGCTCACGAGAGCGCCGATATCGTCTACCACCTGCTCGTGCTCCTGGCGATGAAGGACATGGACGTCGCGGACCTGCGGGCGGAGCTAGAGACGCGGCGCTGAGCCGGTACCCGTTCGTCAGTTCGTCCTCCGCGACAGTCGGTACGTGCTGGATGGTAGATACAGCCGGCCTAATAATCAATCAGTCATATATTGGAGCCAACTATAACCTCGATACCTTCCTTCTCTTCTTCAAGGTATCCTGCAGAGCTAAATCCAAGCTGAAGAAATAGATTTCCGAGTGTCCGGAATGCTTCAGTATCCTCTGGTATCCTTAGTTGAATCTCTTGAACGGCTCTATTGAGGACAACCTGATTGGGACCACTTACGTCCCAGCCTGCCTCGTCAAGAACATCCATAATCTCTTCAGCCAATCTGAGTGACTCCCCATCTCCCATTATTCCTGTCACAGTAACTGGCCCAGGGTCATACGGGGCCAATTGCTGAACCATCTCTTGACGTGCTGCAGGTGGAATTCGCCGGGGTTGCTGGCCGATGTTAGTAATCTCATCTGCTACCTGCCCACCCATTTGATTATTGGTGACGATGAATGATCCACCTTCGACGTTAATGCTCTCCGTATTGGCGACCAACTCATTAAGCAAACTATCGGTTTCTGGTACTTCTACATCACCCTCTGTGAGTTGTTCCTCTTTCCAACTCTCAAGTACCCGCGAAGAGTAGTCCTCCGGATTTTTATCCACTACAGTATGGTGAGTGGGGCACAGAAGAATGAGATTTGAAGCTGAATCAACCTCTTCCTCGTCAAGTGATGAATCATACCTTGGTCCCCCCTCATTCTGGGCCTGGATATGACAGATCTCCCCAATAACACCATCTCCGTCTGGGTCAGCAAGTTGCATATCACAATCGGGGTGAGCACACTCATTTTTTGACGCCCCCCAGAGTTCCTTGAGAGTTGATTGAGTTATTGTCATGATAGTCCACTCTGTTGGAATGGTTTTATCTCTTCGCCACGTCGTCCAATCTGACAGATCTACTGCACAGGCAGTTCGCCGTCAGAACGCTTGAAGCATGTCGGAGACGCCACGCATCAGTACCGACGACTTCGGCAGCAGTCACCCCACCGCCGGCCGTGTCCTATCCCACCAGCCCGCCGACCGCCCCCGCGATCGCGCTGTCGATGGCCATCAGGAGCGCGACGACCAGCGCGACGAGGAAGACGGTCCCGCCGAGGAACGGCCCGAGCGGTCCCAGCCCGATCGTGCCGATGACGCCCGCGCCGAGACCGAGCGTGACCGCGATCAGGATCCCGCCGAGCGCCCCGGCGACGAGGCCGTGCCACGCGCCGGACAGCAGGCCGCCGCCGGCGATGTAGCCCGCGACGAACCCGCCGATCAGGCCGGCCGCGGCGTGGCCGACGCCCGGAATGGCGAAGGCGAACACGCCGAGGACGATCTCCACCACGAAGCCGATACCGACGGCACGCCAGTTCATGGGGACCGGTACGCCGCCGACGGGTAAGTGCCTTCCTGCGGTCGGTGGGCCGGGCGGCCCGCAGCGGACGGCCGCGGCCGGCGGCGAGACGGCCGGATCCGCGCGCTTTTACCCGGTGACCATGTATGACCCGACATGATTTTCGAGGACCTCCCGACGACGCCCACGTCGGAGGAGCTCATCGACAAGGCGTTCTCGCGGGCGGCGCGGGCGGGCCGGGCGAAAAGCGGCTTCGAGGCCCAGCAGTCGATGCTACAGACGGCGTCGAACATCCTCTCCGACAACCTGGAGAACGTCGTCACGGCGTGGCCGGACTTCGCGGAGATCGATCCGTTCTACTACGAACTCGCTCACGCGCTGGTCGACGTGGACGAACTCAGGCAGAGCCTCTCGGAAGTGACCTGGGCCAGCCGCAAGGTCGCCGAGATCCGCGAGGAGTACCAGGGCCGCCTGCGCGGCGACACGGACACCGCCCGGAAGGTGCGCAAGCAGGCGTTCGCCCGCATGGCCGACGTGGTCGAGGAGGTCGCAGACGACCTCGCACGCCTCGGCGACGCGCGCGAACAGCTCCGCAAGCTCCCCGACATCGACCCCGACGAGCCGGCGATCGTCGTCGCGGGCTACCCCAACGTGGGGAAGTCGTCGTTCGTCAACGACGTGACCAACGCCCGCGGCGAGACGGCGTCGTACCCGTTCACGACGAAGGGGATCGGCGTCGGCCACTTCGAGCGCGAGCGGATCCGCTACCAGATCGTCGACACGCCGGGACTGCTCGACCGCCCGGCCGACGAGCGCAACGACATCGAGTCACAGGCCGTCAGCGCGCTGGAGCACCTCGCCGACTGCGTGCTCTTCCTGGTCGACGCCAGCGGCGACTGCGGCTACCCGCTCGACGCACAGCTGGAACTGCGTGACGCAGTCGAGGCGCAGTTCGACGACGTGCCGCTGCTCACGGTCTGCAACAAGGCCGACCGCTCGCGGGACGTGACGGCCGACCACTACATGAGCATCGCGGAGAACGAGAACGTCGAGGGCGTCCTCGACGCGGCGGTCGAAGCGATCGGTTACGAGCCGGAGCTGCCGTTCGACGAGTAGCGAATCGCGGCCGCGACGCCGGTCAGGCCGCAGTCGCGTTGTACGTCACCTGCACCTGCGCCGAGACGGTGACCGGGCCGGACTCGACGTTCGTGCCGCCCGCGTCGGCCGAGGCCATCATCGCCTCGGCGTGGTACGGCCGCACGTCGACGGAGCCGGTCGACACCGAGGAGACGCCCGCGATCGACAGGTCGGCGTTCTCCGCGAGGATGTCGGCGTCGGTACGCGCGTTCTCCATGGCGGCCGAGAGCGCGTCCTCGCGCAGGTCGTTCCGTGCCTCCTCCGAGAGGGTGAACTCCACGTGATGCACGTCGGTCGCGCCGTTGTTCACGGCGGTTTCGATGACGGAGCCGACGCCGTCCACGTCGTCGGTCTCGACCTCGAAGGCGTGGATCGCGACGTAGCGAGTCACGCCCTCCGTCTGCCGGGACTCGCGGTCCTGCCGGATGACGTAGTGGGCGGTCTCGATCCCGTCGTCGGGGATGCCGGCCTCGGAGAGCGCCGACCGCATCGTCGAGACGTTCTCACTGAGACGCTGCCGCGCCGTCTCGGGGTCGTCGGCCGTCGCCTGCACCGCGACGTCGAGGATCGCGCGGTCGGGGTCCGCGCTCACCTCGCCGCTCGCCCGGACGTTGACGGTTCGGTCGGAGTGGTCGCTGTGGTCGTCGACGCCGTCGGCGGCGTCGGTCGTGTCGGCCGGCGAGTCGGCCGACGAGTCGCCGATCGCTCCCAGACAGCCCGCCGTAACGAGCAGCGTCGCGACGGCGAGCGTTGCGATGAGTCGCTTGCGTGTCATGCGAACGGATCTCCGACGCCCGGGAGAATATAGACCACGAAATGTGAAACGGTCGTTTGAGCTATCGCGCATCATCCCGACTGAGCGCGGTCGGGAGTACCGGGCGGACCACGACGCCCTCCCGGGTCGCGTTGCCCGGGCCGCGGGCGACCTGATACGCCTGTACCGAGACACGGACGGTGACCTGTTCGCCGGTGCGGGCCGCGACGGCCCTCCGGAGGTCGGCGGCCAGCCCCGGATACGACTCGTTGCTCGTCTTGCTGACGACGACGGTGACGGTCTCGGGCGACCCGGCCGACCCGACGCCGGTGTACTCCGGCCGGACCGAGACGACCTGCAGGTCCGCGTACTCCCCCGACCCGACCACGTCCTCCACGGCGGCGGTGGTCGACTGCTGGAACGCGACCTGCTGGCCGGTGCCGACGGCGGCCACGCCGACCGTGGCGACGACCAGCATCACGGTCGCGACGACCGCCGCGGTCCCCCGCGTCGTCCCCGCCGAGAGCAGGGTGTGCCACTCGCCGGAGCGGTATCCCAGTCCCCACAGCAGCGCGTACACGCCGACGTTGATCGCGATCAGGGTGCCGACGAGCAGGAACAGCGTCCCGACGGCGACGACGTAGTACCCCCACACCATCGCGATGCCGGTCGTCGCGGCCGTCGGGATGAGCGCCGCGGCGATCATCACGCCGATGAGCGAGGTGGGTCCCTTGGTCGTCAGCCCGAACCCCGCCGCGACCCCGGCCGCGAGGCCGACGCTCATCGCGAAGACGCTCGGCGAGAGGCGCAGGGCGACGAGTTCGATCGACGTGACCGCGAGGTCGTCGGCGACGAAGCCGCCGGCACGAAGGGCGAACGCGAACAGCCACGCTCCGGCGACGGCGGCGACGACGCCGGCAATCTGTAGCCAGAGGCTGTTGCGGAACATCTCCGTGTCGCCGAGCGCCGCCCCAACCCCGGTCGTCAACACCGGCCCGACGAGCGGGGCGATCACCATCGACCCGACGATGATGGCGGGCGAGTCGACCAGCAGGCCGGCGGTGGCGATGACGGCGCTCAGGAGGATCATCGCCACGTACGACCCCGGGTCGCGGCTCAGGTCTCTCGCCTTCGACGTGAGCTCCGGCGGTGTCAGCGGGTCGAAGTCGTCGGCGAACCGGTCCGCCAGCTCCTGCGAGTGCGGCGTCATCGCCGCCTCCGCCGACCCGATCACCGTGTACCCGTCCTCCGGGAACCCGGCCTCCCGAAGGCGGTCGCGGACCGTCCCGACGGCGTCGGTCGGGAGGGGAAACTCGACGACCCAGCCGCCGGCGTCGCTCTCGTCGCGCAGGACGACGTAGTCGACGTGCTCGTCGTCGAGGGCGTCGGTCACGTCCCCGCGGCGGTCGTCGGGGACGCGGATCTGAACGAGACGCACAGGGCGTCCACGCCGCCGCGGCAAAAGAGCCCCCGGGGTCGTTACCGACGCGTCCGCGGCGAAACGGACGGTTACCGGCCGCGCCCGACCGCTAGGCTCGTGCTACGCGCGGCGTCCCCGCTCCGATGCTCCCCCGCCCGACCCGGTCGGACGACGACGCGTCGGCGTTCTGGACGGCCACGAACTGCACCTGCACGGTGGCGTCCGCGCTCGTCCGGTCCCGGATCCGGTCCCGGATCCGGTCGGCGAGGTCGGGGTGCGACTCGCCGGCCGGCCGGCCCACCGTGACGACCACCGCGGCCGGCTCGGACCCGATCGGTCCGCCGGTTCGCTCTATCCGGGTGTCCAGCAGCGTGAGGCGCTCGTACTCCCCTTCCGCGAGGACGCCGTCGACCGCGTCGCGGATCTCCCGGTCGCTGGTCGCCGTCTGGAACGAGGTGAGCGTCACGCCGGCGAGAAAGCCCGAGAGGACGAGCAGGGCGACCAGCAGCGTCCCGACCCGACGGAGCGTCTTCGACCGGGCCTCGTCGGCCTCGAACCACCGCTCCGGCCGGTAGCCCATGTACCAGAGGACCGCCAGCGCGGTGAGGTTGATCGACAGCAGGTTCACGCACACCAGCACGCTCGCGTCGAGCACGACGTTCGGCAGCCCCCACGCGACGCCGATGCCGACGGCGGCGACGGGCGGGATGAGCGCCGCGGCGATCATCACGCCGACCAGCGCCGCCGACACGCCGCCGGCGAGGCTCATCGCGCCCGCGATGCCGCCCCCGAGCGCCACCGCCAGCGAGAGGAAATCCGGCGAGAGCCGCCCCTGCACCTGCCCGAGCGCCGTCACGTCGAGTCCCGGCGGGACGAGGTACAGCGACTTCACCAGCACGGCGAAGGCCGTCGCAGCGACGACCGCGACGGTGAAACCGACCGCCTGCAGCTTGATCCCGGTCCGGAACAGGTCGTCGTCGTTGACCACGGTGCCGACGCTGGTCGCCATCGCCGGCCCGAGCACCGGCGCGATCACCATCGACCCGACGACGACGGCGGGCGAGTCGAGCAACAGCCCCGCGGTGGCGACGACGGCGCTCACGACCGCCAGTGTCAGGTACGTCCGCAGGTCCGGCATCAGTTCCGCCGCCTCCGTCCGGACCTCCTCGCGGGCGATCCGCTGGTCGGACTCGTCCTCGTCGTCGTAGCGCTCCTGCAGGGCGTCGAACCGCCGCGAGACGACCGTCCGGGCGTCGATGACGATGGTGTAGCTGTCGTCGTCGATGCCGATCTCCCGGAGGCGGTCCAGCACCGGCTCGACGGCGTTGCGCGGCAGGGGGAAGGAGACGACGGCCGTGTACTCGCGGCTGCTCGTCTCGTCGGTGACGGCGTAGTCGATCCCCTCGTCGTCCAGCGTCCGCAGGACGGCTTCGCGCTTGCCCGCCGGGATCATGACCTCTACGAGGCGCACGTCGCGGCGTTCGGGTGCCGCCGGGAAATAACGCCCGGTGCCGGCCCGGCAGACGGCACGCTTAACCGCGGCGGGGCGCTACCGGCGGCCATGTTCGAGGAGCGCCCCGACCGCGACGCCGAGGTTGTCTTCCTCGGCCGGTCGAACGTCGGGAAGTCGACGCTGATGCGGGAGTTGACGGGCCACACGTTCGACACCGGCCGCAAGCCCGGCGTCACGCGCTCGCCGAACCACTACGACTGGGCACCCGAGGACTTCGTCCTCACGGACCTCCCCGGCTTCGGCTTCATGTCCGGCGTCGCCGAGGAACAGCGCGAGGCCACCAAGGACGGCATCGTGCGCTATCTGGAGGACCGCGCCGACAACGTCCTCGTCGCCGTGCTCGTGCTGGACGGCAAGAGCGCCGTCGACATCATCGACCGCCACTCCGGCGAGGACGAGGTGCCGTACGTCATCGACATGTACGCGTTCCTGCAGGATCTCGGGATCCCGACGGTCATCGCCGTCAACAAGATGGACAAGGTCGACGACCGCGACGAGCGGCTGGACGCCATCTGCGACCGCTTCGGCCTGTTTCCCCCGTGGCAGCAGTGGCAGGAGACGGTCGCGCCGATCACCGCCAAAACCGGCGACATCGACGCGCTGACCGAGGCCGTCCGCCACCACCTCCACGAGGCCGAACGGGACGACCTGTTCAAGTTCTTCTAACGAACTTTTTCCACCTCGGGTTCGCTCGCTCTGCGAGCGAACCACTCGGTGCAAAAACTTCGATGAAAAAGGCCGCCTCCGCGGGGTTCCACCCCGCTCCGGCGGAGAAACGCCGCCAGAGGCGGCGTATGCTGGTGTGTGATAAACTATCCTCACGCCGTTCGCCAGAGGTTCCCCGGCAGCGGTATCGCAGGGCGATGTATAAGTCGGGTAGTTTCACACCCGGTCGAGTGAACCACCCAATAGAACGACCCTGCGAATTGAGTGGTTTGGGTTACCGGGGAGTCAAGACTCGCGCCACTTGTGGCCGCACTGGACGCAGGTGAACAGCCGGACCTCGTAGGAGCCGCCCGGCTTCGGCATCATCTCGGAGGTGGCCCGGTCGCTGTCGCAGTCCTCGGCCGGACAGGGCTCCTGCATCGTCTCGGTGGTGTCCTGCGTCGCGTCGGCCACGGCGGGTGCCCCGTCGTCCCGCTGTCCATCCTGAATCGCCATCGCCGCTTCCGCTTGCGAGTCCCGTGATTCCTCGTTCTCGCAGGAGCGACACACCCACGTGTCGCCCTCCGTGTGCATCAGCGAACCACACTCGTCACAGAATTGCATGGTACGTAGGAATCCACGGTTGTCGGATATAGGTGTTAACTTCCGATCCGTCGTGGATTGGAGCGACTGCCCATGCTGGCTGTATCGGCCGATTCGATGGCTGTATCCACCAGTATCGGGGGACGACGGAGTCTCGGACAGATCCCAAGCGATCACCGCTGAATCGTCTGTTAGATAGACGGGCGAACCGAACAGCCGTTTCAGATCACGCGACGCTACCCCGGGTTATTTTTGCCTCCCGGAGGTCTGTCAGAGACAGATGTCTGAGGATTCCGACGACACTGCCGGAGAACGGCTCGTCTTCGCAATGCTGGTTGGGGTGACGTTCGGGTCGGCAGTCGGAACGACAGTTCTCCAAGATATCACACAGGGTATTGTTGCTGGTGTCGTCGTTGGAACCCTTGCTGCTCTCGTCTTCCCAGCGTGGACAGACCGGCTCTTCGAAACGGTAACAGACAAACTCGAGGAATGATCCGCTGTACTGACCGATAAGCGAGTACCCTGTATCGACCGGTTACCGGTGAACGACGCAGGGCTCGGCACGTTCCAGGCTCGCGCTGCTGGATCACTGCTCGGACGTGACGAACAGGACGACGAGTGCCAGTCCGAACGACGTCGCGGACAGCGGTTCCCAGTTCCCCGTCTCGCCCACGTAGTAGGTGGCAGCACAGACTGCCAGTATCCCGGCCAGAGACACGGCGATCTCCACGTTCTCGTCGACGACGATCTTCGGAACGGAGTTCCCGCGCATCATCCGGATGGGACACGTGTTGGAATGTAACTATTTTGATGCTCGGCGGCGGCTCCCCGTGCTGTCGTATCGCCTGCGTGTCGCCCCCCACAGTTGCAAACCTCCCCACTGACTCACCGGATCAGTAGCTGGGCCAGCGCGGAGACGCTCAGATGATATCGAGATACTGCAGTCCGGCGATCGACAGGATAGCAGCGATCAGCACGGCTTTCAGTACCCACGGCGGAACGTCCTTCCCGATCCTGAGGGCCCAGTCCATACGGAGAGTAGTCCGGGCCGGCCATTATAACCCCCAGCCGAGTTTCCGGGGGCGAAACGCGACACCTGCCGGGCGATCCGCGACTGGCCACCTGACGTGGCGAGGGAGAACACACCAACATCTTGACCTCCTCCCACCCCTGAAGGGGTGGGATTCCCCGAAGGGGATATTCAGGTTACGCGTTTCCTCGGCGGTGAGGTACGCTTTCGCGTCCCGCGTCAGCGGTCGCCGTCCGGTTACGACCCCGGA